>JBKPMY010000285.1:0-14024 GCA_046732375.1 Myxococcota bacterium
CGTCGACGCTGCCGCCGACCGTGAACGTCGCCGGGGCGCAGACCTGCACGGGGCCGCAGACGAGCCCGGTGCCGCAAGACGATCCGCCGCAGCAACGCTCGCCGCGTCCGCCGCACTCCCCGTCCGCGCTGACGCCGAGGCAGCCGGAGCCGCCCAGGACCGCGAGCACGACGATCGCACTCCGCCAGCTGCCTCTCGGCACGGCCACCCCTGCCTCCCCGAAGCGGGCGAAGGGTAGTTCGCCCGCCGGGCAGGCGTGAGTGGCAGGATCGAAAGATCCCGGGCTCGGCTCCGGATGGGCCCAGCTCGGAAAGACCGTGACGAGATCATTTCAGCTGGGTGGAATGCCGAGCCGATGAAGGGGACCGGGTCCAATGCCGCGCCCGCTTCGACCGGCGGTGCCTCCGGGCCCACCCCGCGTCTCTACGGAGTGATCAGGAGACTGCTGGCCTTGGCGCTCCGATGCTTCTACCGGATCGAGCGCGCCGGTCCAGCCTTGCCCGACGGGCCGCTGCTGCTGGTGGGCAACCACCCCAATGCGCTGGTCGATCCGGGGCTGATGATCGCGGTCTCCCCGCGTCCGCTCACCTTCCTGGCCAAGGAGCCCATCTTCCGGATGCCGGTGCTCGGAGCGCTGGTCCGCGCGCTGGGAGCGCTCCCGGTGGTGCGCGCACAGGACGACCCCTCCCGGATGCGCGAGAACGTCGAGGCGCTCGGGGCGGCCGCCCGCGGGCTCGCCGGTGGTCGGGCCATCGCCCTCTTCCCGGAGGGTCGGAGCCACTCCGAGCCGTCGCTGGGCGCGCTGAAGACCGGTGCTGCGCGGCTGGCGCTCCAGGCCGGAGTGCCGGTGCGCATCGTCCCGGTGGGGCTCACCTACGCGGAGAAGGGCCGCTTCCGGAGCGCGGTTCGCGTCGAGTTCGGACCGGCGCTCGAGGTGTCGCCAGGCCCGGCGGAACCCGCGCCGGTCCGTGCCCTCACCGAGCGGATCGCGGTGGCCCTCCGCGCGCACACCCTCGACCTCGCCGGCTGGGAGGACCTCCGGCTGATCGAGGCCGCCGACGCACTCTACGTCCTGGCCACCGACGCGCCGGCGCGGGACCCCGAGCGGCAACGACTGTTCGCCCGGGGCCTGGCGCTCCTCCGCGCCGAGCAGCCCGAGCGCGCCGAGGAGCTCACCGAGGAAGTGCTCGCCCTGCAGCGGCGGCTCGCGCTGACCCGGGCAGAGGCGGCCGATCTCGGCATCCGCTACCGGCCGTGGACGGTGCTCCGGTTCGTGCTCCGGAACCTGGTCGCCCTCGTGCTCGGGCTTCCGCTCGCGGCACTCGGGGTGGTGGTCTTCGCCTTGCCCGTCCTCGGCACGCGCCTGGCGCTCCGGATCGCCGGTACGGCGCCGGACATGGTGGCGACGGTGAAGCTCCTCGCCGCTCTGGTGCTCGGGCCGGTCTACGTCGCCGCACTCGCGGTGGCCGTGGGGTTCTGGCTCGGACCCTGGTGGGCCGTGGGTCTCGCCGTGGTGGCACTCCCCCTGGCGCTCTTCACCCGGCGCTTCCTCGCGCGAAGGGCGGAGGCGGTCCGCGACGCGCGGCTGTTCTTCGTCCTCGGGAATCGCTCGGCGCGGAAGCAGCAGCTTCTCGGCGAGGCTCGGGCGCTCGCGGCTCGGGTGACTGCGGTGGCAGATGAGCTGCTTCCGCGGCTCACCGCCTGAGGTTCGGTCCTCGCCGGTCGATCACTGCTTCGGCCGGCAGGCCTTGAGGCTGCTGCCAGTGACGCCGTTGCACTCGAGGTCGGAGCGGCAGTCGCTCTGGACGTTGCAGATGCGGGCGCACTGGGTTCCCGACCCGCTGCTGATCGAGGCGCAGACCGACTGCTCCGGGCAAGCCTCGGTGGATCCGGAAACGCTGCAGGGCGTGGTGCAGTAGCCGCCGTCGACCTGCGTGTCGCAGAAGAGACCCGGATCGCAACCACCTCCATCGGCGACACAGGCGGCGCCGACGTTCGGGGGCGTGCTGCTGCAGCCGGCGGGCACCGACAGCGTCAAGATGGAAAGGAGGCCAGCCGCCGACATCCAGAGCAGCGGCGAGAAGGAACGTGCAGTCATCCGCTCAGAGTACCGCCCCGTCGCATCTGAACGAGAAATCGGCCTCTCCTTCACTGCGCCGACGTGCGATGTTTCCACACCGATGGGGCAGATGCGCTGGTTCGTGCGCGGCGACATCGACGGGTTCTTCGGCCTCGCGCTGGACAACCTGGTGCAGCTGCTGGTGCTCTCCGAGCTCTGCCGGACCGTGCTGGGATTCCCCGAGGCGCTGGTCTACGGACGCATCCTCCCCGGCGCTGCGGTCTCGCTGCTGGTCGGGAATCTCTTCTACGCCTGGCAGGCGATGCGGCTCGCGCGCGCCACCGGCCGGAACGACGTGTGCGCGCTGCCCTACGGGATCAACACCGTCTCGCTCTTTGCGCACGTCTTCCTGGTGATGCTCCCGGCGAAGCTGGCCGCGGAGGCCGCGGGCCTGCCGGATCCGGCTCTGGTGGCGTGGCACGCCGGCCTGGTGGCCTGCTTCGGGTCCGGTGCCATCGAGCTCCTCGGGAGCACGGTGTCCGAGCGCATCCGGAGGTCCACCCCGCGCGCGGCCTTGCTCTCCACGCTGGCCGGCATCGCGCTGACCTTCATCGCCATCGGGTTCCTGTTCCGGGCCTACGCCCGGCCGATCATCGGGCTGGGTACGCTGGCGATCATCCTCCTGGTCTATTTCGGCCGGGTCCGCTTCCGCGGCGGCTTGCCGGGAGGGCTGGTGGCAATCGCGCTCGGCACGTGCTTCGCCTGGCTCAGCGGCCTCGCTCCTTCGGGCAGCACGCCGCCCGGACCCAGCTTCCATCCGCCGATCCCGGTGCTCGGCGCCCTGGTCGACGCGTTCGCTGGCGGATACTGGGCCACCTACTTCTCGGTCATCCTCCCGATGGGGCTCTTCGCGACCGTGGGATCGATCGAGAACATCGAGTCGGCCCGCGCAGCGGGCGACGAGTACCCCGCCGGAATCTCCCTCGCGGTGAACGGCGTGGGAACGCTCGCCGCCTGTGCCTTCGGGTCGTGCTTTCCGACCACCCTCTACATCGGGCATCCGGGGTGGAAGGCGCTGGGCGCGCGTGCCGGATACTCGGTGCTCAACGGCGCGTTCATGACCCTCATCTGCCTCACCGGAACGGTGCAGTGGATCGCCTGGGCGGTTCCCATCGATGCGGGGATGGCGATCGTCCTGTGGATCGGCATCGTGATGGGCGCGCAGGCATTCCAGGCGACGCCGCGAGCCCACGCGCCGGCCGTGGTGGTGGGCCTGTTGCCGAGCCTCGCCGCCTGGGGCGTGTACATGGCCAAGTCGGGTCTACACGCCGCGGGACTGGGCACCCCCGGAGGCCCGCCGTTCTCCGCGGACCTGCTCGCTCGCTTCCTCCGGGCCGACCTGTGGATGGACGGCGCGCTCCGCCTCGAGCAGGGGTTCATCCTGAGCAGCGTCCTGCTGGCCGCGGCGACGGTCGGCGTCATCGAGCGCCGCTTCCGGCAGGCGGCGCTGTGGTGCCTCGGCGGCGCGGTGCTCTCCGCGGTGGGGCTGATCCACTCCTACCGCTGGACCGCGGCGGACACCGTGCTCTCGCTCACGCCTGCCTGGCCGTGGACGATCGGCTACGCGGTGATGGCGGCGTGCTTCGCGCTCGCTCCATGGGTGACCTCGCCGGTGGACGGCGCGTCGGGGGGACACTGAGCCCGGCCGAGACGGACGGCATCGGCAGCGAATCCTCGGCCGCCATGCCTGGCTGCATGTGCCGGGACGCCGGACCCGCGAAGGATCCGGCGTCCCCGGCACGGAATCAGTCGTCGTGGTGGCCGTGCCCGTGCTTCTTCGGCGCGAAGGGCGTGATGTCGACCACCAGTCCCATGGCGTTGTAGCCGGCGTGATTGGGGTGCAGGTAGTCCCAGGGCAGCTGGGTGAACTGGCTGTTCGGGAGGTAGGGCTCCTTCATGTTCCCGGTGGCCGGGTCGAGCGTGGCCACGTCGAACTCGACCACCCCGTCGAAGGTCCCCGAGTGTCGAATGAAGTCGTTCAGCACCTGCCGCCCGGCCTCGGCGACCGGCCCGTTGTCAATGGTGGGGAAGGGCACCCCGAAGACGCCCAGCGCCGAGACGATCGTGCCGCCGTACACCTTCACGCCCGCGGCGTGGAGCCGGCTCACCACGTCCTTGTAGCCGGCGATGATGTCGTCCGTGGGATGAAGGGCCCCGAGATCGTTGATCCCCTCGAGCCAGATGACGTCGGTCAGGCCCGAGAGGCCGAGCACGTCGCGATCCAGCCGGTCGACGGCCGCCGGACCCGACGCAGCGTTGGGCACCGCCGGATTCGAGACCCTGTTCCCGCCGATGGCCTCGTTCACGATGCTCACCTTGTTCCCGTAGGCATTGTGCAGCCTCCGGGAGAGCACGTTCATCCATCGGTCATTGATGTTCAGGGTCGTGTGCGTGCCGTCCGTGATCGAGTCGCCGAAGGCGCAGATGACGACGGTGTCCTTGGACGCCTTCACGTCCAGCGTCTCCACGAAGAACCAGGAGGTCGTGGTGTACTCGAAGGCAAACGCGTCCTCGTCCCACGCGTGGTCTCCGCTCCCCTGGGGAGTGATGAAGGACGTCTGGTTCGCTCCCGAGTGGTAGGTCATCGGTCCGCTGTCGCCCTGGACCGCGTAGCTGACCGCGAGGTTCCGGCCCTGGACGTCCGGGTCGTCCGCGCCGTGGACGAACCACAGCCGGATCGGATCACTCCACACCCGCTGCCCGGCCGGGATGGTGACGGAGCCGGTCCCGCCGAAGGTCACCGCGGTGAGCGTGTCCTTGACCACGTTGGCCGAGTATTCTTGAAGTCCCACGGTCACGCTCTTGAACGTGACCGGTTTGCTTCCGAAGACGTTGGAGAAGCGGATGCGGATCGTTCTTCCCCAGAGGTCCGGCTTTACGATGGACCGGAAGGTCTGGTCGATCGCCGTCGCCCCGGTGGTCTTCGCGTTGGGGAAGGGGAAGGCGAGGTCCGGCTGGATGTTCGCCGCCCGGTAGTGAATATCCTGGCCGGGCTGGAGCACGAACGGCTCCAGCGGCGCGACGTAGGTGAAGAAGGTCGCGGGTGACGTCGCCCAGGACGCCACCCATTTCTTTCCTCCCTCGCCCCGATCCCCTCGGTCGCCGTCGTCACCGGCGCGGACCGGTAGGCCGAGCGCGAGAAGCAGCAGAAGCAGGAGCCTGCGCGTGAGCATCGAGTTCCCTCCGTGGTACCGGGGCCGCGCTGCGCCGGACGCGATCAGGCCCCGAGATGTGGTGGCGGCGCGGCCGGCGAGAGTTCTCGCCGCGCGTCCGGCTCACAAGTCGAGGCGCGTCAGGTGAGCGCGCCTGCACGCTCACCACGCTGGCTTTCGATCGACGTGACAATTGTTGACGGTGCAACGACGCTGCAGCTCGCTTTCGAGCGTTTCGAAGCGCCCGTCGTCGACGCCCAGCTCCTCGGCGGTGTGGAGGTTCCAGCCTGGCTCGGTGAAGAGCGGCGGCACGCAGCTGGCGCAGCGCGCCTTCCCGGCGAAGAGTGCGCGGCCCCGCTTGGCGGCCGCGGCCGTGGAGCCGCTCGCCCCTGGGCCCGAGGGGTGGGAGCTCAGCCGTCTGGAATCCGGAGCGAAGGAGTGCGAGGGTGCCCGGCTCCGATGTCCGGGCCGTCGCCGCTCACATCTCCTGATCAACTTCTCGAGGACCTGAACCCACCCCAGCGTGAAGCAGTCCTCCACGGGGAGGGACCGCTTCTCGTCCTGGCCGGTGCTGGCTCGGGCAAGACCCGCGTCATCACCCGTCGCGTGGCCCACCTGGTGCTCGCCCGCCGGGTCCCTCCCTGGCGCATCCTCGCGGTCACCTTCACCAACAAGGCGGCGCGGGAGATGCGCGAGCGCCTCGAGGCCCTGCTCGGCCCGTGGGCGTCCGACCTGAACGTGGCCACGTTCCACTCCGCGGCGGCGACCATTCTCCGGCGCGAGGCGGAGAAGGTCGGCCTCACCCGCTCCTTCGTCATCTACGACGAGACGGACCAGCTCCAGCTGGTCAAGCGGGCGATGCGCGAGGAGCGGGTGGACCCGGTTCTCAACCCGCGTGACGTGCTCCGGCGCATCGACGTGGAGAAGAATGCGGGGCGAGGGCCCGACGTCGAGCGGGTCTCCCCGGACGACTACCGTGGCCTCGCGGTCCAGCGTGCCTACCGCGCCTACCAGAAGCTGCTCCGGGCGGCGAACGCGGTGGACTTCGGCGATCTGCTGCTCCTCCTGGTCGAGCTGCTCCGGAAGGACACCGAGGCCCTGGAGAAATATCGGGCTCGCTTCCAGCACGTGCTGGTGGACGAGTTCCAGGACACCAACCCGGTGCAGTACGAGCTGCTGCAGCTGGTGGCTCCCCCGCCCGGGTCGAACCTGGTGGTGGTGGGCGACGACGACCAGTCCATCTACCGGTGGCGGGGTGCCGAGGTGAGCAACATCCTCGGGTTCCCGGACCTCTACCGCGGCGCCCGGGTGGTGAAGCTCGAGCAGAACTACCGCAGCGACGGGAACATCCTCGATGCGGCCAACGCGGTCATCGCCCAGAACCCGCGCCGGATGCCCAAGCGGCTGTGGACCGACCGACCCAAGGGCGAGCAGCTGCACCTCCTCATCTCCAGGGACGAACGGGAGGAGGCGCACGAGGTCGCCCGCCGGATCCATGCGCTGCACCGGGAGGACTTCGTCTCCTACGACCAGATCGCCGTGTTCTTCCGGGTGAACGCCCAGAGCCGCGTCCTGGAGGAGGCGCTGCGCCTGGCGCGGGTCCCCTACACCCTGGTGAGCGGCCGGAGCTTCTACGAGCGCGCGGAGATCAAGGACGCCGCCTCGTACCTCCGGCTCATGGCGAACCCGCGCTCGGACGCCGACCTGCTCCGGGTGATCAACGTCCCCGCCCGCGCCATCGGCGACACCACGCAGGAGCGGCTCAGCGCCTGGGCGGCGGACCAGGGCCTGTCCCTCTGGGAGGCGCTCGACCAGGTGGAGTCCATTCCCACGCTCCAGCCCACTGCCCAGAAGCGCCTTCGCGGCTTTCGCGCGCTGCTGGAGCCGCTGGTGCAGTTCGCGGTCGAGGCGCCCTCCTCGGCGGCGGCCCTGGAGCGGATGCTCCAGGAGACCCGGCTGGTCGAGTCGCTGGTGGAGGCCGGCGACGACGAGTCGCTCGGCCGGGCCGAGAACCTTCGCGAGTTCGTGGGCGCCGCCCAGGAGTTCGATCTCCAGCGAGCAGCCCGACCCCCACCGGGACCCGAGGCGCTCGAGGCCGAGGCACCCCCGCTCCAGGCCTTCCTGGAGCAGATCAGCCTGGTCGCCGAGGCCGATGCCGAGGCGGGCGAGGGCCGGGTCTCGCTGATGACGCTCCACGCGGCGAAGGGCCTCGAGTTCGACGCGGTGTTCCTCCCCGGGATGGAGGACGGCGTTTTCCCCCACCAGCGCGCGCTGGACGAGTTCGGCGACGACGAGGAGATGGGCGAGGAGCGACGCCTCTGCTACGTCGGCTTCACCCGGGCCCGGAAGCGGCTACTGCTCTCGCTGGCCCAGGCGCGGTCCCTCTTCGGCGAGCTGCGCTTCAACCCGCCCTCGCGCTTCCTCCGCGAGGTGCCGAAGGAGCTGTTCGACTTCCAGCCCGAGCTGCGCGCTCCGCCGCCCGGGCCGTCCTACGGCCGGCCGGAGCGCCGGCCTCGCCACGACGACACGGGGCCCAGGATCGACCGGAGCTATGCCCAGGATGCGGCATACATGGAGGACGGCTCGGTCATCGGCATGCGCGTCCGCCACGCCCAGTTCGGCGAGGGCGAGGTGATGGCCTGCGACGGCTCGGGACCGAACGCGAAGCTGACCGTCCGCTTCCGCACCGTGGGGCTGAAGCGGGTCATCGCCCGGTTCCTCCAGCCGGCCTGACCGTCCGGTCAGGCCTCGGGCAATTCCAATGCGAATGGAAGCTCCACCCGCGTTCGCTGGATTGTTCCCCAGACTCTCGAGGCGTAGGTGACCCGATGCACCGCACGGATGGGGGTGCCGCGCCGGTGCGGATCGGCGGGGAAACATGAATCCATCCTTGTGCGAAGTGTCGAGGGCGCGCTTGCGCAGGTGCCGGCGAGCTCTCGTTGTGTGCGGATCCTTCGGCATCGTGGCGGCGACGGGGGCATGCGCCGGCACCGTGCGGACTCCGGGGGTCGAGTCGGCGGAAACTGCCGGCGCGTCGGCACCCTGGGCGATGCCGACGGCAACGATGCGCTGGAACGAGTACGCCTGTGAGCTGATAGCCCGGAATCAGGTCGGCCAGCAGCGATCTGCACGGGTGCTGGCGTATCTCAACCTTGCCATCAACAACGCCATCCGGGCGGCGGCCCAGCAGGGCCGCAAACCGGATGGTGCGGCGGCCGGCGCTGCGGCGGCGGTTCTGGCGTACGCCTTCCCGAAAGACGCGTCAGCGATCGAGGCGCGACTTGCGGGCGAATCCGCCGCGGTGGGCTCCGGCACTCCGCGCGACGATTTCTCGTCAGGTGTCCAGGTCGGGCAGACAGCGGGTGCTGACGTCGTTGCACTGGCGAAGACCGATCGATTCGATCTGGCGTGGACCGGCACCGTGCCCACGGCGCGCGACAAGTGGGTGAGCAGCTCCCAGCCACCGATCTTCCCGCGACTCGGCGAGATGCGCCCATTCTTCCTGAACAGCTCTGCGGAGTTTCGACCCCCGCCGCCGCCCTCGCTGGACTCCCCGGAGTTCAAGGCGGCGCTCGCGGAGGTGCGGTCGACCTCGGACCATCGGACGACCGAGCAACTGCGCATCGCCCAGTTCTGGGAGCAAACCTCCGGCTCGTATACTGCGGGCGTCTGGAACGACGTTGCACGCAAGGCCATTAGCGCACACCGCCTGGGCGACCCCGAGGCAGCCCGGGTCCTCGCGCAGGCGCACATGGCCGTCATCGATGCCTTCATCGCCTGCCACGACGGCAAGTACACCTACTGGCTGCCGCGGCCGACGCATGTCGATCCGGACATCCGGCTTGCGATCGGCTTGCCCAACCATCCGTCGTACCCGGGCAATCACGGCTGCGTGTCGACTGCATTCGGAACCGTCCTCGACGCTGCGTTCCCAGACGAGAAGGGTCGCTACGCGGCGTTGGCGCGCCAGGCCGCGGAGTCGCGGATCTATGCAGGAATCCATTACCGCTTCGACAACGATGCGGGGATGGAAATTGGTCGAAAGGTCGCGGCGCGGGCGCTCGCGGTTCTGCCTCCAGACAAGCCGTATCTGCCCGCGCAGAAGTGATCTCGCAGTCGTAGGCGACGGCCGCCGCGCTCAGCCGGGGTCCGGAGCGTTCCTGCCGCTCCACAGCGTAGCCTCGCGGTGGAGCAGCTCGATCAGGAAGTCCATCGTCGCGCGGACGCGTGCCACGCGGACCAGGTCCGGGTGCACCACCAGCATGATCTCCCGCTCGCCGATGATCTCCGGGGTGATGCGAACGAGCCCACTCTCCTGGGCCGCAGCGAAGCAGGGCAGGGGAGCGATCCCGATCCCCTCCACCGCGGCGCGGGCGACCCCGGTGATGCTGTTCCCGCGCATCACCACGGCCGGCGGAGGCTTGAGCGAGCGGAGCCACTGCTCGCCCTCGACCATCGCCAGGAGGTCGGCGTAGCCGATGAGCTCGTGCCCGGTGACGTCGTTCACCGAGGCCAGCGGCCCCTTCCGCGCGAGATACGACGGGGAGGCGTACAGCGACCAGCCGGCCTTCCCCGGCTTCCGGACGACGAGGTCCTGGTCCGGGACGGCCGCGAAGCGTACCGCGATGTCCGCCTCTCCCCGGCGGATGTCGAGCGGGCGGTTGTCGCTGATGAGCTCGATCACCAGCTCGGGATGCCGGCTCCGCAGCTCCCGGAGCCGGTGCGTGAAATAGCCATTCCCGGACTCCGGGATGGTGAGCCGGACGTTCCCTGCCACCCGGCCGTCGAGCCCGGTGACGCAGCGCTCGATGGAGGAGATCTGGTCCGCGATGTCCTGGACGATGGGCAGCATGTTCTTGCCGGCGGTGGTGAGGACCAGGCCCGACGGACCGCGGGCGAAGAGGCGGGTGCCCAGGTCCTCCTCCAGTGCCCCCAGCCGCCGGCTCACCGTGGTGTGCTCCACCGACAGCTCGCGGGCCGCCTTCGCCAGGGACCCGGACCGGGCAATGCTCAGGAAGTACCGGAGATCATTCCAGTCCATGGGCCTCCCGCAGATTCGCACAACCCCTGTGCATCTACGAGGGTTCCGGGGCCGGCCCCCCGGTCCGTATAAGCCACGCCTCAACCGACAGCGGCCGCGCCGGCGGGGTGGTCCCGTCCGGGCCGATGTGAAAGACGGGGGCTGCAGACTTCGCCCCCGTGCAGGAGACGTGCGTCATGGCCTCGAAGACTCCAGTCATCGCAGTGGTGGGCGCCACCGGCGCTCAGGGCGGCGGACTCGTCCGCGCCATTCTCCAGGACCCGGAGCACGGCTTCACGGTCCGCGCGATCACCCGCAAGCCGGACTCGGACAAGGCACGCGCGCTCGCCGCGCAGGGTGCCGAGGTCGTGGCAGGCGACGCCGACGATCCCGCCAGCCTCGACCGTGCGTTCGCCGGAGCCACGGGCGTGTTCTGCATCACCAACTTCTGGGAGCACTTCTCGGCCGAGAAGGAGATTGCCCAGGCGCGCAACATGGCCCAGGCCGCGGCGCGCGCGGACGTGCGGCACGTGATCTGGTCCACCCTCGAGGACACGCGCCTCCGGGTCCCGCTCTCGGACGACCGGATGCCGACGCTTCAGGGCAAGTACAAGGTTCCCCACTTCGACGGGAAGGGCGAGGCGGACGCGCTCTTCGCCGAGGCGAAGGTGCCGACCACGCTGCTCGTCACGTCCTTCTACTGGGACAACTTCATCTATTTCGGCGCGGGCCCGAAGAAGGACGCGTCGGGCCAGCTGGTGCTCGCGCTGCCGCTCGGCAACATGAAGCTCCCCGGCATCGCGGCCGAGGACATCGGTCACTGCGCCTTCGGCGTCTTTCGCCGCGGCCAGGAGATGATCGGTCGCACCGTCGGCATCGCCGGTGAGCACCTGACCGGCACCCAGATGGCAGCGGAGCTCTCCACGGCGCTGGGTCAGCCGGTGCGCTACCAGGCCATGGACTTCGACGCCTACCGGAAGCTCGGTTTCCCCGGAGCGGACGATCTCGGAAACATGTTCCAGTACAAGCACGACTTCGAGCGCGAGTTCCGCGCGGCCCGACCCATCGACCAGGCCCGTGCGCTGTACCCGGGACTCCAGACCTTCCGGCAGTGGCTCGCGCGCCACGCCAAGCAGATTCCCCTGAGCTGAGCTGACCGGTGCGCCAGGACCGCATCACAGGGCGCCACCCCGCGCGGGTGGACGCCGGGGCCAGGGGTCTGCCCGCATGCCGCCGGAATGGACGTCCGGCGCGGACCCTCGCCGCCGTTCTCGCGCTGCTCGTGCTCGTGGGCGCGCGGCCGGCGCTCGGCAAGCCGCGGCGGGAGGCTCCTCCCCGGCTCGCTGACACCGGGCTCTACGCGGACCCCGGCGCACGGACCCTCACCCCGGGCGTCCGGACCTGGACGCCCCAGTACCCGCTGTGGACCGATGGGGCGACGAAGCGCCGGTGGATTCTCCTCCCGCCCGGGCGGTCCATCGATGCCTCCGATCCCGATGCCTGGGTCTTCCCGGCCGGGACCCGGCTGTGGAAGGAATTCTCCTTCGACGGCCGGCGAGTCGAGACCCGGTACATGGAGCGCCGCGTCGACGGCTCCTGGATCTACGCCACCTATCGCTGGACCGCTGACGGCTCGGAGGCCGTGCTCGCGCCGGCCAGCGGCGTTCCGACCGCGGTGCGGCTCGCCGCTGGCTCGGCGCACGACATCCCGTCGACCGGAGACTGCGAAGCCTGTCACGCTGCCGGCCGGACTCCGGTGCTCGGCTTCTCCGCGCTGCAGCTCTCGCCGGACCGCGATCCGCTCGCTCCCCATCGCGAGGAGCCCTCCGCCGAGGCGGTGGACCTCGCCTCCGCCGTGAGCACCGCGATGGTGGGCCGCCTCCCGCGGGCGTTGCTGGAGAAGCCGCCGCGCATCGAGGCCACGAGCGACCTCGCCCGCGCCGCGCTCGGGTACCTCCACGGAAACTGCAGCAGCTGCCACGACCTCCGTGGCGAGCTCGCCTCGGTCGGGCTGGACCTGGTGCAGCGGGTGGTCCCCCGGGAGGGCACCGGCCCTGGCTCCACCGCGGTCGCCGTGCCCAGCCGCTGGCAGCCCGCCGGCGCGGCGGAGCCGCTGCTCCGGATCAGCCCCCGGCAGCCGGAGCGAAGCGCGCTGCTCCACCGTCTGTCGAGCCGTGCACCGGCCGACCAGATGCCACCCATCGGGACGCACCTGGGCGACGATTCGGCGGTGCAGCTGGTCCGCAGCTGGATCGCCACGCTCGAACCCTCGACCCGCGTCTCGGCTCCCGTCGTCGAGCGCTGACCCGAAGACCCTTCACCGCCGCCCCCGCAAGGAGTCCCTCATGAAGCGCCTCGCCGTCGCCCTGTCCACCCTCGTTGCCCTCACGGCTCTCGCCAGAGAACCCGGCAAGCCGGAACCGAAGCAGATCGCCCGCGGGAAGTATCTCGTGACGATCGGCGGCTGCAACGACTGCCACACGCCGTGGAAGAAGACCCCGGAGGGCGTGGCCTGGGACATGGACCGGATGCTCTCCGGACATCCGGACACCCTGCCCATGCCCGCCGCTCCGGTGAACGCCGAGCCGTGGGGCCTGTCCTTCGGGAACACCATGACCGCCTTCAGCGGGCCGTGGGGCACCTCGTTCTCGCGCAACCTCACCCCGGACGCCGAGACCGGCCTCGGCACGTGGACCGAGAAGGACTTCATCGCCACCATCCGGAACGGGCGTCATCTCGGCCGCGGCCGGCCGCTGCTCCCGCCGATGCCGTGGTTCAACTACCGCGAGGCCACCGACGACGACCTCAAGGCGATCTTCGCCTACCTCCGTTCGATTCCGGCGGTGAAGAACCGGGTTCCCGATCCGCGCCCTCGGGCCGCCGGATCCGTCACCGCATCCGCAGAGGCTCGCTGAGCGGCACAGTTGAACCGACCCGGTCGCGAACAGCGCTCCGGGGCGCAACGCACGCAGCCTGCCGCATCTCTCCTCACGAGGGGCGGAGAGGTAGCAATGAGCGAGCGTGCCTACGTGGGCGGCTGCTTCTGTGGTGCCATCGAGCTGCGCATCGAGGGAAAGCCTGCGGCGATGGGCTTCTGTCACTGCATCTCCTGCCGTCAGTGGTCTGCGAGCCCGGTGAACGCCTTCACCCTCTGGCTGCCGACGGCGGTGACCATCGTCCGGGGCGCGATGCTGATCGGCACCTTCGCCCGGAGCCAGCGCGCGGTCCGGAAGTGGTGCACGCGGTGCGGCGGGCATCTCTTGACCGAGCACCCCCGGTGGGGGCTGGTGAACGTGCATGCCGCGGTGCTTCCCGGCTTCCCCTTCGATCCGCAGTTCCACATGAACTACGGCGACCATGCGATCCGGATCCCCGACGGCCTTCCCAAGATGAAGGACCTTCCGGCGCCCATGGGAGGCACCGGCACGACGATGCCGGAGTGAGCTCCCCCGGGAGGGACTCAGGCAACTCAGTTGCAGGAGCCCTTCCCTCCGGGCCCGCCGGGGAACAGACTCGGCGCCCGCATGGGTGCCGCAGCCGCCATCGCCGTCCTCCCCTTCGAGAACCCCTCGGGTGATCCCGAGCAGGGCTACCTCGCCCGGGGCTTCGTCGAGGAGCTGGTCACGGAGCTGGCGCGGTTTCCCACGCTGGAGGTCATCCACCACCACACCTCCCAGGCGCTCGGCGCTGCCGCTCCGGCCGAGCTGGGGGCGGCGTACCATCTGCGGGGGAG
>JBKPMY010000286.1:0-2165 GCA_046732375.1 Myxococcota bacterium
GTGGGGCACCGGGCCCCATTCGGTCTCCTTGAGCGCGGCGACGGTGCGCGGCCGCGCGGAGAACACGAAGGAGAACTGGCTCTCGTAGCGAACCTGCTCGGTGAGGGCGAGCGTCCGCTGGAAGTCCTCCTCGGTCTCTCCGGGGAAGCCGACGATGATGTCGGTGGTGACGGCGATGCCCGGGCGCGCGGCGCGGAGCGCGGCGAGGCGCTCGAGGTACTCGGCAACGGTGTAGTCGCGCTTCATCCGGCGCAGCACGGTGTCGCTGCCGCTCTGGACCGGCAGGTGGAAGTGCGGGGCGATGCGCGGCTCCTGACGGAAGGCGTCGATCAGCGCGTCCGACAGGTCATGGGGGTGGCTGGTGGTGAAGCGCACCCGCTCGATGCCCGGCACCTGGGCGACGCGGAGCAGCAGATCGCCGAAGGAGATCCCACCCCGGTAGGAGTTCACGTTCTGCCCGATGAGCGTCACCTCGCGGACGCCCACCCCGGTGAGCGACGCGACCTCCTCGAGCACCTCGACGAAGGGGCGACTCACCTCGCGGCCACGGGTGTGCGGCACGACGCAGAAGCTGCAGACGTTGTCGCAGCCCTTCATCACCGTGACAAACTCGCTCACCTTCCCCGCCGAGCTGCCCGGGTCGCCGCGGGGGAAGACGTACTCCTCGGAGTCGACCCAGGCGGTCTCCGCGACCCGCACCCGGTCCTCGGCCACGCGAGTGACCAGCTCGGGGAGCTTGCCGATGGCGTCGGGCCCGAAGACGAAGTCCAGGTACGGGACGCGGGCGAGGAGCTTGCCCTTCTCCTGCTGGGCGACGCATCCGCCCACCGCGAGCAGCGCGCCGCGCTGGGTCTTGATCGCCCGGTAGCGTCCGAGGGCAGAGAGCATCTTGTCCTCGGCCTTCTCCCGGATGGCGCAGGTGTTGAGGATGATCAGGTCGGCCTGCTCGGCGGTGGCCGTCGGCCGGTAGCCGATGGTGGCCAGCGCCTCCCCCATGCGGAGCGAGTCGTTGACGTTCATCTGGCAGCCGAAGGTGTGGATGTAGAACCTCCCACCTCTGGCGGTGGCACTGCTCACGCCTGTCTCTCCCGTCCGTTCCATGGTTCCCGGTGTCCCGAGGGGCTGCTGGGTGCCTGGTTGGGCCCCGCACTAACGACGGGTCCAGGGTGTTCGTCAACTCGGGCGTCGACCCGCCAGCCAGGCGCGATCCCCCGCGATCCCCGAGGAGAAGACGATGCGCTCGACCTGGTCCCGGTGCGACGCCGCCGCATCGTGGTCGCTGATCTCACTCGCGAGTGCCCGGCAGCGGTGCGCGGGGCGGTCTCACCGGGAGCTTGCCCCGTGGCCACGCGTGCACATCCTCGACTTCCGAGGACGTGCCGAGGGGGTCGCCATGGCCCGGACGCAGCTGCTGCATGCAGTTCTGGTTCTCCTCGCCTCTGCCTGTGGCTCCGTCACCGGTGGTTCCGGATCCGGCGCCTCGGGCATTGCTCCGGGTACTGCGCCGGATGGCGGCGGCGGGTGCGCAGAGCTGCTCCCGAGCGACGTCATGCCGAAGGTCTTCGTCTTGCCGCAGGACGCGTGGGTCTCGGAGAGACAGTTCACTCTCCGCTGCAACGAGGGGACGAGCGATGGCCTGGGCAATCTCGCGTTCGCGGTCCAGACCTTCGGGGACGAAGGGAAGGACCCGCTCGGGGACGCTCGTGTGTACGTGCTGGACCCATCGAGTGGGACGGCCCTGCCCTTGGACGTGCCCGGAGCGCGCGGAATCTGGCACGCCTCCGTCCTCGGACTGGACAAGGGATTCCTCGGAGTGACGACGCTCCTGGACTTCTTCGGCGAGTACCGGCTCACTTGGTACGGACACACCGGAGCTCCGGGTGGCCGACACGACAGCGGGCCCGGGCCGGGCATCTTCCTGGCAGTCTTGCCCGACGGACGCGCCATCGTTGAGAACGTGTCCCTGACCCCACCGCCCACGTCCGCGCTCGAGGCGTACGGCAGCGATGGTGGACTCCAGTGGTCCACCCCGCTCGATTTCCCGGACATGGCCATTCCCGAGCTCGTGCTCGGGGTCGACATCGAGGGCAACACGCTCCTCCAGCTCTCCCAGCCCGACGGAGGAGCACCGCTCGTGTGGGTCGAGGCGTCCGGATCGGCCGGCG
>JBKPMY010000287.1:0-7953 GCA_046732375.1 Myxococcota bacterium
CCCCATCTGCGACCAGGTCCATGCCATCATGTACGAGGGGAAGAGCCCGCGGCGGGCATTGCTGGATCTGATGACGCGGGCTCCGAAGCGCGAGGACTGAAAGGGGCCGGTCCTCGACGGACTCGGGAGGGGACACATGAAGCGGTGGATGCTGCTGGGCCTGCTCGCGTGCGCGTGCGGGGGCAGTGACAACAACGGCACGCCCGATGCCGGGTTCCCGACCGGAACCGGGACGATCACCGGGACCGTGAACGGGCAGCCGCTCGTCGTCAGGGACGCCGTCTTCGGCATCGACGCGGCGTTCATGACCCTGGTCATGGCCGACCGCACCCACGTCTGCGAGCTGCTCGGGGGCAACACGCTTCCCAGTGGGCAGACCACGGTGCTGGGGCTCGCGTTGCTCAACTGGGTCGGCGGCACAATGCAGGTCGGGCCGGTCGTGACCGGCGACTACACCTGGTTCGACCTTCCGGGAATCCAGACCGGCGGGCCGACGCCGTCCCCCGGGCACTACTGGAACGGAGCCTTCGCCATCCCCACCAGCTGTGACACCGCCATCGCGAGCGCGTCCACCGGAGGCACCGTCACCGTCACCCAGGTGGGGACGACGACCGGAACGCATCTCCAGGCCACCCTGACCAACCTGACCTTCGATGGTGGAACGCTGAGCGGGAGCGCGGACGCGGTTTACTGCCCCAACGCCAAGATCAACCCGGCCTGCGGCGGAATCAGCCTGCTCGCCCGCCCCGGAAACAGCGAGTAGCGGCCGGTTCGCTGCCCGGCCCGCAGGCAGCGGGAACCGCCAGGTCGAGGGACATGGTATGAGCCGGCGCATGTCGGGGCCGGCGCTCGCCTGGGACGTGGTGGACTATCCGGAGCCGCACCTGGAGCGGACCCGGGCCCTCCTCGCCGCGCACCCCGAGGTGCGCTCGCTGTTCGGCCGAGACCGCAGCACGGCGTTCTGGGTGGTGCTCATCGTCGCCGTTCAGATTGCGATCGCCTGGGCGCTCCGCGCCCAGCCCTGGTGGGTGCTGCTGCCGGCGGCGTATCTCGTGGGGGCGCTGGCGGATCACGCGCTCTGGACGCTGATCCACGACTGCACGCACAACCTGGTCTTCCGCAAGACGCGCTGGAACGCGTGGCTGCAGATCCTCGCCAACCTCCCCATCGTCTTCCCCGCGGCCATCTCCTTCCGGAAGTTCCACCTCCTGCACCATCGGTTCCAGGGTGACCCCGAGCTGGACGCGGACCTCGCCTCGCCGCTGGAGGCGCGGCTGGTGGGCAACGGCACGCTGGGGAAGTCGCTCTGGCTGCTCACCTTCTTCGCCTGGCAGAGCCTGCGGGTCCCACGGCTGAAGCGGGTGCGGATGCTGGACCGCTGGTACCTGGCGAATGTGGCGGTCCAGGTCGGGTTCCTGGCCGGGCTGTGGGCGCTTGCCGGATGGAAAGCGGTGCTCTACCTCACGCTCTCCAGCATCTTCGCCATCGGGCTCCACCCGGTGGGGGCGCGGTGGATCCAGGAGCACTACCTGACCAGCGGGAAGGACGGTCAGGAGACCTTCTCGTACTACGGACCCCTGAACGTGGTGGCCTTCAACGTCGGGTACCACAACGAGCACCACGACCTGATGATGGTGCCCTGGTCCCGGCTGCCGCGGCTCAAGGCGATGGCCCCCGAGTTCTACGACGGGCTGGTGTACCACCGGTCGTGGACGGCGCTGTTCTTCCGCTTCCTGTTCGATCCGTCGCTCAGCCTCTACAGCCGCCGGATCCGGGGCACGGCCGCAGTGGTGAGCGAGTCACGGCCGGCCGACGCGGCGTTCACCGACGCCATCATCACCCGGGCCATCGAGGACGCGCGGGCGGCCTGAGCCCGGGCACTCGTCGGCGGGGAATCACCGGCCTGAGGCAGAGAGCGTCTGCAGCTCGGCGTCTCCGAGCTTCGGCAGCGCGCGGAGGAAGGCGACCAGCTCCCAGCGCGTCTTCTCCGGAAGCGACCTCTCGAAGGCCGGCATCCCGGTGAGTCGCACTCCACCGCTGACCAGGAAGTAGATCTCGCCGTCGGTGCGCGCCTGGGTCTCCGGCTCCGCGAGGTCCACCACGGGCGGATTCAGTCCCGCAGCGATGGCCGACTGCTCTCCTCCCGGAACTCCGTGGCAGACGAGGCAGTTCGCGCGGTAGGCGTCTCGGCCGCGGGCGACGCTGGCTGGATCCGTGGGGGCGCCCTTGCCCCTGGGAGCGCGGGCCCGCACCGACGCGTCGAGCACTGCGTGCGCAAGCGCCTTCTCCACCTTCGAGGGCCGGGCGGAGGCCGACAGGTTCGCCGCCCCGAGAGCCACCGCGACGCAAATCCCGGCCACGCCTACCGCTCCGAGGAGCAGCAGGCCCACCGTACGCCGCCGCCCGCTCACGTGCGCCGTTCCTTGATCAGGGCCGCCAGCGCCTTGAGATCCTCGGTGCCCGCGTCCGAGACCATCCAGTAGGCCACCCCGCGGTGCGACCACCGGCACACCGTCCACCGGCCCGCCACCGAGGGTCGGGGCTCCATGTCCCGCTCCGCCGAGGGCCAGGCGAACACGTCCACCAGGTGGCTGCGCACCTGGTACACCACGGTGGCCACTGGTCGGCCGTCGAGCGAGTCCACCCGTGCCCCCCGGAGCGCGAACCCGTCCCCACCCGCCGTGGCAGGAACGGCGTCGGGAAGCCGTGCCGAGAGCCACTGGCCGACGGCGACCGGGTCGCTCGAGGCGAGCTCCATCGAACGTCCGCTGTCGAGCGCTCGGGCGTGCACCGCCGCCACCTCGTGGACGATGTCGCCGCCGGTCCGGGGAATCAGCACCAGCGCCAGGACTGCCGCGGCGGCCAGGGCGCCCAGCCCAGTGAAGGCGGAGGATCGCCGGCGCCGTGCACGGACGGTCCGGGTGACGCGGGCCAGGGCGGTCTCGGCCTCGGGTACCGTGGCCCTGGCCTGCTGGAGCACTCGCCGGAGGGCTCGGTACGTCTCCAGCTCACGGCGGCACGCGCCGCAGGTCGAGAGATGCGCCTCCACCTCCAGCGAACCCTCCAGCGAGAGTTCCTCGTCGAGGTAGGCATGGAGGGCGCCGCGCGGATGTTCGTTGAAGGGTTCCATCAGTTCTTGCTCCGGGGGTCGCCCACCAGCTCGCGCACCAGCTGCGCCCGGGCGCGTGACAGTCGCGACATCACCGTTCCGATCGGGACACCGAGAATCTCGGCGATTTCCCGATAGCTGCACTCCTCCATCTCCCGCAGCACCAGCACCTCGCGGTGCAGGCCCGGGAGCCGGCCCAGCGCGGCATGGACCTGCGCAGAGTCGCACGCCTCGAGCAGCTGCGCCTCGGCGGAGGGGGCCGGGTCGGGCTCGGCGTCCAGCGTGGACTCGAGCTCCCCCGGGTCGTCGCGCTCGCGCTTCCGCCACAAGGTGAAGCTGACGTTCCGGACGATGGACAGGAGCCATGCCCGCGGGCTCTCGCCCGAGAAGCCCCGGAAGTGCCGGAAGGCCCGGAGGAACGAGTCCTGGAGCACGTCCTGGGCGTCGGCCTCGTTGCGGACAAGGGTCCGCGCCAGGCGCAGGGCCGCCGCGGCATGAGGCCGGGCGAAGCGCTCGAATTCTCGCGAATCGTCTTCCACGGTCGCCAGGACTCCGCGAGCGCGGAATCCATTCCATCGAGCGGACGGAATAGCGCCGGCAGCCGCCCGAGTCTCTTCGGCACACGGCGGTACCAGCTCAAGGAGCAACCAAGATGCACATCGACCGACGGGAGCTGCTGAAGCTTCTCGGGCTCGGAGGAGTCGTCCTCGGCTCGAGCCTTCCCGGGTTCTCCCTCGCGGCCGGGAAGGGGAAGGTCGCGGAGGACTTCTTCTTCCTCCAGCTCTCCGACACGCACTGGGGATTCAGCGGTCCTCCCAATCCCGAGGCAGACCGAACGCTCAAGCAGGTGGTGCAGGCGGTCAACGCGACGAAGGCCAAGCCTGACTTCGTGGTCTTCACCGGGGATCTCACCCACACCACGGACGACGACGCGCTCCGCCGCAAGCGGATGGGCGAGTTCAAGGCCATCGTCTCCGAGCTGAAGGTCCCGAAGGTCTATTTCCTCCCCGGCGAGCACGACGCCTCGCTCGACAAGGGCCAGGCGTACCAGGAGAACTTCGGGCCGCTGCACCAGAGCTTCCAGCACAAGGGCGCGCGCTTCATCGCGCTGGACAACGTGTCCGATCCGGCGGGCGCGGTGGGCGACACGCAGATCGACTGGCTGAAGTCCGAGCTGGGCAAGGTGGACAAGGACGCGCCCATCGTCGTCCTCACCCACCGGCCCCTCTTCGATCTCTACCCGCAGTGGGACTGGGCCACGGCCGATGGAGCGAAGGTCATCTCGGTGCTCGAGCCCTATCGGCACCTGACGGTCTTCTACGGGCACATCCACCAGGAGAACCACCGGATGACTGGCCACATCGCGCACCACTCGGCGAAGTCGCTGATGTTCCCGCTGCCTGCGCCGGGAAGCGTGCCCAAGCGGCAGCCAATCCCCTGGGATCCGCAGCATCCCGCGCGTGGCCTCGGCTATCGCGAGGTGGAGGTGGCGGCGAAGACGGGTGAAACGAAGCTCGAGGAGTACGACGTGAAGGGCGCCCGGGTGTGAGGAACCTCGTCTTTGGAGTCACCCTTGCGCTGGCGGTAGGCGCGGGAACCGGCGCGGCAGAGCTCTCCCCCCAGCGGGTCATCAAGATCACCGCGAAGAAGTTCGAGTACGCCCCCGCCGAGGTCCATCTCAAGCGGGGCGAGCACGTGGTGCTGGAGCTCACCTCGCTGGACCGGAAGCACGGCTTCAAGCTGCCCGAGCTGGGCATCCGGGCCGACGTTCCCGCGGGGGCGACCGCGCGGATCGAGGTGACCGCCGAGAAGGCGGGGCGATTTGCCTTCGCCTGCGACGTCTTCTGCGGCGACGGACACGAGGACATGACCGGGACGCTCGTCGTCGACCCCTGATGGCGGAACCGAGGGGGTTGAGGGGCCCTCGCTGGCCCTCGCGTCGACGGCTTGGCGCGCGGCGAAGGTACCTCGGAGGGGGACACCACCCCGCGACTGTCGGGCGGACTCCCCAGAATCGGGGCCCGCTTGCGCTATCGCCCCAAGGGGACGCCCGGGAGCTCCGATGGTCCGGGAATTGAAGTGCTGCCCGGCCGCATGGGTCTGCGGTCGCGGCGCCGCTGGGTGATCCTTTGTCTCACCCTGGCCCTCGGGTGCGAGGGGAAGATCATCGGCCGCGACGGCCCCGGCGGAGGAACGCCCTCGGCGGACTCGCTGAGGATGGGTCCCACCGGCGCGCACCGGCTGTCGCGCGACGAGTACGACAACACGGTCCGGGACCTGGTGGGCGACACCGCGGGCGAGGGCTTCGCGCTGCTTCCGGAGGACGCGCACGACCCGTTCGACAACAACTACCTCACCCAGCTCGCCTCGCAATCCCTGGTGGACGCCACGGAGCAGCTGGCGATCCACGTGGCCGAGCGACTGCTCGCCGACCCGAGCCGGCTCCGCTCGCTCGTGCCCTGCACCCCGACCGGCCCGGGTGACTCGGCGTGCCTGAAGAGCTTCGTCGCCAGCTTCGGGCGGCGCGCGCTGCGGCACCCCCTCACCGATGCCGAGGTCGCGGAGTACGCCACGCTCCAGACGTACGCGGTGGAGAAGGGCGACTTCAACGTGGCGGTGGCGCTGGTGGTCCAGGCAATGCTCCAGGACCCCGAGTTCCTCTACCGCGTCGAGCGGGGAACGCCCGCCGCCGGGCAGGCGGGGACGTACCGGCTCTCGGCGTTCGAGATCGCCACCCGGCTCAGCTACTACCTCTGGGGGAGCACGCCCCCGGACTGGCTGCTCGACTCGGCCGCTGCCGGGCAGCTCGAGAGCCGGGATCAGATCCGTGCCGCCGCGGTGCGCCTCCTCGGCGACCCGCGGGCGCAGGAGCGGGTGGACCGGTTCCACGCGCTCTGGCTCGGCTTCCACCAGCTGCCGCACCCGGTCGCCCTGACCCAGGCGCTCCGCGCCGAGACCGGAGCGCTGATCAAGAAGGTCGTGTTCGAGGATCGGGCCGACTACTTCCAGCTCTTCACCGCGAACCAGAGCTGGGTCAACGCGACGCTGGTGGCCAACTACGGCCTGCCTGCGACGGCGCCGCCGAGTGGCTACGCCTGGGTGTCGTATGCCGGCACCGGGCGCAAGGGCATCCTCTCGCACGGCTCGGTGCTCTCGGCGGGCGCGAAGTTCGGGGACACCAGCCCCACCCAGCGCGGCATCTTCATCAGGAGCCGCCTGCTCTGCGAGACCATCGCGCCGCCGCCACCCAACGTGGACGTGGACCAGAAGCCCACCTCGCCCACCAGCAACTGCAAGGTCGATCGCTACCAGGCACACTCGGCGAACGGGAACTGCAACACCTGTCATCGCCGGCTCGACCCGGTGGGCTTCGGCCTCGAGGCGTACGACACCGCGGGCGCCTTCCGGACCCATGACGTGAACGAGCCCACCTGTCTCATCAGCGGTAACGGCACACTGGACGGGGTGGGGAACTTCAACGGTCCGGGCCAGCTCGCCGATCTGCTCGTGCAGTCGCCGTCCTTCGAGACCTGCATCACCACGCAGCTCTTCCGCTTCGCCCTGGGACGCAACGAGACCCCGGACGATGGCGAGCTGATCGGCAAGCTCACCCGGTCCTTCCACGACGGTCAGCGGCGGTTCGACCAGCTGCTGCTCGACGTGGTCTCCGACGACCGCTTCGCGTACCGGCGGGAGGAATAGCACCCGTGCCCGTGAAGAAGGCGCTCAGGCTCTCCAGACGGACCCTGCTCCGAGGTGCGGGCGGGGTGATGGTCGGCCTTCCACTCCTGGAGTGCATGCTCGACGGCGCACCGGCCCGGGCCCAGACGGCGGCTCCCAAGCGATACCTGGTGATCTTCGACGGCCAGTCGCTCGGAGGCGACGACGACCCGTTGCTCAGCGAGTTCGTGCCCGACACGGTCGGCACCGGCTACGACCTGAAGACTGCGCTCGCCCCGCTGGGGGCGGCCGGTGTGCAGCCCTGGGTGACGGTGGTGTCCGGGATGCGCATCCCAACCGCCGCCGAGAACGCGGGCACTCCTCCCGCGGGCGGGCGCGCCGACGACTTCCACGTGAGCTCGGCCAGCCCGCTGCTGAGCGGGGTCCGCTCCCCGTCCTCCAGCGGGCGCGTCTACGGGGCCACCTCGGACCAGCTGATGGCCGCGCAGATCGCAGGCAGCACGACCTTCAAGTCGCTGGTCTACCGGGTCCAGGCGGCCTGGTACCTCTCGGTCTCGGCGCCGTACGGTCGAGACCTCATCTCCTACAAGACCGACAGCTCGGGGAACGTGGTGCCGATCCCCGCAGAGGTGAGCCCCCGGCAGGCGTTCACGCAGCTGTTCGGGAACTTCGTCCCTCCCGGGATCGACCCGGCGACCGCCGCGGCAATGGACTACCAGCTCCGGACGCGCAGGAGCGTGCTGGACCTGGTGCACCGTCGCACCGAGCGCCTCATTCCGCAGCTCGGCCGGGCCGACCAGCAGCGGCTGCAGCGGCACTTCGACGAGATCCGAGATCTCGAACTCCGGGTCGCTGCCACGCCGCCGCCCCAGACCAGCACCTGCGTGAAGCCGGCCGACCCCGGGCCGGATCCGGCGCTGGGCGGGAACCAGGGCCTGGACGCGGGCGGGAACACCACCTACGACCAGAACCTCGGGTACAGCAACGAGGATGACCGGGCGAAGAGCTTCATCGGGCTCATCCACATGGCGATGGTCTGTGATCTCACCCGGGTCGCCTCGCTGCAGCTGACGATGTTCCAGTCGCACATGAACATGTACGCCCTCACCGCTCAGGGGTGTGACCTCCACGAGGTCGGGCATTTCGGCGCGGGGCGGGAGACC
>JBKPMY010000288.1:0-7279 GCA_046732375.1 Myxococcota bacterium
GTCCTGATCGCCGTGACGATCCTCCTCACCTACCGGTACGCGTGGCGCCTGAGCCGGCGGGTGGGCCAGCGGTGGATGCTGGTGGTGATCCGCCTCTCGGCATTCATCGTCCTCTGCATCGGGGTGCAGATCGCCTGGACCGGGCTCCGGACCCTCGGCGCAGAGAGCGGGCTTCTCCGGCCGGTCCCCGCGGGCACCCCCTTCGCGCCCTGACCGGGTGTCTCCACCCGTTCACCGCACCGGCCGGCAGAGCAGCCGGAGCCGGCGGAGGGCCTCCGCGGTGCGCGGCCCGGGCCGGGCGTGCCGCGTGAGGTGAGCGGCGAGCGGGACCTCGCGCTGAGCGAGGAGGTGCTCGAGCAGGACCACCGCCTCACCGGCACGCTCCTCGAACGGTGCGAGGGACGCCGCCTCGACGATGGCCTCCAGCGCGTCGACGGTCCACGCATCGTCCTCTGCCCCCGCCGGGCCCGACGGTTCGGGGAACTGGGCGTCGAAGCGGGCAAGATCCACCGGCGGGCGGCCAGGCTCCTCCCCGGCGGAGATGCGGGACAGCGCATCCAGGTGGGGACGAAGCTGCTCCAGCTCCACCCCCTCCACGCGCTCCGGACCCGGCAGGAGCGTCGGCGGCCGGAAGTCGAAGTCGATGGGCATGCCGGCCAGGCTCGCGTCGTCGAGATGCAGCCAGCCGGCGTCCATCCCCGCCGTGCGCTGGCGAGCAACCCACCCCTTCAGCCACGGGTTCTCGTCGCCGAGACACACCACGCGGAGCGACAGCGGCAGGCCGCGCAGCGGCGCCCAGGCCGCCTCGATGCGCGCCACGTCCACCGCGTCCTCGCCGTCGGTCACCACCACCACCAGCGCCGAGGCGACGGCCGGATCGCGCCGGGCCTCCTGGAGCCACTCGGCCGCGCCGGCGAGCGCCGCGCTGAGCTCGGTCATCCCGCTGCACGGCCCTCCCTCCACGAGGTGGCCGATCCACGCCCGGGCGACCTCGGCGGACTCGATGCGCTGGAAGCGGAGAACGCGGTCGCCGAAGAAGCACACGTCGACCGGATCCACCGGCACCCCGTCCAGCGCCTGCCGCCGGAGCGCGTCCACCTCGGCCAGCAGCAGGCCGTCGCGAAGCCGGGCGCGTGCCCCGCGCATCGAGCCAGAGGCGTCCGCCAGGTACACCCGCGCGCGGACCCGGCGTGCCGGCCGAGGAGAAGTGCCACCGACGAGCCGCCGGACCCGCTGCGCTCCCGAGGCCAGGTCGTGCACGAGCCGGCGGGGGTCCTCCACCACGAAGTCACGCACGTCGGCAACGTTCGAGGTGACCGCGAGCTCGAGACGGCGGTCCGGCGCGATGTGACGGATGTCGGCGGAGGCCACCCGCTCGCCCACCAGCGGCGCGTCGTCCCACTCCACGAGCCGCGCCGCCGCGCGCCCCAGATCGAGCAAGGGTCGCTGCTCCGGCCGGGTTCCGAGGAGAAGATCCGCGAGCCGGTCCTCGCCGGCCATCTCCGCCGGAGCGGGACCTGGCGCGACCGCCGGGCCCACGGGCAGCGCGAGGCGAAAGCTCTCCAGCGCCCGGCGCAAGATCAGCGCCGCCTCGCTTCGCCCGGCTTCCACTGCCCGGAGGTACTGGAGACGGAGCACCGCGTACGCCGATCCGGGGTCGGCCCGCGCCCGCTCCAGCGCCCAGCTGGCCAGTCCGGCCCAGCCGCGCACCGGCGGTACCGGGCCATCCCAGGCGCGATCCCGCGCAGCTCGCAGCCGGAGCTCGGTCGCGTCCTCCTCCAGCGCGCCGGATTCCAGCAGGGCGTGCGCGCGCTGAACGTCCAGCCGACGGCGCTCCGGGTCCGCGACCTCCGCGAGTCCCCGCTCCAGGAGCACAGAGGCCACCGCCGTGCGCGGTCGCGCCCAGCGCCGTGGAGCCGGAGCCGTGGAGAGCATCAGGGGCCACTCTGGGCTCACCTCCCCCGGTGCCTCGAGCAGGTCGGCGGTCCGCACCACCCGCTCGGCGCGGAGGAGGGCCCGCTCCAGCCGGGCTCGCTCGCCGGCCACCCACCGGCCATCGGAGGTGCGGCGATTCCAGGCGAGGCGCGCCTCCAGCGCTTCAAGCGCCGCGTCGGTCCGCTCCCCGAAACGGCGTGCCAGCTCGGCGTGGCTTCCCTCCCGGCGGGCCAGCCGGATCAGGAGCCGCAGGTCCGCGGCCGTGTGGACCCCAGCACGGGTGAGCCGGGAGTCGAGGATCTCCAGCGGCTCGAGCGTCGGCGCCCGGCGCCGGCCGAGGAACGCGCGCCGGGGACCCCGGGCTCGAAGTCGCTCGAAGCGCGCCCGCAGGCGCTCGAGGCGGTCGGCCCGCATCTAGCGCTCCGACCGGGGTGTGCTGAGCGCTGCGGTGGCCGATCCCCTCGCTGCGACACGCAGCCTCGTCGCTCCGCTGCTCGACGTACTTCGGGGTACGCCTCCGCTGCTCGCTCCTCGGGTGCGCCGTCTCGCTTCGGTCTCCGCCACCTCGCGGTGCTCACCACACCCCGGTCGCAGCGCTGGCTCCGACCGGGGTGTGCTGAGCGCTGCGGTGGCCGATCCCCTCGCTGCGACACGCAGCCCCGTCGCTCCGCTGCTCGACGTACTTCGGCGGGTGCGCCGTCTCGCTTCGGTCTCCGCCACCTCGCGGTGCTCGACGCACCCCGGTCGCAGCGCTGGCTCCGTGCCCGGCCGGAGCACCGGGCTAGCCCCTCGCCGCGAGCAGTGCACGGCTGAAGGTGCCGAATCCGTCGGCCAGCGCGGCCAGCTCGGCGCGCAGGTCCTGGGCCCGACGCGCGGCGGGTCCCGCCGCCGCCGACTGCAGCTCGGCGTCGATCCGCGCGAACTCGCTCTCCTTGAGCACCAGGGCCGGGAAACGGCTGGTGACCAGCGACGCCAGCCGCCGCTCCGTCTCGGGTCCCGCGGGAGGCGCGCCGTGGGGGGCGAGCGCATCGTGCAGCGCGTCGTACCAGCGCCTCAGGTAGGTGAGGCGCGCGGCGACGTCGTCCAGCGCATCTGCCGCGCCTGGGTCCTCCCCCAGCCGCCGGAGCACGCGCGCGGCGTCGGTGTCCGCTCCGTCGAGCCCCGCGCGGTACCGGCGGTACGCCTCGCCGGACAGGGCGTCGTCCACCTCGACTCCCGGAACCGAGCTGGGTGCGCGGGGGCGAGCCCGCGCCGCGACCGCCAGGGCGGCGCGGACCTCGTCGGACAGGAGATCGGCAGCCTCGAGGCGCTCCAGCGCCGGAAGCAGTGGCTCGTCCGCGCCGAGGGCGGCGACGTGGCCCAGGGCCAGCGTCCGCGCCACCGACGAGAGATCCAGCCCCGGACGGAGTCGGTGGATCCGATCGGCCGCCCGCTCCAGCGACGCCCGGAGCCGGGCGAATCCCGCGGCATCTCCCGGGACCGCACCCGCGCCGGTGAGGAGCAGCTGCAGGGCCTCTGCCGCTGCCCGGCTCGCCCTCTCCCGCGCGGCGGTGGCCTCGGGGTCGTCGTGCGTCAGCGACGCGCTCCAGAGGGCGAGCGGCTCCAGCGCCTGGGACACGCCGTCCACACTCGCCGGCGGCGTGTCGGAGAAGGCCTTCGCCTCCTCGAGGAACCGGACCCGGGTCGCGACCCCGGCCTGGCGAACCCGTTCGGCCAGCCGGGCCCGTTCCGCCGCCAGCTCGGGTGCGTCCAGGAGTGGTGGCAGCTCGGCGGCGCGGCGGAGCTGGGTCTCGTCGAGCTCGCCCCGGAGGACGGGGTCGACCGCCCGGACCACCTGGCCGGCAAGCCTGAGGAGCGCGGCCCGGTGCTCTGCGCGGATCGGCCGGGACAGCCGCCCGCGAAGGGCAACGAGCAGAGGCACCGCGCGCGAGAGGACGACCGCCGGGGCGCCACCCGCCTCCAGACGCTCGGTCTCGGAGGTCAGTGTGGGCAGCTCCAGCGTCCGGGCCTCCGCCTCCGCGGCCGCCCGCGTCTCCGCCAGCGCTCGCCCGAGCGCCTCGGCGAAGCTGCGCTGCTCGTGCCGCACGGTGGACAGCTGGACCTGCTCCCGCGCATCCGAGGTGTGGGCGATCACGGCCTCCAGCGCCTCGCCCTCGGGCCCGGCGGTGGCGAAGAAGAGCGCCAGCGCGCGCAGATCCTCTGGAGTGGCGCGCAGGGTGCGCTCGCGGCGGCAGGCATCGCGCACCACTGCGGCGCGGAGTGCCCACACCGCGCGCACCAGGGTGCGCTGCGAGAACAGCCGCGTCCCAGGCTCACCCGAGGCGTCCGCGGCGAGCGCCGGCTGGAGCACGTCCACCAGCCGTTCCAGCGCGTCCAGCACCTCGGGAGGCACCTCGACCTCCGGGAGAAGCGCCTGGAGCCGGGCCAGCGCGGCCCGGGAGAGCGTGGTTTCCACCACCGGGGTGCGGGCACGGAGCGCCCCCTGGAGGAGCGCGCGGCGGCTCTCCGGGCGAGCGAAACCGGAGGGAAAGAAGCCCCGGAAGGCGATCCGGTCGGCGAAGGCGAGGAGCAGCTCGGGGACCCGGGCTACCACCTCGGAGAGGAAGCGATTGCTGGTCAGCACCGCGGTCTCGAGCAGGCCTCGCTCCACCGCCGGGCCCTGCTTCAGCTCGCGCTCGTGCAGCGCGTTCAGCACCGCCCGGAGCAGCATGTCCCGGCCGTCGAAGATCTCGTCGAGGAAGGCGTAACGGTGCCCCAGCATCCCCTCCTCGAGGATGTGCCGCGTGCGCCCCGTCTCGGTGAGCACCTTGAAGTCCACCGGGCCCAGGAGATCGGTCTGCACCGCCCCCTCGGTGAGCTGGCGGGTGAAGAGCGATGGCTTGCCGTCCCCCTCGACGATGCCGCCCAGGACCGCATGGGCCAGGGCGCTCTTGGCCGTTCCCGGCGGCCCGGTGAGGAGCACGTGCTCGCGGGCCAGCAGCGCCAGGGCCAGCTGCTCGAGCACGGCGTCACGCTCGAGGAAAGCCGCCTGCAGGGCCTCGAGGAAGGACTGGAAGGCGCGGGCGTCCGGTGCGAGGTCGCTCATGCTGAACAGGGTGCCCTTCACCTTACCGCCCCCTGCCCCGGGGACGCCCGTCGGCCCTGGCGATTGCCTGAGCCCGATCGCTGGCGCGCCCCTGCGCGCTTCCTCGGGCGTCCCCCTGGTGCGGGGGGCGCGACGGGCCCCGCAAAGACTACGGGACGTCCCCCTGGTGCGAGGGACGCCCGTCCGATGTCACGTCCAGTGACGACTAGTTGGTGCGGAACTCCGCGTCCACGACGTCGTCCTTCTTCGGCTTGGCCTGGCTGCCCGGGGCGTCGCTGGGCGTGCCACCCGGAGCGCCCGGCTGCCCGGGCTGCGCACCGGCCGCGCGGTACATCTCCTCCGCGGCCTTGTGGCTGACCTGCTCCAGCGCGGTGATCGCGCTCTGGATGGCGGCCTTGTCGTTGCCGGTTCGCGCCGTCTCGAGCTCCTTCATCGCCGACTCGAGGCTGCTGACAGTCTCCGGGCTGAGCTTCTCCCGGTTCTCCTTCACCAGCTTCTCCATCTGGTACTGGAGATTCTCGGCCCGGTTCTTCAGCTCGACCACCTCGCGCCGCTCCTTGTCCTCGGTCTCGTGGCTCCGGGCATCGGCGACCATCTTCTCCACCTCGTTCTTCGACAGGCCCGAGGAGTGGGTGATGGTGACCTTCTGCTCCTTGCCCGTGGCCTTGTCCTTGGCGTTGACGTTCAGGATGCCGTTGGCGTCGATGTCGAAGGTGACCTCGATCTGCGGCATGCCCCGGGGCGCCGGCGGGATGCCGGTGAGCTGGAACTTCCCGAGCGAGCGGTTGTCGACCGCCATCTCGCGCTCACCCTGCAGCACGTGGATCTCCACCTGGGTCTGGCCATCCGCCGCCGTGGAGAAGGTCTCCGACTTCTTGGTGGGGATGGTGGTGTTCCGCTCGATGAGCCGGGTCATGACCCCGCCCAGCGTCTCCACGCCGAGGGACAGCGGGGTGACGTCGAGCAGGAGGATGTCCTTCACCTCGCCGGAGAGGACGCCGCCCTGCACCGCCGCGCCGACCGCCACCACCTCGTCGGGGTTGACGGACCGGTTGGGCTCCTTGCCGAACAGCTTCTTCACCGCCTCCTGCACCTTGGGGATTCGGGTGCTGCCGCCCACCAGGACCACTTCCTGGAGGTCCTTGGGCTCCAGGCCCGCGTCCTTGAGGCACTTCCGGCAGGGCTCGAGCGAGCGCTCGATGAAGTCCTCGATCATCGACTCGAACTTGGCCCGGGTCAGCTTCACGCTGAGGTGCTTGGGGCCGGTCTGATCCGCGGTGAGGAACGGGAGATTGATCTCCGTCTCCATGGTGCTGGAGAGCTCGATCTTCGCCTTCTCCGCGGCCTCCTTCAGACGCTGCAGGACCATCTTGTCCTTGCTCACGTCGATGCCCGAGTCCTTCTTGAACTCGGTGATCAGCCAGTCCATGATCCGCAGGTCGATGTTGTCGCCGCCGAGGTGCGTGTCACCGTTGGTGGCCAGCACGTCGACCACGTTCTCCCCCACCTCGAGGATGGAGATGTCGAACGTTCCGCCGCCGAAGTCGTAGACGGCGATCTTCTCGTCCTTCTTCTTGTCCAGCCCGTAGGCCAGCGCCGCAGCGGTGGGCTCGTTGATGATCCGGCGCACGTTCAGGCCGGCAATCTCACCGGCGTCCTTGGTGGCCTGGCGCTGGGCATCGTTGAAGTAGGCCGGGACGGTGATGACCGCATCGGTGACCTTCTCGCCGAGATAGTTCTCGGCCGCCCGCTTCAGCTTGAGCAGGATCTGTGCGGAGATCTCCGGCGGGCTGTACTGCTTGCCGTCGATCTCCACCCGCGCATCGCCGTTGGGGCCGCGCACGATCTTGTACGGGACGAGCTTGATCTCCTCGCTGACCTCGTCGAACCGGCGGCCCATGAACCGCTTGATCGAGTAGATGGTGCGCTCGGGGTTGGTGATCGCCTGTCGCTTCGCGACCTGGCCCACCAGCCGCTCCCCGTCCTTGGTGAACGCCACCACCGAGGGGGTGATGCGGCTGCCCTCCTCGTTGGTAATCACCTTCGGCTCGCGGCCCTCCATGATGGCGACCACGCTGTTGGTGGTGCCGAGGTCGATACCGATGATCTTGCCCATCTCGCAGTCTCCTCTTCACTCCCTCGCGGGGTGGCCGTCGTCGGGAACGTGCAGCAACGTAACCATGGCCCCCCGGAGCGTCAAGCGCGTGGCAGGAGTTATGCAAAGGTTCAACGCGCGTCGACGCGCACGAGCGTCTGGAG
>JBKPMY010000289.1:0-5991 GCA_046732375.1 Myxococcota bacterium
CTACACATACACAGAGTCGTCGGCAGCGTCAGATGTGTATAAGAGACAGACCTGACGCAGGACGAGCTGCTGGCGCTCGGTGCGCCGCTGCCGCTGCTCCCCGGCGGAGTCCAGATCGTCCAGGGTGCGGGCTGCGTGCACTGCCGTGGCACGGGCTTCTACGGCCGGACCGGCGTGTTCGAGATCATGCCGGTCACTCCGGAGATCCGCGAGGCCATCGCTCACGGGGCGAACACCCCCGAGCTGGTGGTGCTGGCCCGGAAGGCCGGGATGCGGACGCTGCGCGAGGCGGCCGTGCGGAAGCTGGCCAGCGCCCAGACCGCGTTCGCCGAGGTGGTCCGGATGACCGCCAGCACCGGCTGAGCCGGAGACCTGACCCCTCAGCGCCGTGCCGCTGCCTCTCGGAGCAGGCCGGCCTGGACGGCTCGATCCAGCACCTCGGCCAGCACGTCGACCGAGCCGCGGGTGTCGGTCCGCCGGACCTCCGCGCTGCCCGACCGTGCCACCGCTTCCCCACCGAGGACGAAGGGGAGGGCACGGCGCCCGAGCCGGACCAGCCGGTCGTCATGGAAGGCCTGCGGAATCCGTCGCCGCAGCTCCTGGGCCAGCACGCCGATGTTCGCGGTCCGGGCGGGCTGAAGCAGAGCCCCGAGGCCGGAGAACTCGAGGGCATTCTCGGCCAGCATCACCCTCTGGCCGGCGTGTCCGTGCATCAGCACGAACTGCTCCGATTCCTCCTCCGAGCCCCGGACGGTGGATGTCGTCTTCTTCGTCATGACCAGCCCGCCGGTCAGCACCGCACGGCCGAGAGCGAGACTCCGCGAGGTCTCGGTGTGCTGGCTGGTGATGCGCGCGGTCCGCACGCCGCGCAGCACCAGCCGAACCTCGTCCCAGCGGAGGGTGAGCGCCTCCCCGTCGCGAGCGGTCAGCCGGGCACCGGCCGACTCGAAGGCGAAGCTGCGGGCCTGAAAGCGATCGGCGTCCGAGGGCACCCGTTCGTCGATCGCCAGCGCCGGGAGCCCTGCCTGGACGAGCGCCGCGACCACCCCGGCCGCGCGATCGGCCGGAAGGCGCGCCAGCACCGCCGGCGGCTCCGGGGCGAGCCGCATCCTGGCCTCGGCTGCGGTCATCCCTGCGGTGGCGACCAGCGTGGAGACCACCGACTCGAGATCGGTCGCCTGACCCACGGTGGCCACCAGGTGCATGTCGGGAACCTATCCCGCGGTGCCTGGTGCAGCGCGGACGCCCCTGTCCTCCGCCCGACGGTCGTCGCTGGTGCATCCCGGTGGCGGCCGGCGCCCCCGACAGCATGGCATCCTCGGCGGCATGGACGGCTCGTCTCGGGACGTGGTGACCGGCGTCGAGGTGGTGGAGGACGTCACGGCGCGCTCGCGCTGTGACGAGGGCTTCCTGCACATCAAGCGGCTCGTCTGTCGCAACCGGCACGCCGACGGGTCGAGCTCCCGCGAGTACCGCGTCGACGTGGTGGATCGGCCCATCCCGGACGCGGTCGCGGTGCTCATCTGGCGCCGGGGCGCGCACGGCATCGAGGTGCTGACCCGGAAGGGGCTCCGCCCCGCCGCGCACTTCCGGAGGAGCCTGACCTTGCCCGTGGCCGATCCCCGCCCGTACCTGCTCCTCGAGGAGCTGGTCGCCGGGATCCTCGAGCCCGAGGACCGGGGAGAGGCGGGCGTCCGCCGGCGCGCGGCGGAGGAGGCGGAGGAGGAGGCCGGATTCGCCGTCTCCCCGGACGAGGTCACCCTGCTGGGCAACAGCTTCTTCCTCGCCCCGGGAATCCTCTCCGAGAAGATCCACCCCACCGCGGTGGAGGTCACCGGGCATCCCCAGGGCACCCCCCACGGCGACGGCTCACCGCTGGAAGAAGGCGCGACGCTGCACTGGAGGCCCATCGACGCGCTGCTCGAGGCCTGCCGCACCGGCGACGTGGAGGACGCGAAGACCGAGATCATGGTCGGCCGCTTTCTGGCTCGGGGGGTGGGAATGACCCCCGACCAGGCACCCTGACCCACCTGGGTTCGTGAAGTTCCGGCGACTTGGGTCCGGCGCGGCAGGTGCACCTGCCCCACCCGCCCATGTCCGACCCCACCAACCCACGGAACGTCCCGGTGCTCGACCTCGTCGGTGCCATCCGGCTCGATCCCGAGTTCCGGATGGAGGACGTCCTCCGCGCCCTGGACAGCATGACGCCCGAGGAGCTGGAGGAGCTGGCCACGCTGCTCGACGAGCATGAGGCGGCGGTCCGCCGGCGCGCTCGCGCCCTGGCAAGCTGAGGGAAGGGCCCGGGCTGTCGACGGGACCCGGCGCCCGGCGGTAGAGGGGCGTCGATGCAGTTCTCGCCCCACCCGGAGTGGCAGCGCGTGCTCACCGACATCCTCGCCACGGCGCGGGCGTCGGGCCCGGCGGGCGTCCTGGCCTTCGATCTCGACTCGACGCTCCTGGACAATCGGCCCCGCCAGGCGGCCATCGTCCGCGACTTCGGCACCCTGCACGGCATCGCCGCCCTGGAGGATTTCCAGCCCGAGCATCTGGTGACGGGCTTCGACACCCGCGAGGCCCTGGGCAGGGCCGGCCTCGACGCGGACACCGTCGCCCGGTGGCTCCCGGAGCTCCGGAGACACTGGGTGGAGCGGTTCTTCACCTCCGAGGCCTGCCTTCACGACGTCCCGGTGCGCGGGGCAGCTGCCTACGCGCGCCGGGCCCACGCGACCGGGGTGCAGCTGGTCTACCTGACCGCCCGCCCGGAGCGGATGCGGCCGGGGACCGAGGAGGTGCTCCGGAGGTTCGGGTTCCCGCTCCCTGGCCCCGGAGTGCAGCTGTGGATGAAGCCGGACGACCCCTCCATCGCCGACGAGGCGTTCAAGCGTTCCGCCCACACCCGACTTGCCACCCTCGGCCGGCTGGTGGCGGCGTTCGACAACGAGCCGGGCCACGTGAACGATTTTCGAGAGACTTTCCCCGAGGCGGAGGTGGTGCTGGTCGCGACCGGACACTCGGGCCGGGTATCAACGCTCGCCCCGCGGGTACGGGTGGTTCCGAACTTCCACCTGGAGCCAGACTCGGCCTGAAAACCTGTGAAGCCCCGCCGCGACGCGGCATGGCGCGGAACACTTGGAAGATCGGGCCTCGGCCCGATATGGAGCCCCCCGGCATGGCACCTCAGCTTCCCAAGGAGCTGCTCCTCTCGATGTACCGGAAGATGTACCTCATCCGGCGCTTCGAGGAACGAGCGGCGCAGGCCTACACCCAGGGCAAGATCAACGGCTTCTGTCATCTGTACATCGGGCAGGAGGCGGTCGCGGTCGGCACCACCGAGGCTCTTCGCCCCGACGACTACCAGCTCGGCGCGTACCGCGATCACGGCTATCCGCTGACCCGCGGCGCGGACCCGGGGATGGTGATGGCCGAGCTCTTCGGCAGAGCCACCGGCTACTGCAAGGGCAAGGGCGGCTCGATGCACATCTTCGACGTCGAGCACTACGTGCTCGGCGGCTATGGCATCGTGGGCGGACAGATCCCGCTCGCCGCCGGGCTGGCCTTCGCCTCGCGGTACCGGAACGACGGCCGGGTGACGGTCTGCTACTTCGGCGAGGCCGCCGCGAACCAGGGCGCCTTCCACGAGACGCTGAACATGGCGGCCAAGTGGTCTCTGCCGGTCATCTTCCTCTGCGAGAACAACCGCTACGGGATGGGGACGGCCTTCGCCCGGGTCTCGCCCATGCCCGAGGTCTACAAGCGCGCCGCCGGCTACGGCATCCGTGGCGAGCCGGTGGACGGGATGGACGTCCTGAAGGTTTACGAGGCAGTGAAGGACTGCGCCGCGTACTGCCGCGCTGGCAAGGGGCCGGTGCTCCTCGAGGCCAACACCTACCGCTACCGCGGCCACTCGATGTCCGACGCCGCGACCTACCGGACCAAGACCGAAGTGGAGCGGGAGCGCAAGGGAGATCCGATTCCCAAGCTGCGCCAGTACTGCGTGGAGCACGCGAAGATCCCCGAGTCCGAGTTCGAGAAGATCGACGCCGAGGTGAAGGCCGCCGTCGATGCGGCGGTGAAGTTCGCCGACGAGTCCCCGGAGCCGTCGCTGGACGAGCTCCACGAGGACGTCATGGTCGAGGTCGGCGAGATGGACGTGAAGCCGCGCGAGCGCGTGCTGGGAATGAAGGTGGAGTGGCCGCGCTGGCCAGGGCCGCAGGACTACCGGGTGACATGGGACCTCGAGCCCCGCGAGCAGGCCGAGGAGGCGGAGCAGCAGGCCGGCATGAAGCAGCCGGCCAGGGCGTAGCGACGAGAGCGACGAGGACGATCGAGCGATGCCAGAGATTGCGTGGCGCGAGGCGCTGAACCAGGCGCTCTCCGAGGAGATGGAACGCGACGTCAACGTCTTCCTGATGGGCGAGGAGGTCGCGCGCTACAACGGGGCGTACAAGGTCAGCCAGGGGCTCCTCGACAAGTTCGGCAGCGCCCGGGTGGTGGACGCGCCGATCAGCGAGCTGGGGTTCGCCGGGCTCGGGGTGGGAGCGGCCATGGTCGGGCTGCGACCGGTCATCGAGATGATGACCTGGAACTTCGCCATCCTGGCCATGGATCAGATCGTCAACAGCGCGGCCAAGCTCCGGCACATGTCCGGCGGCCAGCTGCGGTGCCCGATCGTGTTCCGCGGGCCGAACGGCGCGGGCGGGCGGCTGTCCTCCCAGCACAGCCAGTCCCTGGAGGCGAACTACGCCCACTTCCCGGGGCTCAAGGTCCTCGCGCCCTCGACGCCGGCCGATGCCAAGGGGCTGCTCAAGGCCGCGATCCGCGACGACAACCCGATCATCTTCCTCGAGGCCGAGCTGCTCTACGGCGTGAAGGGCGAGGTGCCGACCGGGGAGCACGTGCTGCCCATCGGCAAGGCCGACCTCAAGCGGGAAGGCAAGGACGCGACGATCATCACCTGGTCGCGGATGTACTACTTCGCCGAGCAGGCGGCTCAGCTGCTGGAGAAGGAGGGCATCCACGTCGACCTGCTGGACCTCCGGACGCTGAAGCCGCTGGACGAGGAGGCGATCCTCACCTCGGTGCGGAAGACCAACCGCGTGGTGGTGGTGGAGGAGGGCTGGAGCTTCTGCGGGGTGGGCGCGCAGATCGCCGACATCCTCCAGCTCAAGGCCTTCGACGAGCTCGATGCGCCCGTCGAGCGAGTGACCGGGCTCGACGTGAACCGCAGCTACGCCGCGGTGCTGGAGAAGGCGACCGAGGTCTCGGCCGAGCGGATCGTCGCGGCGGTGAAGAAGGTCATGTACCGCGAAGAGGGGACCTGACGATGGCCACCGACGTTCAGCTTCCGGCGCTCTCCCCGACGATGACCGAGGGGAAGATCGTCAAGTGGCTCAAGAAGGAGGGGGACAGCATCTCCTCCGGTGAGGCGATTGCCGAGGTCGAGACCGACAAGTCGAACCTCGAGGTCGAGGCCTTCGACGACGGCGTGCTGCTGAAGATCCTCGTCGCCGAGGGCGAGACCGGCAAGGTGGGCGCCCCCATCGCGGTGATCGGCCAGAAGGGCGAGAAGGTGGAGGCCTCCGCCGCTCCGGCGAAGGCGGCCGCCCCGGCGCCCGCTGCGGCCAGTGCGGCGCCGACTCCTCTTGCCAAGCCGGCCCCGAAACCGCCCCCGCCAGGTCCGGAGGCGCGCAGGGAGATGCCGCAGCCCGAGGAGCGCGGACAGCGGGCCGGCGGGCCCGCCCAGGTGGTGCCGATCCGTCGGGCCGAGGAGCCGCCGCCGCCTGCCGCTGACGATGGCGGCCGGGTCCGGGCCTCGCCCCTGGCGAAGCGGATGGCGCGCGAGGAGGGCCTCGACCTCACCGGAGTTCAGGGCTCGGGTCCGAGCGGACGCATCGTGAAGCGCGACGTCGAGGCGGCCATGGGTCAGGCCGGTCAGGCCGCCGCGGTGGCCAAGGCACCTGCGCCGGCGGGTCGCCCCGCGCCCGTCGTGGT
>JBKPMY010000290.1:0-4210 GCA_046732375.1 Myxococcota bacterium
CGACGTGCGCATCGTGCTCCTCACCGCAGGAGTGCTGATCGGCTTCGGATCGGGGTTCCACTCGCTGCGGATGCGGCACTGGGAGCGGCGGCTGGCATGGGAGCGGCACATGGCGGGGCTGTGCGTGGACGCCGCCCGGGGCGCCCCGGCCCGCGCGCCCCCGGCGTTCCTGCCACCGGACGAGGCAGGACGTTAGAGTTCCCGGCCTGCCATGTCCGTCCGGGTGCTGTGCATCGACGACGACCGCCGGTTGCAAGAGCTGCTGGTGAGCTGGCTCGGCCAGAACGGCGTCCAGGTGACGCCGGCCTACGACGGCCAGACCGGCATCCAGGCGCTGGACGCCTCCGCCTTCGACGCCGTGCTCCTGGACATCATGCTCCCGGGCATGGACGGGCTGGAGGTGCTCCGGCGCATCCGGACCCGGAGCCGGGTCCCGATCCTGATGCTCACCGCCAAGGGTGACGAGACCGACCGGGTGGTGGGACTGGAGATCGGCGCGGACGACTACGTCCCCAAGCCCTTCAGCCCCCGCGAGCTGCTGGCCCGCCTGCGCGCGGTGCTCCGCCGGAGCGCTCCGGAGGCAGTGAGCGAGAAGCTGGCGGTGTGCGACGTGCAGGTGGACGTCGGGTCCCGGCTGGTGACGGTGGAGGGCAAGGCGGTGGAGCTCACCGGACTGGAGTTCGACATCCTCGTCGCGCTGATGCGCCGGGCGGGTCGGGTCATCCCCCGCGATGCCCTCCTCGCCGAGGCCGGCCGGAGCGACGTGGTGGTGGGGGAGCGAACCGTGGACGTCCACATCTCCCATCTCCGGGCGAAGCTCGGTGACGATCCGCGCTCCCCCCGGCGCATCAAGACCGTCCGCGGCGTGGGCTATGTGCTCAGCCGGGAGCAGTAGCGGTGGTCCCGCCCTGCCATCCCTGGCACCACCGGAGCCGCTGGCCGGACCTCGTGCGCTGGCGCAGCCGCGCCCGGATGCAGCGGCGGCTGTTCGTCTGGTTCGGGGTGTCCATCCTGGTCACCGCCTTCGTCGTGGTGGCGGTCACCAGCGTTGTGGACCGGTTCCGCGGTCCCTCGGCGCGGGCGCAGTGGAACAACGTGCAGGCCCTCCTCGGCGCCCAGGCCAACCGGGTGTGGGACGATCCGCGCCATCGCGACGCCTGGGCCTCCGAGATCGGAGAGCAGCTGGGCTGGTCGGTGCGGCTGGAGGACGCGAGCGGCAAGGAGCTCGCGCGCTTCGGGCCGCCGACGATCCACTGGGCGGCCAGCGCCCCGGTGTTCCGCGACGGCGTGCAGGTGGGAACGGTGCGCGTGCATCCCTGGCCGCGTGGCGGGGGTGGGTGGACCGTACTCCTCGCCCTGGCAGTGGCGGTGGTGTCGCTCTGGGCCATCTCCGGGCGCATCGCCTGGAAGCTGGCCTGGCCACTGGAGGAGCTCACCCGCGTGGCTCGCGACCTCGGAGAGGGGCGGCTCCAGAGCCGGTTCGACGTGCGCTTCGCCCGGGGCGAGGTGCGCTCGCTGGCCGAGGTGATGAACGGGATGGCCGAGCGCATCGAGCGACAGCTGAAGGACCAGCGCGAGCTGCTGGCCGCGGTGAGCCACGAGCTGCGCACGCCCCTGGCCCGCATCCGCCTGCTACTGGAACTGGGCCGCGGGGGCGACACCTCGGTCCTCGATCAGCTCGAGCACGAGGTGCTGGAGATGGACGCCCTGGTGGGCGAGCTGCTCGCCTCGGCGCGGCTGGACTTCACGGCCATGGCCCGGGTGCCGCTCGACGCCGGCGACCTGGGGGTCCGGGCGCTGGAGCGCGCAGCCCTTCCCACGGCGTTGCTGGAGGTGGAGGATGCCCCGGTCTCGCTCGAGGGGGATCCGACCCTGCTCCAGCGAGCGCTGTCCAACCTCCTGGAGAACGCGCGGGTGCACGGGGGCGGCGTCACCCGGCTCCGGGTCGACGTGCCAAACGGCGTGGTCCGCTTCTCCGTCGAGGACGCGGGGCCGGGGCTCCCCGGCGACGGAGAGCGCGCCTTTCACCCCTTCCAGCGAGGGGAGACGAGCGACGGCCTCGGTCTCGGCCTGGCGCTGGTACGGCGGATCGCCGAGGCACACGGCGGGAGCGCCTTTGCCGAGAACCGCTCCGAGGGCGGAGCGCGGGTGGGCTTCACCGTGCGCCGGCCCACCGAGCGCGCCGGGGTCAAGCCTCCTCGAACATTGCGCGGATGACCCGCCACACCATCCGCAGCTCGTTCCGGTTCCGCTTGCCGAGGTAGTCGCAGAGCTCGGCCACCTGGTCACGCCGGTCGCGGTCGAAGTCGTTGAAGAGCGTCCGCAAGGACACGTCGAGGCCGGTGGACAGCTTGTTCACCGTCTCCAGGGACGGCGAGAACGCGCCGCGCTCGATCCGCCGCACGGCGTCAACCGACAGCTCGCTCCGCTCCGCGAGCTCCTCCTGGGTGAGCTGGCGGGCGTGGCGGAGTGCCCGCACGTGGACGCCGAACCTCTTGCCGACGTTCAGGCGCATGGACTCTCCCATCCCCAGGGCAGAACCGATGACAGCTGGACGACACCTGGAAGGGAAGCATGTCCCGGCACGGCCCGGCAGATGGTCCGGGTCAGGACAGTCGATTGCTCCTGGCGACGCATCTCGACCAGGACGGTAACCACGGCCGGGACGCCAGCGAGGCTCTTGCGCCGGCCGACTGTCAGACGGGGGGCGCGGCTTCCACCCGCTCTTCCAGGTGTTCGACATGCCGCGGGGTGGCCTCGGTCCGCTGCACCAGGGCGGCGGCGAAGCGGGTGCTGGCGACCTGGAATGCCAGGCGGGTCCAGACGACGATCTGGGCCGCCCCCAGAGCGAGGAGCGCCAGGCCGGAGTTCCCCTGGGGCAGCATCGCCCGGCCCCGCATCAAGACGAGCACCGCGCCTGTGGCCACCGCTCCGAGCACCGCATAGAGCACGATGGAGAGGGGGTCGCGCAGCACCAGTCGCAGCGCGCGCCACGCCGCCCGGCGGGTGGTGCGGAGGTCGTCGCGGAAGACCAGCACCCGTCCCACCTCGAGGGAGAGTCTCCACAGCGCCAGCGCCACGCCGAGCACCGCGAGATGGAGGACGCTCGTGACGCCGAAGGGGCTACCGAAGATCCAGGTCTCTCCGGGCATGGTGAAGAGGGTGGGAAGGCCGAGGACGTGCATCAGCGCGGCCAGCGCGAGTGGAACCAGCATCACCACGCCGAGGAGCAGCAGGAGCCAGAGGTAGAGCCGCGCGTTCCGGCCGACGAGCCGGCCCGACTGCCCGAGAAAAGCCCCGAGGCGGAACGGTCCGTCCGCGCAGGCTCGCCACACCACGCCGCCCACCAGGAAGGTCTGGAGCACCACGAGCAGCAGGAGCGGCGCTCCGATGGAGGGCATTCCGCCCCCCGCGAAGAGCGAGCGAAGGCTCATCAGGAGCTCGGAGGAGACGACCGGCTTTCCCTGCGCCAGCGGTGCGTGGCCGAACGCCGCCCACACCGTCGGCCCGGTGGGGGCCACCATCAGCCCTGCGACCAGCCAGTTTGCACAGAGGAGCACGGCGACCGTGCGCCACTCGCGGAACCCCACCCGGACGGGCTCGAGCAGCCGGCTCACAGCAGCGACCCCACCGCCGCGGCGACGAGCTGCGCAACGTAGAGGAACCAGCCGCCCACGGTGAGCGCCGGACCCGGCGTGGCATCCAGGGAGCGAACGTCGTTGCCCGGCGAGGTGTCGAGCGCAGGTCGCCTGCCGGGATGGACCTCGGCCCGGAGGACCCGCCCGCCCGGAGAGGGACGCTCGGTGATGATCCGGGTCCACACCTCTCCCGGCGCCACCTCGCGCTGGAGCTGCGTGTCGTCGGCAAGGGTGAGCTGCACGTCGAGAGGCAGGGGGAGATCTCCCCGCCGCTCCACGAGCACCTCGCAGCGAACGTCATCTCCGGATCCGGCCGCGCGCGGAGTTCTCAGCACGGGAGTGCCACCATCCGCGTCGAAGAATCCCGAGGGCGGACGAGGCGTGGCGCAGCGAAGGTCGGCGACGGAGTCGTCCAGCCCGGAGGTTCCTCGAAAGAGCGCCTTGCCCAGCGGACGCAGGTCCTTGCCGGAGACCTCCGAGGCGACCTCGAGGAAGTCGTCGGTCGAGGGATGCCGGAAGGCCCAGCGCTCGGCATAGCTGCGCACAACGCGGTCGAAGGTTTCCGGGCCCAC
>JBKPMY010000291.1:0-9854 GCA_046732375.1 Myxococcota bacterium
GTCCGGTACTGGACCGCCCGCATGGCCGAGGGGACCGCTCTCGTGTTCGGTCCGGTGCTGGATCCCGCGGGGCCCTGGGGCCTGGGCATCGTGCGCGTCGGGGACGAGGCCGCCCTGCAGAGGCTCCAGGAGAAGGACCCGGCGATCCAGGCCGGCATCGGGCTCCGCTACGAGGCACTCCCGATGCCCCGGGTCATCGCCCCGCACGTCGAGGGCTAGCCTCTCGTACCGGAGGTCACCCCGGCCCGCGGCGCTGGTCCGCGCCCAGCGACGTCGGCGGAGAGGTCGTCGTCTGCCGGAAACAATTCGAGGGCCTGGGCTGGGCCCGGAGGGAGCAGGAGCGCAGAGTGGAGGGTCCGGGGGAGGAGTGGGCGGCATGGCGCGGACCATCCTGGTGGTCGAGGACGACGCGGCTCAGCGTGAGCTGCTCTGTGAGCTCCTCGAGGAGCACGGGTACGCATGCATCGGAGTCGAGGACGGCCGGCGCGCCCTGGAGGTGATCGCCACCGGGGCACGGGGCCCCGACGCGGTGGTACTGGACATGGTGCTCCCGCGCCTCAACGGACACGAGTTCCTGCAGGAGCTCGGTGCCCGCGGGGAGCAGAACCTCGGCGTGGTGGTGGTGAGCGGCTTCGGCCCGGTGTCACGATTCGCGGACCGGTTGCCCCTGGTCCGAGCCGTGGTCCAGAAACCGGTGGACGTCGATGCGCTGCTGCGCGCGCTCCGCAGCTGCGTCCACGACGACGCCAGCCCGGAGCCCGCCGTCTGACCGCTCCGGAACATGACCGCTGGGCGCGAGTGTGCGCCAGTCGCGCACGCTCACCCCTCGCACCAGGCGCTGGTCCCCTGTGACCCTGCCCCGCAGCGCGGAGCGGTCCTAGAGTTCCGAGGTCGATGACTCGCTCGCTCGCGACCCTCGCCGGACTCGTCCTGGTGCTCACGCTCTCCGCGTGCGACCTCTTCGACCCGAACGGCGACGGTGACGGACCGCGCCCCTCCGACCCGACCACGGACCTGGCGAGGGTGGCGCTCCAGGCACACGACCAGGTCCGAAGCACCGCGACGCCCACCCCGACTCCCCCGCTCCCCGTGACACAGTGGTCCGCCGAGGTGGAGGCAGTCGCGGCCCAGTGGGCGGCGCACTGCGTGTACCAGCACAACGCAGGCCGGGGGAACCTCGGAGAGAACATCGCCGCGAGCTCGCCGGGGCACTGGCCCAGCATCGCCGGGGTGGTGCAGGCCTGGGCCTCGGAAGCGGCGGACTACGACTACGCCTCGAACACCTGCGCGCCCGGAAAGGCCTGCGGCCACTACACGCAGATCGTCTGGCGGGACAGCACTCTCCTCGGGTGCGCCTATGCCCGCTGCACCACGAACTCGCCATTCGACGGCGTTCCCGCCTGGGACTTCTGGGTCTGCGACTACAGCCCTCCCGGGAACTGGGTCGGCCAGCGGCCCTACTGATCGACGCATCGGGAGAGCCGGGCTGCCGTAGCATGGCGGTCCCCCCTTCTCGCCGGAGGTCTCCTCGGTGCGCCCTCTCTGCACGCTGCTGGTCGTCGCCCTCGCCTGTGCCGGAGGTTCCTCGTCGCCGCCTCCCCAGGCCGCTGCCAGCGCGGCGGCGAAGGCCCCGCCCGCGCCCGCAGTCCCGGCCTCTGTCGCCGCCCTCGCCCAGGGAGCGCAGCTGTTCGACGACCTCGGGAGCCACACCCGCGCGGTGGGGACCGCCTCTCCCGAGGCGCAGCGCTACTTCGATCAGGGGCTGCGGCTGGCCTACGGCTTCAATCACGACGAGGCGACTCGCTCCTTCGCCCGTGCAGCGGAGCTCGACCCGGGCTGCGCCCCATGCTTCTGGGGCGTGGCCTGGACGCTGGGGCCCAACTACAACGTGCCCATGCTCCCGGACCGGGCGCAGGCAGCATGGGACGCGCTGCAGGCCGCCCGCGAGCGCGCCGCCCGGTCACGCCCCGTGGAGCAGGCGCTGATCACCGCCCTGGCCTCACGCCACAAGGGCGCACAGCCGCTGGACCCGCCGGCGCAGCAACCCCTCAACGAGGCGTTCGCCACGGCGATGCGTGAGGTCGCCCGGACGTTCGCGGACGACGACGACGTGCAGGTCATCTTCGCGGAGTCGCTGATGGACGTGAACCCGTGGCGCCTCTGGACCCTGGACGGGAAGGCGGCGCCGGGAACCGAGGAGATCGTCACCACCCTGGAGAAGGTGCTGGCACGCAACACCGCGCACCCCGGCGCAAACCACTACTACATCCACGCGGTGGAGGCCTCGGCGAAGCCCGACCAGGCAGTGCCCTCCGCGGAGCGGCTCGCCGCGCAGATGCCCGGCGCAGGGCACATCGTCCACATGCCGGCCCACATCTTCCAGCGGGTCGGCCGGTACGCCGACGCATCCGAGGCGAACCGCCGCGCGGTGCGGGCCGATGAGGCCTACCTCTCCAGGACACGGGCGCCCGGGTACTACCCGATGTACCTCGGACACAACCACGGCTTCCTCGCGTACTCGGCCTCGATGCTGGGGCGCTCCGACGAGTCGCTCCGCGCCGCACGGGAGGCCACCAAGGCGATCCCGCCTGAGATGCTGGACATGATGCCGGGAATGGACTTCTTCGCCAGCGAGCATCTGCTGGTCATGGTGCGGTTCGGGAAATGGAAGGAGATCCTGAGCGAGCCCCGTCCGCCCGAGAAGTACCTCACCCTCACCGGGCTCTGGCTGCACGCGCGCGGGATGGCCCTGGCGTCCACCGGAAAGCCGAGTGAGGCGCTGGCAACGATGCGCGAGCTGCGTGCTCTGGCGACGACGATCCCGCCCGAGGTGCTGGCCGGCCAGAACCCCGCGTCCGCGATGTGCCGGCTGGGCGCGGACGCCATCGAGGCCCGGGTCGCCGAGCGGTCCCGGAAGTGGAAGCCGGCGATCGCCACGTGGCAGCGGGCCGTGACCCAGGAGGACGGCTTCGCCTACAACGAGCCGGCCGACTGGTTCTATCCGATGCGCCACTACCTCGGCGCGGCGCTGCTCGACGCACGGAAGCCGAAGGAGGCCGAGGCGGTGTTCCGCGAGGACCTGAGGCGCAACCCCGGCAACGGATGGGCGCTCTACGGGCTCGCGGCCTCGCTCGCGGCCCAGGGAAAGAAGGACGAGGCCGCCGCCACGCGGAAGAAGTTCGAGGAGGTGTGGAAGCAGGCGGACATCACGCTCACCCGCGCCGCGCTGTGAACTGGTGCAAGGCGGGTGAGCCCGGAACGCGGGTCAGCGGCCGCCGGACATCAGCAGGGACAGCGCCACCGCCACCTCCGCGTCCGACCAGGTGGTGAGGATGGTGGGCAAGGTCACGCCGACCTGGATGGGATTGCCTCCGCAGCTCCTCGGGCCGACGTAGGCCTGGCCCTGGAAGAGGAGATCGTATCCGCACTTGCCGAAGCCACCGTTGATCCGCGACTTGCTGATGGTCACGGTCGAGGGGGTGCCTCCGATGAGCCCGTTCACCACCATTCCATCCGGTCCCGGGGTCACCCTCAGGTTGAAGGGCGTCCTGCCGACGACACCCTCCGCTCCGTCCGAGGTGACCGTCAGATTCACGTCATGACGGAACGCCGTTCCACGCCAGGTCGTTGGCCCGTTCTGCGATGGGTAGCGGCCGAGGTTCACCTGCGCCCCCTGGATCCCGTTCGCGGTGATGAGGGCCACGATGGGCTCGCGGATCCCGGTGAGCACGAAGCGCCCGCTCTCCGGCATCGCCTGCGCCTCCGGAGGAAGCACGTCGGCGGGCGGGAGCTTCTCGTCGGTCGCACAGCCCGCCAGGAAACCGGTGAGAACCAAGAGCAGGAAGGGAACGGTGCGCCGCATGGCCGGGGACCTTAGCGACGGTCACGGCCGTCCACCACCGCATTGAGCACCACCCGCGTCAACCCGATGACCAGGGCGCCGAGGAAGGCCGGGACGAAGCCGTCGACCCGCAGGCCGAGCCCCAGCGAGCGCGCCGCCGCGCCCGTCACCCACAAGAGAATTGCGTTGATGATCAGGGCGAAGAGCCCGAGGGTCAGGAGCGTCACCGGCAGTGCCAGCAGGCGAAGGATGCTTCCCAGCACCGCGTTCACCACCCCGAACAGCAGCGCGACCAGGAGCAGCCCCGGAAGCGGTCCCTCGTAGCTGAGCCCGCTCACCAGCCGGGTGGCGACCCAGAATGCGACGGCGGTCACCACCAGGTGCAGGAGAAAGCGCATGTCCCCTCCGGCCCGGCGGGTCCGGCCCCGGGTCGACCGGCGGTCAACCGCCGCCGGGTCGGGGGCTTAGCAGATCCCGCTCGTCCGGGTGGCGCTCGAGCCACTTCGTGACGAACGGACAGGTCACCACCAGCTTCGTCCCGTTCCCGCGGGCCCAGGCGAAGGCGGCCTTGGCGAGCTTTCCACCAATTCCCTGCCCTGCTGCGGCGTCGGGGACCTCGGTATGCACGAGGTCGATGGTGCGCGCGTCGATGGGGCGGTAGCCGAGCTCGGCAGTTCCGCCGGTCACCTCGAGGAAGAAGCGGCGGCGGTTCGGATCATGCTGGACGTCCATCCCGGGAGTCTCCTTGTCATCGACGCTCGGACAGCACGACCCCGGCGTCAACCCTGGGGCTCAGGACTGGGCCAGCAAGCGTTCACTTCGCCGGCGGGGGCGCGGCGGAGGCCGAGGCGCTGGCTGGCGGAGTCGGCTGTGGCACCCGGTTCTTCACCGTGGGAAGCGACCGCAGGTAGGCGAACACGGCCTTCAGGTCCTGATCATTGAGCTTGCCCACCATCTCCCAGGGCATCGGAGGGAGGATGGGCCGGCCGCGCCCCATGTGACGTCCGGTCCGCATGGTGTCGAGGAAGTTCTGCTCGGTCCACGACCCGAGTCCGGTCTCCCGGTCCGGTGTGAGATTCGCGGCGTAGCTGATGCCCCAGGGGCCGGACCAGGCGGTCAGGCCGCCCACGGTCGCCGCCAGCCACGGTTCGGGAAGGGTCGGCGCGGTCGTCACGGCCATCTGCTCGGGATGTCCCGACAGCAGCCGCCCGGTGTCGAGCTCGGGTCCCTTCGGGCCCATCTTCTTCGGGGTGTGGCAGTCGTGGCAGCCGCCGAAGTTCACCAGGTACTCGCCCCGCTTGACCCGTGCGGTGGACGAGGAGCCCGGGGCGGCCAGGGCCAGGGAGGACATCGAGAGTGCGGCGAGAAGCGTGGTCTTCGGGGTCACGGGGTTCTCCTGTCTGCGAGTGAGTGAATCCAGCGCTCGACGAGGGCGAGGGCCTCGCGGTCGGGCTTCTCCGAGCCGAGCGGGGGCATCTGGTCCAGCGGGTCGCGCGCGCCCATCCGGCGGAAGAGCACGCTGTGCTCTGGCTTGCCGGGCTCGACCCGCAGCTCCGCGCCGCCCACCGGGCGCAGCGCGCGCACCGCCAGCGCCGAGGCCCGGGTCCGCTCCACCGAGGCTGGCCCTTCGGAGAGGGTCTGGAGCAGGTCCAGCCCGAGGCCGGCCAGCGGGCCCTGCCGGTTGTGACAGATGCCGCAGTTGGCGTGCAGGTATCCGAGCGCCGCGCGCTCGTCGGGCCGTTGCGTGGCGATGCGCGGTGGGGTGGCCGCGAGCGACGCCGGGAGCCCGCGCAGCAGTCCGCGAGCGAGGAGGTCCTCGAGGTGCACCTGGGCACGCGCCATCGAGGGGTGTGGCGCGCCCGGGTCCCGGTCGGACGAGAGCTGGAGGGCGCCGAAGCCGAGCACCGGATTGGCCTGACCCTCGTGGCAGGCCCTGCAGTCGGCGATGCCGGGGATGGTCCAGCGACCCCCGCCCGGAATCTCCACCCCCGCGGGAACTCCCTCGGGCGGGGCGAGGACTGCCTCGGTCCCGTCCTGGGTCCACACGTAGGTGGCGAAGCGCCAGCCCGAGCCGGTGCGCTCGAGCATTCGCGTCTCCAGCCGGCGTCCGAGCCTGAACTCCTTCCACAGCCGGGTGCCGACCGGGAAGATCCAGCGGTCGGGATCACGCGCATCGATGCGGCTGCCGGGAGGAAGGCGGATCCAGCGGCGCTTCTCGGCGCCGTCGCTCCACAGCGCGTACTGCGGGCTGAACGCGAGGACCTCGGCGGCGAGCTCCTCGCCGCTGCCCCGGGCGTAGAGGCCGGTGTCCTTCAAGCTCCGCGGGAGCGGAGCCGCCGCGTGCGCCGCCGTCGGGAGCGCCACGAGGACGGCGAGGAGTGCGTGGAAGCGCGCCATCGATGCGGCGGCTTGTGCCATCCGCAGCCGGGCCCCGTTCCCTAAACAGTCCCTAAATCGGTCTCAACGGATGCTGCGCCCTCCTTCAGCGTCCGTGACGGCCCTCCCCGCCACGGAACCGTGCAGCGCCGGCGGACGTCTCGCCCGAGGCGAGTGTGTCCTGACCCCGTCGAGCCTCGTTTTCCATGGCTCCCCGTGCGTCCAGCTCCAGCGATTCGAGCATCGACAGCCGGTCGTTGCGCATGCAGGTCTGCGGGAGCGCCGCCAGCTCGCGGGCGAGCTCGAGCGCCGCCCGGAGCGCCTGGCCCTCGGGGACGACCCGGTTGACGAGGCCGATGGCCCAGGCCTCCTGCGCCTTGACCGGCCGACCGGTGAGGAGCAGGTCCATCGCCCGGCCGAGACCGACGATCTGCGGCAGCCGCACCGTCCCGAGGTCGACGAGCGGAACGCCGAACCTCCGGCAGAACACGCCGAGGATGGCCTCCTCGGAGGCCACTCGCAGGTCGCACCACAGCGCCAGCTCCAGCCCGCCCGCGACGGCGTAGCCCTCGATGGCGGCGATGACCGGCTTGGTGAGCCGCATCCGGGTGGGGCCCATCGGCCCGTCACCCTCGGGGCCCACCTCGCGGAGCTCGCCCTCGGCGATGGCCTTGAGATCCGCCCCGCCGCAGAAGTGCCCGCCCGCCCCGGTGAGGATGCCCACCGACAGCAAGGGGTTGCGGTCGAGCTCCCGGAAGGCCGAGGCGAGCGCCGCGGCCGTAGCGGCGTCCACGGCGTTCCGGCGCTCCGGCCGGTCGAGGGTGACGACGAGGATGCTGTCCTGCTGCTCGGTGCGGAGGCTCATGGCGGCGGCAGTGTCGCGCCGCAGCCCGAGCCAGGCAAAACGCCGGGTCAGCCGAAGGTGTAGACGAACTGGACCTGCGTGACGCTGTCGAACATGCGGAGGAACACGCCCTCGGCTGGAGGCACCGGGCTGACGTTGGCCGGAAGATTCACGAAGTTCGGCTTGGCGTCGTACTTCCCGGTCCAGCTGAGGTTCAGCGATAGTCGGTTGTAGACCTGGGTGGTCAGGGTCACCAATGCGTTCACCCGGTGATCCTCGAACGCCGGGACCCCGGTAGGGTCGACCGGATCAGGCGCCCCAACCTCCTTGTTGAGGTTCACCAGGTATTCGACCCCGGCGCTGAACTTGGTGGCCTTGGAGAGATCCAGCAGGTAGGTCGCCGCAATGCGCAGGGAGTGAATCGAGTAGCCGTCGCCGACGTACGGCTGGAGGTAAGTGTAGTCGTAGCCCAGCTCGGTGATGAGGCGGTGCGGGCCGGACTTGAGGCCGAGTGTGCTCACCCCGACCTGGCCGCCGCCGAAGAGCTTCTTGCCCGCCGCATAGTCGGAGGCGATGTTCCCGAGCACGTACACGGACAGGTCGCCCGCTGCCTTGCGGTGCACGATCCACTGGTCGAAGCGGGGGGTGACGTTCCACAGGCGGGCCGAGAGCGTGGCCTCCCCTCGGAGCTCGTCGATGTTCCTGATCTGGACCGGCGTCGGGGGCGACGCGTAGGCCCTTGCCTTGGCGAAGGCGTAGTTCGCGGCGAGCGAGTACCGCTGCCAGACGGCATCGCGGGTGACGGTCAGGCCGGCGCTCAGGCTCGTGGAGTCCGAGTTCCCAGCCAGCCACAGCAAGCCCGCCTTGGCCTCGGCCTTCCAGCCGGTGTCCTTGTCATCGTCCCCATTCAGCATCTCCGTCTCGGCGAACGTCGGGCCCACCCTGGTGCCCTGGGCCAGGGCCGGCGCGGCGACGAGGACGGCGCAGAGTCCGGCGAGCAGCGTACGAGTCACGGTGTGAGCCCCTCCTGAGAAGGGGCCCACCTAACGCAAAGCGCTGAGGCGCGGAACGACGGATCCTCGCCCTCCTGAACACTTGAGCAGGACCCCTGAGGCCGACTAGCCTTCGGCCGCGGGATGCTCGAGGGGCTCAACGAGGCGCAGCGCGAGGCGGCGCTCCACGGAGACGGTCCGCTGCTGATTGTCGCCGGTGCCGGGACGGGGAAGACCACCACCCTGGCCCACCGGGTGGCGCAGCTCATCGGCCGGGGCGTGCCGCCGGAGCGCATCCTCCTGCTCACCTTCGCCCGCCGGGCTGCCGCCGAGCTCCTCCGCCGGGTGGACGGGCTCCTCGGCCGCGCCGCCCTGGACCGGCCCGCCTCATCCCGGGTGTGGGGCGGAACCTTCCACTCCGTCGCCACCCGGCTCCTGCGCCAGCACGGGGAACGGATCGGCCTTCACCCCGGCTTCACCATCCACGACCGGGGCGACTCGGAGGACCTCCTGGAGGTGCTCCGGGCCGAGCTCGAGCTCGGCCGGGGCAAGCGGCGCTTCCCGCGCAAGGCGATCTGCCTCGACATCTACAGCCGGTGCGTCAATGCCCGCGCGCCGCTCGACGGCGTCCTGGCCCGCGCCTTTCCCTGGTGCGGCGAGCAGGTCGACGGGCTGAAGCTCCTCTTCCGCACCTACGTGGACCGCAAGGCCGAGCAGCGGGTGCTGGACTACGACGACCTCCTCCTCTTCTTCCACGCGCTGCTCGGGACGGAGACCGCCGGTGCGGCAGTCCGGGCGCAGTTCGACCACGTCCTGGTGGACGAGTACCAGGACACCAACGCGCTCCAGTCGGAGCTGCTGGACCGGCTCTGCCCGGGCGGCCGGGGCCTCACCGTGGTGGGCGACGACGCCCAGGCCATCTACGGCTTCCGCGCGGCGACGGTGCGGAACATCCTCGACTTTCCGTCTCACCACCCCGGGGCGCGAACGGTGGTCCTCGCCGAGAACTACCGGAGCACGCCCGAGCTGCTCCTGGCCACCAACCGGGTCATCGCCCAGGCCCGCGAGCGGCATCCGAAGGACCTCTGGTCACGCAGGCCCTCCGGCGAGCGCCCGGAGCTCGTCACCTGCGCCGACGAGACGCAGCAGACCGAGTATGTGCTCGCCCGCATCCTCGAGCGCCGTGAGCAGGGAGTGGACCTCCGGCGCCAGGCGGTCCTCTTCCGCGCCTCGCACCACAGCCTTCACCTCGAGGTGGAGCTCGGCCGTCGCGGAATCCCCTTCCACAAGTATGGCGGGCTGCGCTTCGTGGAGACGTCCCACGTGCGAGATCTGCTGGCCTTCCTGCGGCTCGTGGAGAACCCGCGCGATCTCCTGGCCGGCACCCGCGTGCTCGGACTGCTTCCCGGAGTCGGTGCGCGGACGGCGCGCACGCTGCTCGAGCCGGTCCAGCGCACCGGCAGCTTCGCGAGCTGGGAGGAGGGAGCGCGGGTGCCGTCCCCGGCGCGTGTCCACTGGACGGCGCTGGTCGCGCTCTGTCGCGAGCTGGCCGCCCCGACGCCCCCCACCCTCTCCGCGCAGCTCCACCGGATCCGCGCCTTCTACGCCCCGCTCTGCGAGGAGCGCTACGACCACGTGCCGGCCCGGCTCCGGGACCTCGAGCAGCTCGAGCAGCTCGCCGCGAGCTTTCCCGACCGGGGCGCCTTTCTCGGAGAGCTCACCCTCGAGCCACCTCGCTCCACGCAGGACCTCGCGGGCCCTCCCTCGCTCGACGAGGATCACCTGGTCCTCAGCACCATCC
>JBKPMY010000292.1:0-3620 GCA_046732375.1 Myxococcota bacterium
CGGCGATGATGTCGCCGGCCTTGACCTCCTTCGGGCCCTCCACCTCGATGCGGAGCGTCTTCTGCTCGTTGGTGTGCATCCGGAGCAGGACTTCCTTGAGGTTGAGCACGATGTCGGTGACGTCCTCGGTCACCTCGGGGACGGTGGTGAACTCGTGTTCCACCCCTTCGATCTTCACCGAGGTGATGGCGGCGCCCTGGAGCGAGCTCAGGAGCACGCGGCGGAGCGAGTTGCCCAGGGTGGTTCCGAAGCCGCGCTCGAGCGGCTCGGCCACGAACTTGGCGTAGGTCTGGGAGAGGGACTCGGGGTCGATCTCCATCCGCCGAGGCTTGATGAGATCGCGCCAGTTCTTCGCGTTGAACGCTTCAGCCATGACTGCTTCTTCCTTGTTCCGGTCTCGCCACCCACTTACCCGCCCGAATGGCAGGAGGACGCGCCGCTCACTGCGACTGCCGTGCTGCTACTTCGAGGAAGGCTCCCCGATCTGTGTTCTTACTTTGAGTACAACTCGACGATCAGCTGCTCCTGGATCGGCATGGTGAGGTCCTCGCGGTTGGGGACGCTCTTCACCGTGCCCTTCATCGCCTTCTTGTCCAGCTCGATCCACTGAGGCACGCCGCGCCGGTCAACCGTTTCCAGCGCCTCGGCGATGCGAATCATCTTCCGGCTCTTCTCGGTGACCTCGATGACCGTCCCCGGCTTCACCTCGAAGGAGGGGATGTTCACCCGCTTGCCGTTGACCGTGAAGTGACCGTGCCGAACCAGCTGCCGGGCCTCGGCCCGGGTGTCGGCGAAGCCCATGCGGAAGACCACGTTGTCCAGACGCAGCTCCAGCAGCTGGAGCAGGGTCTCACCGGTCTTGCCCTTGGCGTGCGCGGCGCGGTGGAAGGAGCCCCGGAACTGCGACTCGAGCAGCCCGTACATCCGCTTGACCTTCTGCTTCTCCCGGAGCTGGGTACCGTAGCCGCTGAACTTCACGCGGCCCTGGCCGTGCTGACCCGGGGGATACGGGCGGCGCTCGATCGCGCACTTGTCGGTGTAGCAGCGGTCGCCCTTCAGGTACATCTTGAGATTTTCGCGGCGGCAGATGCGGCAGGCGCTGGCGGTGTAGCGGGCCAAGTCGTTTTCTCCTGGGAGGTGGTCTAGACGCGGCGGCGCTTCGGCTGCCGGCATCCGTTGTGCGGAATGGGGGTCACGTCGCGGATGAGGGAGATCTTCAGGCCGGCGGCGGCGAGCGCGCGGAGGGCCGACTCACGGCCAGCGCCCGGGCCCTTCACCATCACCGTCACGTTCTTCAGACCATGCTCCATCGCCTTGGCCGCGGCGTCACCGGCCGCCACCTGGGCGGCGAACGGAGTCGACTTGCGGCTCCCCTTGAACCCGCGGGCGCCGGCAGACGACCAGGAGACCACGTTCCCCGAGACATCGGTGATGGTGATGATGGTGTTGTTGAAGGTGCTCTGGATGTGCACCACGCCGTTGAGAATGTTCTTCTTGCCCTTCCGCTTCAGGCGCTTCTCGGCGCTGGCAGGGACGGCCGCGGCGGCGGCGTCAGGAGCGGGGGCTGCGGCGGGGGGCGTGACTTCTTCGGCCATTCGAATCTCTCGTCAGTCCTGAATCGGGTTACGCCCGGGTGGTCGTGGGAGCGGTGGCCTTGGGCCGGATGATTCCGCGCTTCGGGCCCTTCCGGGTCCGGGCGTTGGTGTGGGTGCGCTGGCCGCGGACGGGCAGACCCTTGCGGTGGCGCAGGCCGCGGTAGCAGCCAAGGTCCATCAGCCGCTTGATGTTCATGGTGACCTCGCGCCGGAGATCGCCCTCGACCTTGCAGTCGGCCTCGATGATCTCGCGGATGGCGCGGGTCTGCTCCTCGGTGAGGTCCTTGGTCCGTGTGGCCAGGTCGACGCCCGCCTTGGTGACGATGTCGTGGGCGGTCTTCTTGCCGATCCCGTAGATGTACTGGAGGGAGATCACCACCCGCTTTGCGGGGGGAAGGTCGACGCCGGCGATGCGAGCCATGCTGGTTCTGGTTCCTCGTTCCCTTGGGCCGGGGCCTCTAGCCCTGGCGCTGCTTGTGACGCGGGTTCGCCGCGCAGATCACCCGGACGACCCGCTTCCGGCGGATCACCTTGCACTTGTCGCAGATCTTCTTCACCGACGCGCGGACCTTCATGGCGACACCGACTCCTGATCGAGTGACCCCTGCTGCCGGCCACTCCTCTGAATGCTCGTTCCTTCGGACCGTTCGGGGACTACTTCGCCCGGTACGTGATGCGACCCCGGGTGAGGTCGTACGGCGACAGCTCCAGCTTCACCTTGTCGCCGGGGAGGATCCGGATGAAGTGCATCCGCATCTTTCCCGAGATGTGCGCGAGCACCTTGTGGCCCCCGTTGTCCAGGACCACCCGGAACATGGCGTTGGGAAGCGGCTCGATGACCGTCCCTTCCACCTCGATGGCGTCGTCCTTCGGCACAGCGGCGACCCTCTCCGACCTTCGAAATCTCGGCAGACTGACCCCTTCGACAGACAGACCTTCGTGAACGAGAAAGCGCGCCGCCATACCAGCCGGGGCGCGCTGACGCAACCTCTTCTACCGGCCAGCCCTCGACATTTCAAGCCGTTGTCCCGGCCCCGGGCGGGTGAGCACCTCGTGCCCGGTCTCGGTGACGAGGATGGTGTGCTCCCAGTGGGCGGAGAGCCGGCCGTCGAGGGTCACCGCCGTCCACCCGTCGTCGAGGACGTCCACCGCCGCGGTCCCTGCGTTCACCATGGGTTCCACCGCGAGGACCATTCCAGGGCGCAACGATTCCAGTGTGCCTGGACGGCCGTAGTTGGGCACCTGCGGCGCCTCGTGGAGCTTCCGTCCGATGCCGTGGCCGACGAAGTCCCGGACCACGCTGAAGCCGAGGCGCTCGACGTGGGACTGGACGGCGTGCCCGATGTCCCCCACCCGGTTGCCGGGCTTGATGGCGGCGATGGCTGCCTCGAGTGACTCGCGGGTGGCCTCCGCCAGCCTCCGCGCCTCGTCGGACACCTTCCCCACGGGCACGGTCCGGGCCGCGTCCCCGTAGAAGCCCTCGATCGACACTCCGAAGTCGAGCTTCATGAGATCGCCCTCGGCCAGCTTCCGGCTCCGGCTGGGGATGCCGTGCACCACCTCGTGGTTGACGGATGCGCAGAGCACCGCCGGGAAGCCGCGGTAGCCCTTGAAGGCGCTCTTCGCGCCCTTCTCCTTGATGAGGCGCTCGGCGAGCTGGTCCAGGTCCCAGGTGGTGACCCCGGGCGCGACGGCGGCCTCGAGCGCGTCGAGGATCTCCGCCACCACTCGTCCGGCGCGCCGCATCCGGTCGATCTCCGGCGCGCTCTTGAGCTCCACCGCCATCGAAAGAACTTAACGAGCCTTCAGGGCGGCCACCACCGCCGCCTCGATGGCCTCGGGCGCGCCCACGCCATCGACCACCCGGAGCAGATTCCTCCGGCTGTAGAACTCCTTGAGCGGCGCGGTGGAGGCCTCGTAGGCCTGCATTCGGGTGCGCACGCTCTCCGGCTTGTCGTCCTCGCGCTGCACCAGCGAGGCCCCGCAGAGGTCGCAGAAGCCCTCGCGGCGTGGGGGGTTCTGAAC
>JBKPMY010000293.1:0-16464 GCA_046732375.1 Myxococcota bacterium
CGTCTGTTCCCCGCAGTGCTGCTTCTCACCGCCTCGGGCGCACTGGCCGAGTCATCCCTCCCGACCGCCGAGATGCCCGCACGGGAGGTCCTCACCCACGTTCCCGCGCAGCAGGCCGCAGGGGACGAGCAGCTCCGCGCCCTCACCCGGGAGGTCGAGTCGCTCGAGACGGCGGTCAACCAGCTGCGGGCGAAGGAGGCGGAGCGCGCGGTCCACGAGGCCGAGCTGCTCGGCCCGGACAATCACCCGCTCTGGCCGTAGAACCACGCCGGCGGACTAGGCTGACTCCCACGTGCCAGGCAGGGCGTGCCCGGCCGAGGAGTCCCGATGCCCGATCCGGCCGAGGGTTGCCCGAGGGTGCTGATGCTCCCCGGGTTCGGCGGCGGTGCGGACCAGCCGGTTCTCGTCGCGCTCGAGAACGCGCTCCGCCGCCAGGCCCTCCTCGCCGTTCGCGCCTCCCTGCCGCGCGGACGACCCTCGCCTGGCCTCGCCGAGGAGGTCGCGGCTGCCCGGGCCTGGGTGCGTGCCGATCCGCAGGTCGCCGCCTACGCCGGGCGCTCGTTCGGAGGGCGAGTCCTGGCGCGGCTGGCGATCGAGATGCCGCCCCGCGCTCTGGTGCTGCTGGGATTGCCGGTCCGGTCGGCGTCCGGCAGGCGCCGCCTCGAGGACGAGCGAGACCACGCGGCGCTGGCCTGTCCGACTCTCATCGTCCAGGGCTCGGCCGACCCCCTCGGGCCGGTCCGGACCCTGGCGCGGCTGGCAGCCAGGAACCCGCGGCTGGAGCTGGCGGTCCTCGACGGCGCCACCCATGCCTTCGGGCGGCATGAGCGGGACGCGGTGCGGACCGCGGCGGAGTGGCTCGCTTCACGCCTCGCGGAGGCGACCCGCTGAGACCGGCCTCGGCGCGGAGTCAGCTGTCTTTGCCGTGCCCCTTGCCGTGGCCCTTCCCGTTCCCGTTCTCGTGCCCGCGACCCTGGTCGTTGTCGTTGTCGCCACGCCGAGCGTCACGGCCAGCGGTGTAGTGGTCGTGGTACCAGGCCTCCTGCACGAAGAAGACCCGCTCGCCGCAGGCGTTGTACTTGTGGCAGTGCTTCTTCCACTTCTTCGCGTGCCCCGGCGGAACGCGCAGGTAGATCGGCTCGCGCTCCACCACCACCGGCGCGGGCTGGACCAGGACCGGCTGGGAGTAGATGACGGGAGGCGGCCTCGGCATCGTGCCGACGTCGATCCGGCCGTAGAAGCCCGAATCACCGACCGACACCGAGACGCCCACGTCGGCGGCGCGGACAGAGCCGGTCGAGAGCACCGCCGCAGTGAGGAGAAGACGGATCTTCATGGTCGAGTGACCTCCAGAGAAGGTCTCGACGCTACCAGCCGAGAACGCACCGAGAAGCCCGCGAGTGCACCACACACCGAGGGCGCGGTGCGCGCGACGAGCACCCTCGCCGCGCAGGTCGCACTGGAGAATTGCACCCCCGAGATGCGCGCGCGGGGAGCCCGCACTCAGCGGTTCTGCCGGTGGAACCCCGGGCATTCGTTGGCGCGCCCGGTCCAACCGCGTTCACTGGACCGCGGCGGTGAAGACCTCCTCCATGGCCATTCCCGTCCGGCAGCCCGGTGCGGGATCGGTGTTCTGGCGCGAGTCCGTCCAGATGGGATGCGCGACGCCGCCGAAGGAGGCGACACCCTCGTAGTCCCCCTGCTGATTTCCGTAGTTGATCGCGCTGCAAGGGAACAGGCCATTGCAGTCGTGCTCGTTGGACGACTCCGTGGAGACCCGGATGTCTGGCGCGAACGTCGCGGCCCCGTCCTTCGAGCGTGCGAGGTAGGTGTCGGTCTCGAAGCGTTGACCGGTGGTGTCGTTCCGGGTGTCGTAGAAGGAGACCACGACGTCGCCGGTGATCGGGTCGACCGCGAGCCAATGGTTGAAGCGATCCACGGCAAAGCTCAGGCGGTCTCCCACGGGGCGCGCGGCGGACCAGGTGGAGCCTCGGTCGTCCGAGGTCGACAGGAAGATGTCCGTGCCCTTCGCCCCGGCGTCCATCCAGGAGCAGTAGAGCCGGCCCCGGTGCGGTCCGTTCGAGCGATCGGCATCACACGCCGGATACACCAGCGCGCCCCGGAACGACTCCGCCGGAACGGCGATGTCGAAGGGGATGCTCTTCGCCGAGATCACGGTGCGCCCGCCGAAGCTCCCTCCACCGTCGAAGGACCGGCTGAAGGCGATGGTGTTGGCGCGGTAGTCGTTCCACGCGACGTAGACCTCGCCGTTGGGACCGGTGAAGGGCACCGCGCCGATCGCTCGGCCCGGCCCCTGCGGCTCGTCGGCTCTCACGATGGAGAAGCTCTTCCCGCCATCCGCCGAGGTTGCAACCAGCACGCCTCCGCCCGTGGCCGAGCCGCCGCTCGCCGCGTCCCAGGCGATGTAGACCCGGTCACGGAATGGCGACGCCGCGTTCCGGTCGGCAGTGATCATCGGCTTGTCGTTGAAGTGGTTCGAGCCGCCCGAGAAGTTGAAGTAGGTCGGGGTCCAGGTCTTCCCCCCGTCGTGCGAGCGGGAGACCGCCATCTCCGTCCCGTTGATGCCGTTGCCGTTGCCGAAGAAGACGACGATGTAGCCGTAGAAGAGAGTTCCCTGGGTGTCCCAGGCCAGCGTTGGATCCGAGCCGAAGTCGATGCCGTTGGCCCCGATGGGCGGCGGCAGCGGCAGATCGGTTCCCGTCCAGGTCTTCCCGCCGTCGAAGGACGAGTAGCCCCGCATCGGAAGCCGGAAGATCTCGTTCGAGCCAGCGGCGATCGTCTCCGTGTCGAACATCGTGATGAACGTCTCGCTCTGGGGCCCGCACTCGTTGGAGACGTTCACGTTCGCCCCGACCGTGACCGAGGGGCTGGCCCCGACGGGTCCCAGATCCGCCCCTGCCTGGATGAACTGGTACTTCTGCCACCAGGTCGGGTCGCGAGAGCTCGCGGCAAGGGCCGGAACTGCAACGACAAGTCCGATCAGCAAAGCGAGGCGAGCGCTCATCGAAATCCCTCCCGAAAGAGTGCCGAGCTTGCGCTCAGCACGTCGCAAGACAATCGGAAATCGCGCGAACTGAGACGGTCCGTTGCTGCCTGGCAGCGCTGGCGCAACGCCGCTGCATGATCCGGGGGTCCCGGCGGTACAGTGCCACCCTTGCCGACCATCCTCGGAATCTCGGCGTACTACCACGACTCCGCGGCGTGCCTGCTGCGCGATGGAGAGATCGTGGCCGCCGCGCAGGAGGAGCGCTTCAGCCGGGTGAAGCACGACCACCGCTTCCCGGACAACGCCGTCCGCGCTTGTTTGCGCGAGGCGGGCATCGCCGTGGACGCGCTCGACTGCGTCGCCTTCTACGACAAGCCGTTTCTCAAGTTCGATCGCATCCTCGAGACGCACCTCGCCATCGCACCCCGGGGTCTCCCGGCGTTCGTGCAGGCCATCCCCGCGTGGCTGGGCGAGAAGCTCTGGGTGCCCGACCTGATCTCCGGGGCGCTCGGGTACCGGGGCACCGTCGTCTTTCCGGAGCACCACGAGTCGCACGCCGCCTCGGCGTTCTTCCCCTCACCGTTCCCGCGGGCAGCCTTCCTCACCATGGACGGCGTGGGCGAGTGGGCCACCTCCTCCTGGGGAGTCGGCCAGGGCAACCGGGTGGAGCTGATGGCCGAGCTTCGCTTCCCGCATTCGCTCGGGCTGCTCTACTCGGCCTTCACCTACCAGGCCGGCTTCAAGGTGAACTCCGGCGAGTACAAGGTCATGGGGCTCGCACCGTATGGCGAGCCCCGGTACGCCGCGGCCATCCGCGAGCACCTCCTCGACCTGAAGGAGGACGGCTCCTTCCGGATGAACCTCGAGTACTTCGACTACGTCGGTGGGCTGCGCATGACCTCGGCGGCCTTCGACCGGCTGTTCGGCGGCCCGCCGCGCGAGCCCGAGACGCCGCTCACGCAGCGGGAGATGGACCTGGCCCGCTCCATCCAGGACGTCACCGAGGAGATCGTGCTCCGGATGGCCCGTCACGTGCGGAAGGAGACCGGGGAGCGCGACCTCTGTCTGGCCGGCGGAGTGGCGCTGAACTGCGTGGCCAACGGCAAGCTGCTCCGCGCCCGGGTGTTCGACCGGCTGTGGATCCAGCCCGCCGCCGGCGACGCGGGAGGTGCGGTGGGCGCGGCCTACGTCGCGTACCACCATCACCTCGGGGCGCCGGCGCGGGCCAGGACCGGACGGGACGCTCTGCACGGCGCCTTTCTCGGGCCGGCCCACGACGACGCCGCGGTCGCGACCTTTCTCGAGCGGCGGGGCGCGCGCGGCGACCGCCTCGAGGAGCGCGTGCTCCTGGAAACGGTTGCCGGGCTCCTCGCCGCGGGGAAGGTGGTGGGCTGGTTCCAGGGCCGGATGGAGTTCGGCCCCCGGGCGCTGGGCAATCGATCCATCCTCGGAGATCCCCGCGCCCCGGACATGCAGCGGCGGATGAACCTGTCGATCAAGTTTCGCGAGGGCTTCCGCCCCTTCGCCCCGGCGGTGCTGGCCGAGCGTGCCAGCGAGTGGTTCGAGATCGACGTCGAGAGCCCGTACATGCTCCTGGTCGCCGAGGTGAAGAAGGAACGTCAGCGGCTGATGAGCTCCGAGCAAGAGCAGCTCTGGGGCATCGACAAGCTGAACGTGCTCCGCTCGGACATCCCCGCCGTCACCCACGTGGACTACTCGGCCCGACTGCAGACGGTGCACCGCGACGACAATCCCCGCTTCCACGCGCTGCTCTCCGCATTCGAGGCGCGCACCGGCTGCCCGGTGCTGGTCAATACCTCGTTCAACGTGCGTGGGGAGCCCATCGTCGAGTCGCCGGAGGACGCCTACACCTGCTTCATGCGCACCGGGATCGACGTCCTGGCGCTGGGGAGCTTCCTGCTCCGCAAGGAGGCACAGCCTCCGTTCGAGGAGTCGGAGGACTGGAGGAAGCGCCATGTCCTGGACTGAGGACGTGCGGGCCGGGCTCACCCGCCTGGACACCTCGCCGCGCGCCCTCCGCAGGGCGGCGTTCGCCGTGGGTGGCGTGCTGCTCCTCCTCGCCGGGTGGCTGCTCTGGAGAGAGCGAGCGCCCGGGGCGAGGCTCGTGCTCGCGGCCGCGGGCGGGCTCCTGGTCGTCGCCGGGGCGCTGGTGCCCGCCCGGCTGCGCGCGGCGTACCGCGCGTGGATGACCGTGGCCCTGGCCATCGGGTGGGTGATGTCCCGGGTGGTGTTGACGCTGGTCTTCGCCGTCGTGCTGACCCCGCTGGCCCTGCTGGCCCGGCTCACCGGCAAGCGCTTCCTCGCCCTCGGCCCGGACCCGACCACCTCGAGCTACTGGGTGCGGCGCCAGCGGGGCAGCGGAGGCCGCTACGATCGGATGTACTAGGCTGCTGCGCGCCGTGTCCAAGCTCCGCATCGTCGGGCAGTACTTCCAGTTCCTCGGCGAGCAGAAGAAGTGGTGGCTGCTCCCGCTGGTGGTGGTCCTGCTCCTGCTCGGGGTGGTGATCGTGCTTACCCAGGGCAGCGCGATCGCGCCGTTCATCTACACGCTCTTCTGAGCCGGGCATGCCCGCGAAGCGCTCCCGAACCCGGCCGCCGCCCCAGAGCCCGCCGCCGCCCTCGCCCGGACGGGTGTGGCTGTTCCGCACGTTGACCGTGGTACTCGCGCCGCTGGTGGTGCTCGGAGCCCTGGAAGGGGTGCTCCGCCTGTTAGGCGTGGGTCACTCCACGGCCTTCACCGAGCGCTGCGAGGTGCAGGGCCGACCCGCGGCGTGCCCGAATCCGGACTTCCCGCTGCGCTTCTTCCCTCCTGCGCTGGCGCGGCAGCCGACGCCGTTCGTCATCTCGGAGGAGAAGGGCCCGCGGACGGTCCGGGTGGTGGTCCTCGGCGAGTCGGCCGCCCAGGGAGACCCCGAGCCAACCTTCGGGCTGGCCCGCCATCTCCAGGCAATGCTCGAGGACGCCGTCCCCGGAGCCCGCGTCGAGGTGGTGAACGCAGGGGTGGTGGCCATCAACTCTCACGCTCTGGTCCCCATGGCCCGTGACCTCGCCCGGCGCGCGCCGGACGTCGCGGTGGTCTATGCCGGGAACAACGAGGTGGTGGGACCCTTCGGGCCGGGCACGGTTCTGACTGGCCGCCCGCCGGGGCTCACGCTGGTGCGCGCCTCGCTCGCCCTGGGAACCACCCGGATCGGCCAGCTGCTCGGCGGGCTCGGTCGCCGGTCGAAGGATACGCCGGCCGAGTGGCGGGGAATGGAGCTCTTCCTCGACCAGCAGGTGCGGGCGGACGACCCGGCGATGGCGCAGGTGTACCGCGGCTTCGCCGCGAACCTGGCAGAGGTGGTGGGGGCGTTCCGCGACCTGGGAGCGCGGGTGGTGGTGAGCACGGTCGGGACGCGCCTGCGGGACTTCGCCCCTTTCGGCTCCGCGCACCGCCCGGGCCTCGAGGACGCCGCGCTCGGCCGCTTCAAGGATGCGGTGACGCGCGGGGACGAGGCGGAGAGAGCGCAGCATCCGGCGGAAGCGCTCGCCGCGTATCGCGAGGCCGAGGAGATCGACGCTGGACACGCCGAGCTCCAGTACCGCATCGGCCGCGCGGCGCTGGCCGCGGGCGACGACGCCACGGCCCGGGAGCGGCTCGCACGCGCGCGGGACCTGGACACGCTCCGCTTCCGCGCTGACGGTCGCCTGGTGCAGCTCACCGCCGAGGTCGCGCGCGCCGCGGGACCCGGGGTGGAGCTGGTCGACGGTGCCGCAGCGCTCGCCACCTCGAGCCCTCATGGACTGCCCGGGCCGGAGCTGTTCTGGGAGCACGCCCACCTCACACCCGAGGGGAACGAGGTGCTGGCGCGGGCGCTGCTTCCGGCCGTGCTCCGCGCCTTGCCGCGGACGCTCTCCGGGACCGGGGCGGCACCTTCCTCGCACGAGCGAGTCACGGAGCGCCTCGCGCTCACCGGGTACAACCGCTACCTCGTCGCGAAGGAGGTGCTCCGCAGGCTGGAGCACCCGCCGTTCACCGGACGGCTCGATCACGCGTTGCACCTCGAGCAGGTGCAGCGCATCCGGGACCAGGGCGCTGTCGAGCCCTACGAGGAGACCGAGGCGCGGTATCAGGCGGGGTTCGCTCGCGCTCCGGACGACCCCTGGCTCCACTGGAACCACGCCATCCTCCTCGACAACCGCGACGTGTTCCTGGCCCGCCGGGGAGAGCCGGACCGGGGTCGGGCCATTCCCGAGTACCTTCGCGTGCTCGAGGCGCTACCCCGCTCGCGCGAGGGCCGCCTTCGGCTGGCGGAGGCGTACGCCCGCCTGGGTCGCCTCGACGAGGCCGAGGCGCAGTGCCGCGAGCTGCTCCGGTCCCGGCCCAAGGACGCGCAGGCCCGTGACACCCTGGCCCACGTGGACCGGCTGCGGCGGCGGACGGCGCGCTAACGCCAGGTCGCTGCCGGGCCAGCCAATCCTGTCTCCGGCGAACTGAACCGACCGCTCGCAACGCCGTGTCGACGTGGTTCCCGCTACAGTCGCTCGGCCCCGTGCCTCCGCCCCGCCCGACCCCCGCCGAGCTGAACACCCTCGCCGAGCTCTGGAACCGGAGCGACGTGCTCCGACACCACGGGATGCGGGTGGCCTTCCAGCCGGACCGGGTCGTGGTCGAGCTGCCCGAGGTTCGCCCGGAGCACCTGGGAGGGCTGGGCACCTCGGCGGTCAACGGCTTGGTGCTCGCCGGGCTCTTCGACCTCGCGGTGGGCAGTACCGTCGTCCTGGTGGATCCGCGGCGGCGCAGCGCCACGGTGCAGCTGTCGATGAGCTTCGAGCGCGCGGTCTTCGGACGTTCCGCCCGGTGCGAGGCGTGGATCGACCGCGCGGGGCAGCGGACGCTCTTCGCCAGCGCGCGGATCCTCGACGATCAGGGCCAGGTCTGCGCCCGTTGCCAGGCGGTCGTCGCGGTGAGCCGGCAGACCCTGGACGAGCCCCAGGGCGCACCGGGCGGCTGAGGAAAACGTCCCCCGGGTGGGACCGATGCACCGGGGGCATCGGACCCATCAGGTGGGATCTCGCGAACGACACAGTTCGCCACGGACCGAGGCAACTCCTCCCGGGCACCAGGCAGAGGATGGTCCATGCGGGTTAGCACCGGAGCCGAGATGGACGACACACGGGACGAGCGACGGCTCACCCTGGCCCTGTTCGCCGTGGCCTGGGGCGCGAATCAGTTCACCCCACTACTCGTGGTGTACCGGGAGCGATTCGGCTTCGGACCCGCGATCCTTGGAGCCCTCTGGGGCTGCTACGCCGTGGGGCTGGTGCCGGGTCTGCTGGTGGGCGGTGCGGCCTCGGACGCGCGCGGGCGGAGGCCGGTGGTCGTCCCCTTCTTCTTCCTCTCGCTCCTCGCCACCCTCGTGCTCATCGCCGGCGCCGTGTGGAGCCCGGCCCTGGCGCTGGGGAGGCTCGCCTCCGGCGTGGTGTCCGGTGTCGTCTTCGGCGCCGGCTCCGCCTGGCTGGTGGAGCTCTCGGCGGCGCTCCACACCCGCCGGGCGGCACTGGCGGTCACCGCCGGATTCTGCCTCGGCCCGCTCGCCGCGGGCCTCGTCGCCGACGCGCTGCCCTGGCCCGCGGTGGTGCCGTACCTGCCGCATCTGCTCCTGATGGCGGTGGCGCTCCCCGGCGTGCTGTCGGCGCGCGAGACGCTGCGGCCCGGCGCCCAGACTCGGCGGGTCCCGCCTTCCCCCGAGGTCCGGCGCCGGTTCCGTCGGGGCGTCGCGCCGGTGGCCCCCTTCGTCTTCGCCAGCGTCGCCGTGGCCGTCGTGGTGCTGCCGACGCGCTTCCCGCCCCTGCCCCATCCCGTGGCGCTGGTGGGCCTGTTGACCGGAGTGACCCTGGGCATCGGCGCGGCCATCCAGTCGCTCGGGAGACGACTCGAGGCTGGACGACCGGGACGCGCCGCGGTGGCCGGGCTGGGGCTCGCGACCCTGGGCTGGGCGGTGGCGGCCTGGACGGCGCGCGCTCCGACGGTGGCGGCCGTCCTCGTCTCCATGGGGCTCCTGGGGAGCGCGTACGGGCTGTGTCTCGTGGGGGGACTCGCCGCGGCGGGAAGGCTCGCGGACAGCGGCACGCGCGGAACGCTCGTGGGCTGGTTCTACGCCTGGGCGTACCTGGGCTTCGCCGCCCCGTTCCTGGTGGCCTGGCTCACCCGGTTCGTCAGCATGCCCCGGGTGCTGCTCGGGGGAAGCGTGATCGCTGCGCTGTCGGCGCTGGGCGTCGCCCGGGAGCTCGCCCGCTGGAACGCGCCCTCGACCGGCCGCGCCCCGACGTCCCCGGCCGCGGTGCATCAACCCTGAGTCGCCGCCGCCCGGGCGCGCCCCCGCGTGCGCGAGGTGATCCGGGCACTCCCTGGCTGGGATAGCCTCGCCTCGATGCTGGAGGGGAGAGAGGCATGAGCGGGAAGCCCGGCGAGGCGGACGCTCCGGCGGAGCCATCTCCGGATGAGCCCGGCGCGACGTTCATCCGATCTCCGACCGAGGAGCGCACGCAGGACCTCCTGCGCTCGCCGTCACTGGAGACCTCCGGAGCGGGCGATCCGGATCTTCCCCGTCTCAGGCCCGAGGAGCTGCTCGCGGGCCGCTTCAGCATCGTCCGGTTCATCGCCCGCGGCGGGATGGGCGCCGTGTACGAGGCCGAGGACCTGAGTCTGCGGACGCGGGTGGCCCTGAAGATCATCCGGAGCGCGCTGCTCGCCGATGCCTCGGCCCTGGATCGCTTCCGGCGGGAAGTTCTCCTCGCGCGCCGGGTGGGCCACCCCAACGTCTGTCACGTCTACGAGTTCTACGACGCCCGCACCGCGGACGGTGTGGCGGTTCACTTCCTCACCATGGAGCTGCTGGATGGCGAGACGCTCGCCCACCAGCTCCGCCAGCGGGGCCGGATGAGCACCGCCGAGGCACTGCCGCTCGTGCTCCAGATGTGCGAGGGGCTCGCCGCCGCTCACGCCGAGGGCGTCGTCCACCGGGACTTCAAGAGCAGCAACGTCCTCCTGGTCCACCGGCGTGGGACCGCCGCAGACTCCGGGTCCATCCGCGCGGTGATCACCGATTTCGGGATCGCCCGGCCGCTCGAGAGCAGCGGCGAGCCCGGCCTGACCGCCGGCGCGGGGATGATCGGCACGCCGGAGTACATGGCTCCCGAGCAGGTGACCGGCGGGGCCGTCACCCCGTGCACCGACCTCTTCGCGCTCGGGGTGGTGATGTACGAGATGGTGACCGGCGAGCTGCCCTTCACCGGAGAGACGCCCCTCGCCACCGCAGCGAAGCGCATCCAGGAAGCGCCGCGCCCTCCCGAGACCCTGCTGCCCGGGCTGGACCCGCGCTGGAGCCAGGTGATCCTCCGCTGCCTGGCGCGGGAGCCGGAGCGAAGATTCCGCAGCGCCGAGGAGCTCCGCGCTGCGCTGCTCGCCCCAACGCGACACCCGGTGCGCCGCGCCGGGTTGATCGCCGCGGGGACCCTGACGCTCGCGGCGATCGTGGTCGGTGCCTCGCTCTACGCCCGACGGGAGGCCCGGGTGCGCTGGGCGCGCGACGTCGGCTTCCCCCGGGTGGTCGAGCTGGTGGAGCTGAACAAGTACCCCGAGGCGATGGCGCTGGCCGAGCAGGTCCAGGCGGTGCTCCCGGACGATCCGAAGCTCCGGAAGCTGCTGCCCGAGATGTCGCGGCTGTACTCGGTCGAGACGACCCCGCCGGGTGCGACCGTCGAGGTGAAGCCGTACGGGGCGCCGGACACCGCCTGGCGGCGGCTGGGAACGACTCCGGTCCGCGCGGTCCGGCTCCCGTTCGGGCTCCAGCTCTGGCGCATCACCCGCGGAGGGGACGAGCCGGTGATCCGCGCCTATCCGTCGCCCTACGCCGGGGCCGAGGCGACGCTCGGGGTGACCCTGGATCGGGCGGGCAGCATCCCTCCGGACATGGTGCGCGTCCCTGGGGGCAGCGTCGGCCTCGACATTCCCGGGCTGGACCACCTCAAGCAGGTCGTCCTCGGGGACTACCTGATCGACCGCACCGAGGTGACCAACCGCCAGTTCAAGCGCTTCGTCGACGAGGGTGGCTACCGCCGGCGTGAGCTGTGGAAGGAGCCCTTCGTCCGCTCCGGCAAGACGCTGACCTGGGAGCAGGCGATGGCGCTCCTCCACGACCGGACCGGCCGGCCGGGTCCCGCCACCTGGGAGCAAGGGGACTATCCCGAGGGCCAGGGCGACCACCCGGTCACCGGCGTGAGCTGGTACGAGGCTGCGGCCTACGCCGCCTTCGTCGGCAAGGAGCTTCCCACCGCCTGGCAGTGGAGCCACGCCGCCGGGACCTACCTGACGCCCAACATCGTCCCCCTGAGCAACTTCCGGAACGCGGGCACGCTCGCGGTCGCGACCCTCGGAGGCATCGGCCCCTACGGCACGCAGGACATGGCCGGCAACGCCAAGGAGTGGTGCCAGAGCATGGTGAAGGACGCGCGGCGCTTCGTCCTGGGCGGCGGCTGGAACGAGCCTACGTACATGTTCAACGACGCCGATGCGCAGGACCCCTTCACCCGCGGGGTGTCCTTCGGACTCCGGCTGTCGAAGCGCCTCGACGACAAGACGGCAGCGGAGGCCTTCGCGCCAATCGCGCTGGCTCATCGCGACTACGCCAGCGAGAAGCCCGTCCAGCCCGAGGTCGCACAGGCCTATCGCCGGCTGTACGCCTACGACCGCCTCCCGCTCGCCTCTCGGACCGAGGAGATGGACGAGAGCCCGGACCGCTGGCGGAAGGAGAAGGTCAGCTTCACCGCGGCGTACGGTGGCGAGCGCGTCACCGCGTACCTCCTGACCCCCCGCACCGGCCAGCCGCCCTTCCAGGTGGTGGTGCTGTTTCCCGGCTCGAACGCGATCCACGAGCGCTCGAGCAAGACCCTTCCCGGGATGCGGCTGCTGGTGCCGATCCTCCGGAGCGGACGGGCGGTGCTGTACCCCATCTACAAGTCGACCTTCGAGCGTGGCGACGCGCTCGACTCGGACTACCAGGCTCCGACCGCCTTCTATCGGGACCACGTCATCATGTGGGCCAAGGATCTGGGACGCAGCCTCGACTGGATCGAGAGCCGGAAAGACCTCGACCCGAACCGCGTCGCCTACTACGGCGCGAGCTGGGGAGCGTTCCTCGGTCCGCTGATGCTCGCGGTGGAGGACCGCAGGCTCAAGGTCGGGCTGCTGGTCGGCGGCGGGCTCGAGGCGCAGGAGGTGCTCCCCGAGGCGGACCCGTTCAACTTCCTCCCGCTGGTCCACCAGCCGGTGCTGATGGTGAACGGGCGCTACGACTTCTTCTTTCCCGTCGAGGAGACCCAGGTCCCGATGTTCAAGGGGCTCGGCACGCCGGCGAAGGACAGGCGGCACGTGGTGCTGGAGGCCGCGCACGTCCCGCCCAATGACGTGCTGACCCAGGAAGTGCTCGACTGGCTCGACCGGTATCTCGGGCCGGCTGGAGGCTGACCGGCGACCCGGGCGATGTCGGCAGGCCCGCACTCGCCATTCCGTGGCACTGACGCGTCATCCGGAGCGTGGATAGCCTCGGACGCGATGCAGTCGCTCCTCACTCCTCGAGGGAAGCCCTCGGTGCTCCTGCTGGTCCTCGTCGCGCTGGCCGTGGGCTGCGGGGATGACGGGGGCGGCGGCGGCTCGGGCTGGTCCACCCACGCACCGCTGTCGCTCGGCCCGCGCCAGGAGATGGGGGTCGCGGCTCTCGACGGGAAGGTCTACGTGGTCGGGGGCATCGACGGGTCGCGGCAGGCCATCGCGACCGTCGAGGCCTACGACCCGTCCACCGACCGATGGACACAGCGGGCATCGCTCCCCGACCCGATGCACCACGTCAACCTGGCTGCGTCCGGCGGAAAGCTCTACGTCGTCGGTGCGCTCAGCGGAGCCTCGTTCGACGCCATCGGCGACACCCTGGTCTACGATCCCGGAGCGGACGCCTGGACGCCCCTGAGCTCGATGCCTTCCGGGACCGAGCGCGGAGCCTCCGGCGTCGCGGTCCTCGACGACGGGCGCATCGTGGTCGCCGGCGGTCTCAGAGGGGGCGATTCGGTCACGGACGCATCGGTGTTCGACCCCGGCAGCGACGCCTGGTCCCCCCTGCAGCCGCTCGCCGTCGCGCGGGATCACCTCGCCGCGGCCACCGTCGGCGGCCGGGTGTACGCGGCGACCGGTCGGGACAGCGGCGCGCTGAGGGCCGCGCTGGAGGTTCTCGATGTGGCGAACGGCTCCTGGAGCCGTCGCGCGGACATCCCCACCGCGCGGGGAGGTGTCGCCGCGGCCGCGCTCTCGGGTCGGCTGGTCGTCCTCGGCGGAGAGGGGAACTCGGACGATCCCGCGGGCATCTTCCACGAGGTCGAGAGCTACGACCCGTCCAGTGACACCTGGAGGGCCGACCCTCCCATGAGGACCGCGAGGCACGGCATCGGCGCGGCAATCGTCGGTGACCGCCTCTACGTCCCCGGAGGAGCCACCCAGGAGGGCTTCGGCGCGGTGACGACGAACGAGTCGTTCGCCTACTGACGACCGCTCAGGTGCTCTCCGCGGGCCCTGTCCGCACCGGCGCCAGCTCGGGATCCTCGTCGAGGGTAATACCGCGGCCGACGAGCTCGGAGATCCACGCCGCTGCGCGCTCGGACTGCCCGTCGCGGACCATCGCGCGCGCTGCGTCGCGCGCGTCCTGTTCCGCCCCCGCGTGCTGGAACGCCTGCTGGAACGCGTGAATGGCGGTGCGGTGATCCCCGGCCGCGAGCGCGACGCGCCCTCGCGCCCGCGCCTCCCCGGTCGTGTCGATCCAGGTCCGGCCGGAGACGACACGACCGGCACCCTCCGCCCTGCCGAGCGCGAGCAGGGTGCGCACCAGCACCGCGGCCGAGGTGTCGGTCGGCTCCAGCTCCAGCGCTCGTTCGGCGTACGGCAGGGCCTCCGCGGGCTTCCCCTCCGCTTCCAGCGCCAGCGCGAGGGTGAGGGCCCGGCGGCGGGCTTCCGGCGTCTGCCGGAGACGGCTGAGGGCGTGCGACGAGGAGCCCTGCGCGAGGTCGGTCCAGGCCAGGAGGTCCAGCGCCTCGGCCCGGGCGGCCTCGTTCCGGGCTGCGTCCAGCGCACGCGTGCCCAGGCGCCCAGCCTCGACGTCCCAGCCCTTCTGGAGGGCCGCCCAGCCCTCCTTGACCCACGCGCCCGTCACCGCCGGTGACTCGGTGGGAGCGCGCTTCGGCAGCTTCGTCCAGCGCCCGATGCTCATGATCGCCAGCCAGCCGAAGAGGATCGCGAGGTACGGCCTGCCCGCGACACCACCCCAGATTGCCAGCCCGACGGCGGTCACCGCGGAGACCTTCGGAGCCCACGCTGCCCGGCGCGGGCCGAGCAGCTCCTCCATGACGTGGCCGCCGTCCAGCGGGAGCACGGGGGCGAGATTGATGAGCCCCCACCCGAAGTTCACCCACAGGAGCTGGTAGACGAGGAACTCGGCGACCCAGCCGTCGTCCGGCGGAGCGAAGGCGTCCACCAGCCACACCACGCCGCCGAACGCGAACCCCGCTCCGGGCCCGGAGAGCGAGACGACGATCCGCTTCCAGCGCGGGAGCACGCGCTCGCCGAAGGTGAGCCCGCCCCAGGCATGCAGCTCGACCGCCGACTCGGTCTTGAATGCCTTGTAGGCCAGGGCGTGTCCGAACTCGTGGACCAGGACCGAGACCAGGACCACCGCCACCCAGAGCACCAGCGCCTGCCCGCGCAACCGGCTGCCGAAGAGGATGGTTCCCAGCCAGAACGAGGGCTGGATGGCCACCGGAATCCCTGCAAGCTCGAACCGCAGCGCGTACGCACCGGGACGGGGCTGGGCCATGGGGCGCGCGCAGCCTGCTGGCGGCGGGGCAGCTGGTCAACTCGGGTGAACATGACCCGCCGTTCCGGCCGCAGTTCCAGTCGGACGAGACACTAAGGTGGAGCCGTGCTGCGGATCATCCCGCTCGGCGGACTGGGTGAGATCGGACTGAACTCGATGGTCTTCGAGTGTCAGGACCAGCTCCTGCTCGTGGACGCGGGCCTGCTCTTTCCTCCGCCCGAGCTTCCCGGCGTGGAGCTGATCATCCCCGACTTCGGCTACCTGCGTGATGCAGCGGCCCAGCTCGGGGCGGTGCTGCTCACCCACGCGCACGAGGACCACGTGGGCGCCCTTCCCTTCCTGCTCCGGGAGCGCAGCGTGCCGGTGTACGGGACCCGGCTCACCCTGGCCCTGGTCGCCGAGCGCCTGGACCAGATGGACGTCCGCGCCGACCTCCAGGAGATCCTCCCCGGCGAGCCGTTCCATCCCACGCCGGCCTTCGAGGTCGAGGCGTTCCGGGTCGCGCACTCCATCCCCGACGCGGTGGGCCTGCTCCTCCGCACGCCCGAGGGCACCGTCGTCCACACCGGCGACTTCAAGCTGGACGACACGCCGCTCGACGCCCGCCCCACCGACCTCCCCCGGCTGCAGGCGCTGCCCGACGGCGAGGTGCTGTGCCTCCTCAGCGACTCGACCAACGCCGAGATCGAGGGCGAGACCCCGCCCGAGCGCGTGGTGGCCGAGACCCTGGAGCGCCTCATCCCCCAGGCGGGAGGACGGGTGCTGGTGGGGCTCTTCGCCTCTCACCTCCACCGGGTGCAGCACGTCATCCACGTCTGTCACCGCACCGGACGGCGCCTCGTGCTCGCCGGCAGGAGCCTGGAGCGGAACGTGGAGGCCGCCCGGCGCGCCGGACGCCTCGAGGTTCCGGAGGGGTTGCTCTGCTCGGTCGAGGAGGCGGAGGGGCTCCTTCCTCACCATGTCTGCATCCTGGCCACCGGCGCCCAGGGGGAGCCGCGAGCCGCCCTGTCCCAGCTGCTCCAGCCGGACGTGGAGGGGCTGCGCGTCGAGCGAGGCGACACGGTGCTCCTCAGCTCCCGTCCCATCCCTGGAAACGAGCGGGCGGTGAGCGTGCTGATCAACGCGCTTCTCGCCGCCGGCGCACGCGTGCTGCACGCGGGCATCGAGCCGGGGCTCCACGTCTCGGGACACGCTGCGCGGGCGCAGCAGCGGAGGTTGCTGGAGTCGGTGCGTCCGCGGCACTTCGTGCCCATCCACGGCGAGCTGCGCCAGCTCACCGCCCACGTCGATCTCGCCCGGAGCGCCGGGCTCGCCGCCGAGCAGTGCTTCCTCGCCCTCGATGGCGACGTGCTCGGATTCGGCGCGGGGCGTGGAGCGTTCTGGGGCAAGACCCCGGTGGGCCGGGTGTTCGAGAGCCGGGTCGGCGGCGGTGACATCGCTCCGGACGCCCTCGCCGCGCGGAACCGCCTGGCGCGGTCGGGGGTGGTGGCTGTGGTGGTCGCCGTCTCCCGGGACACCGGCGCCTACGTCGGGCAGCCC
>JBKPMY010000294.1:0-12816 GCA_046732375.1 Myxococcota bacterium
CCCCCGCACCGCGCAGAAGACACCGCCCCAGCCCGCGCAGGACCAGCCCAGCGACCGCCCGGCGCGCGAGTCACGAATGCAGCAGAAGCCGGACTTCGGCGAGCGGAGCTACCGCGGCCACGGCCGGCTCCAGGACCGCGTCGCCCTCATCACCGGCGCGGACAGCGGCATCGGGCGAGCGGTGGCGCTGGCCTTCGCCCGGGAGGGAGCGGACGTGGCCATCGCCTACCTCGAGGAGCACGAGGACGCGAGGGAGACGGAACGATGGGTGAAGGACGCCGGCCGCCGCGCGCTCCTCCTCCCCGGCGACGTGGGCGACCCGAAGGTCTGCGAGGAGTGGGTGCGGAGGACGGTGGAGACGCTCGGGGGTCTCCACATCCTGGTGAACAACGCCGCCTTCCAGGACGAATCGGTGGACGACTTCACGGCCATCACTCCGGAGCGAGTGCAGCGGACATTCCGGACGAACATCGAGGGGATGTTCTTTCTCACCCGCGCTGCTCTGTCCCACCTGAAGCCCGGGGCGGTGATCCTCAACACCACCTCCATCCAGGCCTACAAGCCGAGCCCGGGCATCCTCGACTACGCCACGACCAAGGGCGCCATCCGCACCTTCACCCAGGGCCTTGCGCAGGAGCTGACCCCCAAGGGGATCCGCGTCAACGCGGTGGCACCCGGCCCGGTGTGGACACCACTGATCCAGCAGTCGTTCTCACCGGCCAAGGTCGAGAAGTTCGGCGAGGACAGCCCCTTCAAGCGCCCTGCCCAGCCAGCGGAGCTGGCCCCGGCGTACGTCTTCCTCGCCAGTGAGGATGGACAGTACGTCAGCGGCGAGATCCTGGGCGTGACCGGGGGGAAGCCGCTCGCCTGAGCGTCACTGACTCGCGCAAAGAAGTGTCACGCTGCGGCGCGCTCCCGACACGTCGGTTAGGACGCCTGACATGGGAGCGCGGAAGGTGCTTGGGCCCGAGGACGTCGACGCTCTGGGAATGCGCGACTTCTTCCAGATGGAGCGAGCCGGCACGCGCCTCGAGGGCGGCAGGCCGATCCGGACGTTCTGGAACGAGCAGGGTCGACGCTTCGAGCTGGACGCCCGCGGGCACCGCTGGCGCGAGGTCCCGGGCATCGGGCCGCGCCCTGCACCGTCCGAGGGCTGGAGTCCCCTCGCGGGATAGCGAGGAGCGCCCTTGCAACGAGGTGGCCACTGAGGAGCGGGGTACACGCCCGGATCTGCCTCGTCCCTCGAGGCCCCCCTCACGTCGATCACCGCTCCCGCGGACGCGGCGGTCGGGAGCGACCGCCGCCTCCGCAGGTTCCGTCCTAAGGCCTGAGCGGGTCAGCGGTCGGGTCGTCGAAGCACTTGGGCGCCTTCGCCAGCTGCGTGTTCAGGGCCTTGACGGTCTTCTGGAGGTCGGCGATCTGCGCCTCCAGTGCCCTGGCCTTGTCCCCCTCCAGAGCGTGCGCCATCTTCATGGCGTCGGCGGCCTGCTTGTCGGCAGTCTTGGCCTGCTCCATCATGGCCGAGCGCTCCTTCATCGCCATGGACTTGGTCTGGGCCATGGTGTCCTTGGACGCGGCCTGGGCGAACGCAACGCCTGCTCCCAGCAGCATGAACAGCGACAGTGTTCTCAACGTGCTCTTCATCTCGTGGGCTCCCCGGAGAACGACGAGTGGTTGGCGGGGGTTTCTACCGCGCCCCCGCCTCGGCTGGTAGGCAATCCGTGAGGGAAGTGCCTGCCACAGGTACGTGACATGGCAGATGCCGGTTACTCGGCGGCGAGCAGCGCCTGGACCGGGGGGTGCCCAGCATCCCCGGCCCGCACGGCGAGGCCGAACACCCGGAATCGCTTGGGACTCACCCGGCGCAGGGCGAGCCCGCGCCCGTCGGCGGTGAGCGCCTTCCTGCCGAGCACCGAGACCCGGAGCCCCCCGGACCAGGGTGAGCAGCGAGTCGACGTCCAGGAATTCGCGGCCCACGCCAGGCGACTCTCCTCACGGGTGGTCTGGCCGGGCCGGCCCTCGACACGCACCCGGTCGCCAGCCGGCGCCGGGCTCAGCCTACGCGAACCGGTGCCGAGCGGCGGGGAGACACTTCCAGCGCGATTCAGGAGAAGACGTCGATCTTGGCGGTGGCGAGATCGTACATCGCGCCGGCGATGCGGACCTTCTTGGCCTCGGCCAGCTCGGTGATCACCGGAGTCGTCTCGCGGAGCTTCTTCATCGTCAGCTCGACGTTCGTCCGGGCCACGGCGTCGACGAACTTCGCATCCTTGCTGGTACGGGTTCCGGAGTAAGTCGTGGCGTCCACCGCTGGACGGATCTTCGCCAGCAACCCGGTCAGGTTGCCGAGCTGGGCCCCGTCGATGGCTCCCTTGATCGCTCCGCATGCCGTGTGTCCCATCACCAGGATCACCTTGGCGCCGGCGAGCTTGCAGGCGAACTCGATGCTTCCGGCGATGTCATCGTTGAGGATGTTTCCGGCGACCCGAGTATTGAAGACGTCGCCGATCCCGAGATCCATGATGACCTCGGCAGGGGCGCGGGAATCGATGCAGCTCAGGAGAACCGCGGCCGGATGCTGGCCGCCGGCGGAGGCTCTCTGCTCGCGCAGGTAGTCGCGGTTCTTTCGCTCCCCCTTGGCGAACCGGGCATTGCCCTTTCGCATGATCTCCAGGATCTCGTCGGGAGAAAGCCTTTCTCGCTGTTCTGCGGTCAAGGCACCCGCGAGGGCGGGCAGAGAGAGGGTGAGTCCGCCGCCGAGGCCGCACGCAGCCGCACCCGCGGAGAGACCCAGAAACCGACGCCGGGGGAGCTGCAGCGGACGCGCTGCCCGAGCACCTGGACACGTCTTCATGGGTGAAGCCCTCCCTGTTCGAGACGGGAATCTCGGTGCTGAGCCGTCAGCGCTCGACCCGCGCGGTCCGATTCCATCGGCAGGTCACGCGCGCTCGTTACACCCGGGTCCCGCGGCTCGTCGAGAAACATTGCCCCTCGCCTTCACCCTCCGTGAACAGCGTTCCCGGCGGACTCCGCGCAGCCGCGTGGCATCGGCGCCTGCGGACTCGCCGCGGCGACTCCGGGCAGATGCTCGGGATTTCGTCATCGACGCTCCCGCGCGCTGAGCGTCGAGGTCAGGCGTGCGGGACAGGGATCCGGTCGGCCAGCTCGTCGGGGCTCGCCCTGGACAGGTCCCGGGTCAGCTCCTCCACGACCGACTCCTCCACTCGCCTCGGCAGCTCCTTGCGGAGCATGCCCATGAACTCCGCGGGCGCGACGATGACCAGCCGGCGGTACGCCTGGTCGTCGTAGCGCCGCGCCAGCTCGGCGGCGACGTGCTTCGCGAACCGCTCGGCCTCCAGCTTGTGGCGGCCGTGGGGATCGTCCTCGGTGCTGGGCCCGTGCTTCGTCCCCGCATTCCCGACCCAGGTGGCTTCCCTCAGCTCCCGGTCGTGCATGCGGCCCTCGGGATGGCTGAGCATCTCCAGGGGGGTCCACTGGCCCGTGGCCACTTCCACCTGGAACAGGTGGGCCCGGGATGCATCGGCAACCAGCGCCACCGTCGTCTCGTCGATCATCATCGTCTCCGCTCCAGCCGCGCGGAGGCGCGCGTGCCGGGAAGCGACTCCTACACCCGGCGAACGCACCTGTTCCGCGGCCGCCGGACCCGCTGCCCCGCCAGGGCGTGGAGCAGGCGTCCCGGCGCGGGAAGGTGTTCAGCCCGGGACCGCGCGCAGCGGCTGGCGCAGCAGGGGCTCGAGGACCGTCAGCTGTGCATCGCGCACCGGCTCTCCGGGAGCCGGTGAACGGCGCACGTACGTTCCATCGGGCTGGAGATCTCGGGCTCTCGAGTTGTCGACGAGCGACGGCTCGATCACCTCGCGATGGATCCGCGCCCGCAGGGCCCGGTCCTCCACCGGGAACATCAGCTCCACCCGCCGATAGAGGTTCCGGGGCATCCAGTCCGCCGAGGCGAGGAACAGCTCCTCGTCCTCTTCCATCCCGAAGGCGAAGACCCTGGTGTGCTCGAGGAACCGGCCGACCACGCTGAACACCCTCACGTTCTCCGAGACGTCTTCCAGCCCCGGCCTCAGGCAGCAGATGCCGCGGATACACAGATCCACAGGGACCCCGGCCTGGCTCGCGGCGTACAGCGCGTCGATCACCGGCAAGTCCACCAGCGCGTTCATCTTCGCGTAGATGCGGGCCGGCTTGCCGGCGCGGGCGCGCTCGGTCTGCTCGGTGATCTTCCTCAGGACCGTCTCGGCGAGCGTGACCGGGGCCACGGCGAGCTTCCGGTAGTGGGCCACCTTCGCGAAGCCGGAGAGGGCGTTGAACACCTCCGAGACGTCCTCTCCCATCACCTGGTCCGCGGTGAACATCCCCAGGTCGGTGTAGAGCCTGGAGGTGGTGACGTTGTAGTTGCCGGTGGAGAGGTGCACGTAGCGGCGGATCTGCCCTTCCTCCTGGCGCACCACGAGGATGACCTTGGCGTGGGTCTTCAGCCCCACCGACCCGTAGAAGACGTGCACGCCGGCGCGCTCCAGCTGGCGGGCCCAGACGATGTTGTTCTGCTCGTCGAAGCGAGCCTTGAGCTCGATGGCCACCGCGACCTGCTTCCCGTTCTCCGCGGCGGCGATGAGCGACTTGACGATCTCCGAGTTGGACCCGGTGCGGTACAGGGTCATCTTGATCGCCAGGACGGCCGGATCCTCTGCCGCGCGCCGGAGGAAATGGAGCACCGGCTGGAACGAGTCGTACGGGTGATGGAGGAGGATGTCGCCCTGCCGCACCACGGCGAAGGGGTCCGGTGCCTCGGCCAGCGCGTGGTTGAGGTTCTGGACGAAGGGCGTGTCGTGCAGGTCGGCGCGGGGCATCATCGCCACGGCCATCAGCGCCGACGCTCCGAGTACCCCGGACTCCTCGTAGAGGTCGTCCTGCTCGATCTCCAGCTTGGAGAGGAGGAACTCGCGGATGCGCTGGGGCGTATCCGGGTGAACCTCCAGCCGGACCACCGCCCCGAACTTCCGGCGCCGGATCTCCCGGTCGATGGTGACCAGGAGGTCGTGCGCCTCCTCCTCCATGATCTCGATGTCCATGTCCCGGGTGATCCGGAAGAAGTAGACGCCGAGGATCTGCATCCCGGGGAAGAGCTGATCGAGGTTGGCGGAGATGAGCGCCTCGAGGGGGAGGAACTCGCCGGGCCGGACGTCGTCGGAGGGGTCGCTGAACCGCTCCAGCGGCACGAAGCGGGGGAGGATCTCCGGGACCTTCACACGGGCGAAGCGCCGCTCGCCGCTCTCGGGATCCGCGGCCTCCACCGCCAGCGAGAGCGAGAGGTTGGAGATGAAGGGGAACGGGTGACCCGGGTCCACCGCCAGAGGTGTGAGCACCGGGAACACCGACTCGCGAAAATAGGCCTTGGCTCGCTCCTGCGCCGGCTTGCTGAGGGACTTCCAGTCGCGGATCCGGATGCCGTGCTCGGCGAGGGCCGGGAGCAGCTGCCGCTCGAGGAGGTCCGTCGCGTCCTTGAGCAGCTTGCGGACCACGTCCCGGATGCGCGCCAGCTGCTGGCGCGGCGTGAGGCCGTCCGGGCTGCGCTCGGCCTCGGCCTGCTCCAGCTGCTCATGCAGCCCCGAGACCCGGATCATGAAGAACTCGTCCAGGTTGGAGAAGGTGATGGAGAGGAACTTCAGGCGCTCCAGCAGCGGCCAGTGGGGATCCGCGGCCTCCTCCAGCACCCGCGCGTTGAAGGCCAGCCAGGAGAGCTCCCGGTTGAAGTAGAGCGAGGGCTCCTTCGACGTGGGCCTGAGGCCGGCGCTGGGTTCGGGGCGGGTCATTGGCTCTCCGGTCTTCCACTCCCCTCCCTGCCGCACAAGCGTGACAATCGCGCGGAGCCCCGCTTCCAGTAGGCTCGGAATCCGCCAATGCGAGGGCTCCTCATTGCGGCATGCCTCGCCCTTGCGTGTGCGCACCAGCGGCCGCGTCCTCCCCCCCTGACCGGGTGGCGCGAGCTCCGGTCCGCCCACTTCCGGCTTCGGACGAACCTCCCCGAGGGCTCCGCGCGGTCCACGCTGGAGAAGCTGGAGACGCTCCGCTGGTGGCTGCAGGCCGCCTGGTCGACCGGTGGGGACTCGCCGGGTACGACGGACGCCATCGTCTTGAGCGATCCGGCGGAGCTCGCGAGCTTCACCCCTTCGCCCGGGATCGCCACCATCTCGCGGGAGGGCCCGCTGCTGGTGACTGCGGGACAGCCCGAGGGCTTCCTCGGCGACCGTTCGCCCGCGGCGAACCTCCTCGCGCACGAGGTCGCCCACGAGCTCATCCGCCACCGCATGCCCGGCGCTCCGCGCTGGTTTCACGAGGGCCTGGCCGGCTACCTCGAGACGATCTTCGCGGTCGATGATCGGTACGTTCGCTTCGGGATCTTGCGGGCGGAGCAGCTGTACTGGCGGCCCGTGAACCTGGCCGGGCAGACGCAGATCGGCGCGACCGGGAACGCCGTTCCGCTGAAGCTCCTCTCGCTCGACGACACCGAGTCCCGGCGTTGGGAGAGTGCCACCCGCGACGAGCTCAACGAGCTGTACCTCTCCGCGCGACTTTGGGTCGGCGTGCTCCGCACGCAGGAGCCCACGCGGATGCGGGCGCTCGAGGCCGCGCTTGCGGGTGGAACCTCCTGGCGGCGTGCCTGGGCCGAGCTGCGCGGGGGGCTCGACCTGACCCAGCTCCAGGAGAAGGTGTTCTGGAGCACCCAGCAATCGGTGAACTTCCCCAACGAAGTGCGCACCGTCACCCCGCCCCCTGCACAGGGCACCCGACCCGGCAGCGAGCGGCTCCTTGCTCGCTGGGAGGTGCACCACACGCTGGCCGATCTCTGGGAGATGGCCGCGCGGACCCCGGGTGGCCAGGGGCTCGCGCCGCGGGTGCGGACGGAGCTCGAAGCGGCCGCCACCGATGCGCCCGACGAGCCCCTCCCCCAGATCCGGCTCGTCGAACTCGAGCGCGACCCGGATGTCCGGCGCGCGCGCGCCGAGGCCCTGGTGCAGCGCTTTCCCGGAAGCGCCGAGGCGCGGGTGTTCCTGGCCCGCGTTTTGCGCGACGACGGCGGTCCGGTCGAGGGTCGGCGGGAGGCCGCTCTCGCCGCGATCGCCGCCGCTCCGGACGACGTCGACGCGCTGACCGCGCATGCGATCGAGGAGGTTCGGGCCGGAAATGCAGTCGGTGCGCTCAGGAGCCTGGCGCGCGCCGAAGCACTCGAACCCTGGAATCCGGCGGTCTTCGTCGCGCAGGCAGTGGTGCTGGGATCGATCGGGCTGTGCCAGGAGGCGGTCGACGCGGTGCAGCGCGCGCTCGACGTGCTCCCGGACGACCCTCCGCCGCGCGACGTGCAGGCGCTCGTTCAGGAGCGCGAGCGCATCGCCCGGTCGTGCGTGCGCGCCGGCCCCTGACCCGGCGGGTGTAGAGTGCGGCGCCGATGCGCGCCCTGGCCGACACCGTTCGTTCCCTTCCCACCGGGACGACGCTGCTCGAGGACCCCATCGCCAACCGGGGTACCGCCTTCACCGCGGAGGAGCGATTCAAGCTGCGCCTGGACGGCCTGCTCCCGCCCGTGGTGGAGACGCTCGAGCAGCAGTGCGCCCGTGCATACGAGGCCTATCGGCGGAAGGCCGACGACCTCGAGCGGCACATCTACCTTCGGGCGCTCCAGGACAACAACGAGACGCTCTGTTACGCAGTGCTCCGCCGCCACCTCGCGGAGATGGTCCCGGTGGTCTACACGCCGGTGGTGGCCCAGGCGTGCGCGCAGTTCTCGCAGATCTACCGCCGGCCGCGCGGGCTCTTCCTCCCCTATCCCCTGGCCGACCGCCTCGAGCTGCTCCTCGAGAACCGCCCCTACCGGGAGGTGGAGGTCATCGTGGTCACCGACGGCGAGCGGGTGCTCGGAATCGGCGATCAGGGCACCGGGGGAATGGGCATCTCCATCGGCAAGCTCCAGCTCTACACGCTGTTTGGTGGCATCGAGCCCTCGCGCACCCTCCCGATCTGCCTCGACGTGGGCACCAACAACCCCGAGAAGCTGGCGGAGCCGGACTACATCGGATGGCGTCACGAGCGGGTGAGCGGAGACGCCTACTTCGACTTCGTGGACCGGTTCGTGACCGCGGTGAAGCGCGTCCTCCCCGGCGTGCTGCTGCAGTGGGAGGACTTCGCCCGCGACCACGCCGCCCCGCTGCTCGAGCGGTACCGTGATCAGCTCTGCACCTTCAACGACGACATCCAGGGCACCGCCTCGGTGGTCGTCGCCGCGCTGACCGGCGCGCTGGGCGTCACCGGAGGGCGTTTCCGCGATCAGCGCATCGTCATCGCCGGGGCGGGCAGCGCAGGAGTCGGGCTTGCCACCTATCTCGTCCAGGTGATGCGCTCCGAGGGCCTCGGCGAAGGGGCGCAGCGGCAGATCTTCCTCGTGGATCGACAGGGGCTCATCCACGACCGGCTGCCCGATCTCACTCCCGGTCAGCAGGTCTATGCCCAGCCGTTCGAGGCGGTGTCGGGGTTCCGGCGGGACCAGTCCGGATGCATTCCCCTCGACGCCGTCCTCGAGGCGTCCGGGGCCACCGTGCTCCTCGGGGTGTCGGCCCAGTGCGGGTTGTTCGACGAGAAGGCGGTCCGGACGATGGCCGCCAAGGTGGAGCGCCCGATCGTCTTCCCGCTCTCCAACCCCCGCGAGCGCTGCGAGGCCACTCCCCACGACCTGCTCCGCTGGACCGACGGCCGGGCGCTCATCGCCACCGGGAGCCCCTATGAGCCGGTGACCTACGCCGGCGTCACCCGCCGCATCGCGCAGTGCAACAACGTCTACATCTTTCCCGCGGTGGGCCTCGGGATCCTGGGCGTTGGCGCGCGACGGGTCACGGACGGCACGATGCTCGCCGCCGCCCGTGCCCTGGGAGCACGTTCGCCGGCCCGGAAGGATCCCTCCGCGCCGCTGCTCCCGCCGCTGGACGACCTCCTCGGCCTCACCCAGGACATCGCCTTCGCGGTTGCACGCGAGGCCCAGGAGTCGGGCATGGCTCCCGCCGGTTCCGAGGATGCGCTCCGGACGGCCATCGCGGCGCGCTTCTGGACCCCATCATACCGTCCGCTCCTGTAGGAACCGTTCCCCGGTGATAGGAGGTGCCGCGCGGTATAGCGGCAGACAGGAGGCCCGGGACAGATGGCGCACGGCACGACTGGAGAGAAGGCGGGGACGGTGATCGAGGGCGGGAAGTACCGCATCGAGACCGACTCGATGGGCACGGTACGGGTCCCGCACGAGCGGCTCTGGGGCGCGCAGACCCAGCGCTCGCTGCACCACTTCTCGATCGGAGACGACCGGATGCCGCAGGCGGTGTACCGGGCCTACGGCATCGTGAAGAAGGCCGCTGCCCGGGTGAACGCCGAGCTGGGGCGACTTCAGAAAGACAAGGCCGAGCTCATCGACCGTGCCGCGGACGAGGTCATCGCCGGAAAGCACACCCCCGAGTTCCCGCTCTTCGTCTGGCAGACCGGCTCGGGCACCCAGTCGAACATGAACGTGAACGAGGTGATCGCCAACCGGGCCATCCAGCTCGCCGGCGGCACTCTTGGGACGCAGACGCCGGTGCACCCCAACGACCACGTCAACATGTCGCAGTCCACGAACGACACCTTTCCGGCGGCGATGCACGTGGCGGTGGTGCTGGAGCTGGCGAACCACCTCATCCCGAGCATCGAGGCCCTGGTGAAGATGCTCTGGGCCAGAGCGCGAGAGTGGGTCGACATCGTCAAGATCGGACGCACCCATCTCCAGGACGCCACCCCGCTCACCGTGGGTCAGGAGTGGAGCGGCTACGCCACCCAGATGGAGGAGGCGCTGGCCGAGGTGAAGCGGGCCATGGAGCGCCTCTATCCTCTCGCCGCCGGCGGCACCGCGGTAGGCACTGGAATCACCGCGCCGGCCGACTTTGGCGAGCGCATCGCGAAGGAGATCGCCCGCCTCACCGGTCACCCCTTCGTCACCGCCCGGAACAAGTTCGCCGCGATCGGCTCCCTCGACCCGATGGTGAGCGTGAGCGCCGCGCTCCGCGGGCTGGCGGTGCCGCTGATCAAGATCGCCAACGACGTTCGCTGGCTCGGCTGCGGGCCACGCGCGGGCATCCACGAGCTGAACCTGCCGGCCAACGAGCCCGGCTCGTCGATCATGCCCGGCAAGGTGAACCCCACCCAGGAAGAGGCGGTGGTCATGGTGGGCATCCAGGTCATCGGCAACGACACCGCCGTCGCCTTCGCCGGCTCGCAGGGAAACTTCGAGCTCAACGCGATGCGCCCGATCATCCTCAAGAACGTGCTCCACTCCTCCACCATCCTGGCCGACGTGTGCGACCGCTGGCGGGAGCACAGCCTGGAGCACATCACTCTCGACAGGGGGCGCATCGACAGGTACGTGGGCGAGTCCCTGATGCTGGTGACCGCGCTGAGCCCGATCATCGGCTACGAGAAGGCAGCGCACATCGCCCACGAGGCGCACCAGAAGGGGATGACGCTGCGCGAGGCCGCGCTGGCCTCCGGTGACGTGACCGCCGAGCAGTTCGACAAGGTCGTGGTGCCCCGGTCGATGGTGGGAAATCCGCGGAAGGACGTCGGGCTCGAGTAGCTCACCGGTCGGAGAGCACCGCCGCACCGACCCTGGCGACGTCCTCGTCTTCCTGGGGCGTGTTGCCGCTCATCCCGATGGCGCCGACCACCCGCCGTGCCAGTGGGTCGGGACGGCGTCATCCGCTCGGTCGCGATGGAGAGCTGACAAGCGGCGGCCCGAACAGAACCGGCGTCCTCCCCGGCCCAACTATTCGTGCCGCGCGTTGTGCTTCGCGGCGTAGATCTGGCGGCTGACGCGGTTCTGCTCGCGGTTGACGCTCCTCCGCTCCGCCGGCGTCAGAGACCCGCCGTTCTGCGCGCGCATGCGGTCGATCCGATTGTCGATCCGCGCTTCCTTCCGCTCCAGCCGTGCAGTCTCGCCGGGGGTCAGCTGGCCGCTCTGCACGCCTTGCGCGATCCGGTCCTGCTGGCGAGCCTCGCGACGATCCACCTCGGCGGCCATCGCGAGGGAGGACAGCGCGCTCACCACGACGATCATCTTGACCACGGTCTTCACGGGTTCGTCTCCTGAATGCGGGTCCCCGGCGCCTGCGCCGTGCCCGTTTCTGGAGATCGAACCCGGAGTCCCGCGCCGGAGTTGCGGGCAGCCCCTGTGGTCGGAGCGGACCCTCCGCCGTTCAGCGGCCGGGTGGGACGACGACCACTCCCTCCTTCATGACGAACGAGACGCGCTCGGTGGCGGTGATGTCCTTGAGCGGGTCCTCCTTCATCCCCACCAGATCGGCGTAGGCGCCGGGCGCGACGGTGCCCAGCTCCGACTCCTTGCCCAGCAGCGTCGCTGCGACCACCGTGCCCGAGCGGAGCGCCTGCCAGGGGGTCATCCCCCAGGCGACGTAGCGCCGGAATTCCTGGGCCTGGTGGATCTCCTCCCAGGGGAACCCGCCGGCGTCCGTGCCCAGCGCGATCTGCACGCCGGCGGCCAGCGCCCGACGGAAGGACTCCTCCGAGATCTTGGTCAGCGCCGCCCAGATGGGGTTGGTCTTGCTGCGTGCCCCCTCGACGTAGGCCGAGACGGTGAGCGTCGGCGAGAGGAAGACTTTCTTCTGGACCATCATCTTCACCGTCGCCTCGTCAAGCACGTGGCCGTGCTCGATCGAGTCGACGCCGGCGGCCAGCGCGATGGCGTGCCCGCTGGGAGTGATGCTGTGCGCGGCCACCTTCCGGTTGGTCCGGTGCGCCTGGTCCACGATGGCCTTCAGCTCCTCCTCGGTGAAGTTGGGGAGGCTCCGGATCTGCCCGTCCGGCCGCTTGTAGTAGCCACGATCGGCGTAGACCTTGATCCAGTCGGCGCCGTGCGAGATCTGGTCGCGCACCGCCTTCCGGCAGCCATCGGCCCCATCGCAGAGCTGGACTCCCTTCGGCCAGTCCCACTCCCAGGAGTAGGCCGTTCCCCCGACTCCGTAGGCGCCGGTGGGCGCAAGCGCCTTCGTGGCCACGAAGAGCCGCGGACCGACGACGATTCCTTTCGCGATCGCCTTCTTCAGGTCGACGTCCGCGAACCCCGCCCCCTCGTTGCCGATGTCCCGGTGGGTCGTGAAGCCATGCTGGAGCGCGATGCGCATCCCCTGGGTGGCCCGGAGCGCACGGTACGGGAGCGATTCCTTGAGGATCTGCTCGTCGTACTCCTTCTCGGTGAGATCGCCGTCGAGCAGCGCGTGGGTGTGGGCATCGATGAAGCCAGGGCAGATGGTGAGGCCCGAGGCATCCACCACCTGGGCGCCGGCAGGGACCGCGTCGCCCACCGACTTGATTCGCCCGTCCTGGACGACCACCACGGCCCCGGTGCGCACCTTCTGAGCCACCGGATCCAGGAGTCGGCCGGCCTTCACCGCGATGACCGGAGACTGCTGCCCGGACGCGACGCCGCACACGAGCAGCGCCGCCCACACCAGGATCCGCATGGGTTCCTCCCCTCCTCGCATCGAGGCGGCGGAGTGTGTCCCGTCCGCCGCTCGACGGAAAGCAAAACTCCGTCCGGGAGTGCGCGCGCGGCCTGCGCTATTCACGCAATCGACCATGCCCCCCGCCCAGCCGCCCGTCCCTCGCTACTACCTCTGCAAGCTCATCCCGCCCCGGGCCTCCTTTCACCAGGACATGACTGCCGAGGAGCGCTCGGCGATGGAGGAGCACGTCCGGTACTGGACC
>JBKPMY010000295.1:0-2791 GCA_046732375.1 Myxococcota bacterium
AGGCGCCGATGGCGCCCTGGGTGTCTCCGAGCTGTGCCAGGGCGTTGCCCATGTTGTAGAGGTCGCGCTCCTTGAGGGACGGAACCGCGGACTCGGCCGCCCGCCGGTAGGACTCCCTCGCCTGGTCGTACCGGCCCAGCCGGTACAGGGCGTTGCCCCGGTTGTACTCCAGCGCCGGATTCCCAGGCGCGTCCTGCTCCGCGGCCTTGAACTCGCGGAGCGCGTCCTCGAAGCGGCCCTCGTCGTAGGCCTTCAGCCCCCGGTCCACCGCCGGAGGGTTCGCCTCGAACGGGCCGAGCGCGCGTGCCGGCGCCGCGAGGAGCAGCGCCACCCCGAGCGCCGCGCCGGAGGCTCGCCTCCGCCACGTCGTTCCCGCGGCCATTCCCACCACCAGCAGCACGAGGCCGGGCAGGAGGAAGGACTGGAAGCGCTCGTCGTAGCGGACGGTGATCCGGCTCTCGAGCTCGCTCTTCTGCAGCCGGTCGATGCGGGCCGCGACCTCGGGGACGGCCACCGCGCCGATCCGGTGGAAGTACTCGCCGCCGGTGGCCTGGGCGATGGATTCGAGCCCGGCCTCGTCGAGCCGGCTGAGCACCGTTTGACCCGTGGAGGGGTCCTTGAGGTAGCCGGTCCGGTCGCCCTGCTTGTCGAGTACCGGGATCGGCTCGCCGCCCGTGCTCCCGATGCCGATGGTGAAGACCTTGATTCCCGAGGACCTGAGTGCGTCGGTCGCCTCGCCCACCTCTCCGGAGAGGTCCTCGCCGTCGGAGAGCAGCACCACCACCCGGTCCTTGGCCCCCCGGTCGGCGCCCTCGAGCACCTTGCGCGCGGTGGCCAGCGCCGCGCCGATGTTCGTCCCGCCCTCCTGCATCTGGTCCGGGTCGATGGCGCGGAGGAAGAGCTTGGCCGCGGCGTAGTCCGAGGTGAGCGGGCACTGGACGAAGGCGTCCCCGGCAAAGGCGACGATGGCCACCCGGTCACCCTTGAGCTCGTCCAGCAAGGTCGAGAGCTCGAGCTTCGCCCGCTCCAGACGGCTGGGGAGGACGTCCCTGGCGCGCATCGACTTGCTCGCGTCGAGCGCCACCACCACGTCGATGCCGCGCTTCTTCGTGAGCTCCGCGCGGCTCCCGCACTGCGGCTGGCTCAGGGCCAGCGAGAAGAGGAGCAGCGACAGGGCGGTGGATGCCGCGCGCACGACCTGCCGGCCCACCTCGATGCCGGGAGCGAGGCTGTCTCCCAGCCGCTCGCCCAGCAGCCCCCGGACCCGCGACCGCCGACGAAGCGCTGCGAACGCCGCGACCGCGCCCACCGCCAGCGCGACGAGCCCCAGCAGGAGCCACTCCGGGGCACCGAGGCCCACCGGGTAGCCGAGCACGGTGAATCGCCAGGCGCTCGGCTCGGTCACGGGAACACCCGGAGCACGGTGGAGCGGAGGAGCAGCTCCAGCCCTGCGCAGAGGAAGGCCGCGAGGAGGAACGGCGGGAACTCCTCCTTCGCGTTGGCGCTCGCCCCGCCCTCGAGAAGCTTGCTCTTGTCCAGCTTGTCGAGGACCGCGCTCAGGCCGGCGCGGAGCGACTCGCGGTCGGTCGCCCGGTAGTACTCGCCGCCGGTGGTCTTCGCGATCTGCTGGAGGAGCGCCGGGTTCACCGCGATCTCCAGATCCCGGTAGCTGGGATTTCCGAACAGGTCGGTGCCGTCCGGGAACGGGACCTTGCCTCCCTTGCCCACGAGGATGGTGAAGACCGGGATGTGGAGCGCCTTCGCCATGGCCGCGGCGTCGAGCGGGGAGATGCGGCCGGCGTTGTTGTCGCCGTCGGTGATGAGGATCACCACCTTGCTCTTGGCGTCGGAGTCACGGAGCCGGTTGAGCGAGACTGCGAGCGCGTCCCCGATGGCGGTTCCGTCCTCGAGCACGCGGGTGCGGAGCTGCTTCACCACCTCTCGCAGCACGCCGTAGTCGAGCGTCAGCGGAGCCTGGGTGTAGGCCGCGCCGGCGAAGACCACCAGCCCGATGCGGTCGTTGACGCGGCTGGAGATGACCTCGTTCAGGGTCTCCTTGGCCACGTAGATCCGGTTGTTGGGCCGGAAGTCCGCGGCCTCCATCGACGTGGAGAGATCGAGGGCGATCATGATGTCGATGCCTTCGACGGAGAGGTCCCTCACGCGCGCGCCGACGGTCTGGGGGCGGGCCAGCGCCACCACCGCCAGGGCCACCGCAGCCATCCGGAGCAGAGGCAGCCCCCGGCGGAGCACTCCGCGCAGGCCCGTGCCACTGCTGGCCAGCACCCGGGCCACGGGGTAGCGCAGCGCCGCGACCCGGCGCCGGGCGGTCCAGATCGACCAGCCGCCGACGAGCGGGACGAGCAGGAGGAGCCAGAACGCCTCCGGGCTCTTCCAGGTGAACGGCGTCATGCGCGCGCCACCTCCGGCCCCTGCGCGGGCGGAGCGGGCGGGGCCGGTCTGGGGCGAGTCGCCTCCACCAGGGATCGCGCGAAGGCGAGCGCACCGGCGCAGGCGGGCACCGGGACCTCGCCGCGGGCGTAGCGGGCGACGTCGCACTGATCCACGAAGGCGCGGAGCGGGTCGGGCTCCACTCCGGGGAGGGAGCGCCGCTCCACCTCCCGGAGCAGCTCGCCGCTGGTGCACTCGAGCGCGTCGAACCCGAACCGCTCGCCCAGGTAAGCACGGACGAGCCCGTTGAGGCGGAAGTGGAACTCGCGCTGCAGACCCCGCTCGGGCAGCCCCTCCGCCTCGAGGGCGGAGAGGGCCTGGAGCGTGCGGACCTCGAGGG
>JBKPMY010000296.1:0-20044 GCA_046732375.1 Myxococcota bacterium
GTCTGAACGAGGTGTCTGGCACCGCGACCGGCAGCGCGCCCGGGAGGGGTCGGTTCGATGGGCGCCCGATCGCAGTCCGGGAATTCACGGGGTGTGCATGCGCGTCCGTCCCGTGCGCGACCATCCGGAGCACATCCGGCCGAAGCGGGCTCAGCCGACGCCGCTGAGTCCGGCCGCCGGCTCCTCGACGACCGTGAGCCCGAGACGTCGCTCCGCTCTGGTGGAGTCGTCGCTCGTGAGCTCCCGGCGGCGCACCACCGCGTAGAGCACCGGAACCGCCATCCGGCTGATCAGCAGCGAGGCGATCTCTCCAGCCGCGAGCGAGATCGAGAGGCCCTGGAAGATGGGGTCGAAGAGGATGACCGCGGAGCCGACGCTGACTGCCAGCGCAGTGAGCAGCATCGGCCGGAAGCGGACCGCCCCCGCGTCGACGACGGCCTGCTCGATCGACGAGCCCCTGCGGATTCCGTCCTCGGCGAAGTCGACCAGGATGATGGAGTTCCGCACCACGATTCCCGCGCCGGCCATGAACCCGATCAGCGAGGGAGCCGTGAAGAACGCGCCCATCGCCGCGTGCGCGGGCAGGATGCCCACCAGCGAAAAGGGGATGGGCGCCATGACCACCAGCGGGACGGAGAAGGACCGGAACCAGCCGACCAGCAGGCCATAGATGAGGAGCAGGACGACCACGAACGCGCCGCCCAGGTCCCGGAACAGCTCGAGGGTGAGGTGCCACTCGCCATCCCACTTGATGGCTGGCCGGGCATCGCTCGGAGGCTGGGTGGCGTTGTAGATCGCGACCGGCTCGCTCAGCCGGTCGACGGCCTTGTTCATCCGCAGGATCGCGTAGGCAGGACTCTCGGCACCTCCGGCGACGTCGCCGGTGACGTAGGCGACGGGCAACAGATTCTTGTGGTGGATGCTCTGGTCCTCGACGGTGCTCTCCACGCGGACCAGCTCGCTCAGCGGGACCAGGGCCTGCCCGCGGCCATCGGGCAGCCGGAGCGACAGGAGGTCCGAGACCCCTGCGCGCTGGGTCCGGGGCACGTCGACGACGATGTCGACCGACTCTTGCTCATGCGGGAGGTGCAGCCGCCCGAGCGACTCACCGCCGACGGCGACGCGAAGGGTCCGGGCCACGGCCTCGGCCGGGATTCCGTGGAGGGCCGCCTTCTCCTTGTCCACCCGCAAGACTTCCTTCGGCCGCGGGGCTTCCTCGGACCCGTTCAGGTCCACCACCCCCGGCGTGCTGGCGAAGATGGTGCGCATGCTCCGCGCCAGGCGCTGTCGGCCCGCGTCGTCCGGGGCGTACACCTCGGCGACCAGCGACTGCATCACCGGCGGTCCCGGCGGCGCCTCGGCCACCGCGACGCGCGCACCGTGACGGGCGGCGATCGCCGCCACCCTGGGGCGGATCCGCAGGGCGAAGGCATGGCTCTGCACGGAACGCCGATCCTTGGGCACGAGGTTCACCTGGATCTCCGCGAGGCTGGACCCCCGGCGCAGGTCGTAGTGGCGCATCAGTCCGTTGAAGCCGTGGGGCGCCGCGGTGCCGACGTACACCTGGTAGTGGGTGACCTCCTTCTCCTCGCGGATGGCAGCCGCGATCTCCCTGGCCACCTGCGCGGTCCGCTCCAGCGAGCTGTCCTCCGGCATGTCGAGGACGACCTCCAGCTCGCTCTTGTTGTCGAAGGGCAGCATCTTGACCAGAACCCACCCGGCCGGGACGGTGGCCATCGCTCCGAGGAGAAGGAGCGCCGTCAGGCCGAGGAAGCCCCAGCGCCAGCGAGGGCGGCCCACGAGCCGGGACATGAGCCAGCGGTACGCCCGGGTGGCGCGGTTCTCGTGAGCGTGCCTGGAGGCCTCGTGTCCCCCTCCTCGCCCGAGGAGGCGCACGGCAGCCCAGGGGGTGACCACGAACGCCACCAGCAGCGAGAACACCATCGCTGCCGAGGACAGGACGGGGATGGGGCGCAGGTACGGCCCGGACATCCCGCCCACGAATGCCATGGGAAGGATCGCGGCGATGACCGTCAGGGTCGCGAGCACGGTGGGGTTGCCGACCTCGGCCACGGCCCGGACAGCGATCTCCCGGAGCGATGCGCGTCTCGATTCCTCGAGCTCGCGGTGCCGGACGATGTTCTCCACCACCACGATCGCGTCGTCGACGAGGATGCCGATGGAGAAGATCAGCGCGAAGAGCGTGATCCGGTTGATCGTGTAGCCGACCAGGTGGAAGACCAGGAGCAGCAGGGAGAGGGTCGAGGGGATGGCGACGGCGACGACGGCCGACTCCCGCCAGCCGAGCATGAACAGCACCAGGAGCGAGACACCGACGACCGAGAGGGCCATGTGGAAGAGGAGCTCGTTGGACTTCTCCGCCGCCGAGGCTCCGTAGTTGCGGGTCACCGAGACCTGGACGTCGCCGGGGATCGCCGTGCCCTTCAGGCGATCGACCTGTGCGAGGACGGCGCGGGCCACGGCGATGGCATTGCTCCCCGGGCGCTTCGAGATCGCGAGCGTCACGGCGGCTTGCTCGGGGGCCGGCACCTGCCCGGGGTGCACCGCGGTGCCGAAGAACACGTACTGCGTCGGTTCCTCGGAGCCATCCTCGACCCGAGCGACCTCCCGGAGGTGAACCGGGTCTCCTCCGTGGACCCCCACGACGACCGACGCCACCTCCTCGGCGGTGCTGAAGAAGCCCCCGGTCTGGACGATGACCTCGTGGTTGTCGGTGGTGAGCGCCCCCGCGACCTCCTGGCGGTTTGCGGGACCGATGGTCCGGAGCACGTCGAGGAGCCCCAGGCCGCGCGCGGCGAGCGCGGTCGGGTCGAGCTGGATCCGGACCTGTCGTCGATAGCCACCGATCAGGAAGGTCTCGGAGACCTCGGGGACGTGCTTGACCTCGGCCTCGACCTGCGCGGCCACTCGCCTCAGCGAGAGGTGATCCTGCTGGCTGGAGTGGAAGGTCAGCGCGAGGATGGGCACGTCGTCGATGGAGCGCGCCTTGACGAGTGGCGGCGAGGCGCCGGCAGGGATCCGGTCGGCGCTCGCCTGGAGCTTTCGCTGGAGCTTCACCAGCGACCGCTCGGGATCCTCACCCACCCGGTAGCGCACCACCACGAGGGAACGCCCGGGTTGACTGGTCGAGTAGACGTACTCCACGCCAGGAATCTCCCAGGTCAGCCTTTCGAGAGGAGACGAGACCCGGCTCTCGACCTCCGCCGCGCTCGTGCCCGGCATGGCGACGAAGATGTCGAACACCGGGACCTTGATCTGAGGCTCCTCTTCGCGTGGCAGAACCACGATGGCCAGGAGTCCCACCAGGACCGAGCCGACGACGATCAGCGGGGTCAATTTGGAACCGATGAAGGCTCGGGCGAGGGTCCCCGCCAGGCCGAGACGAGGTGCGGGGGTCATCGGGTTTCCTCCACCCGGTCGCCATCGACGAGGCCTTCCGCTCCCGCCACTGCGACCGTCTCGCCCCCCGCGAGGCCGGAGGAGATCTCCACCCGCCCCTTCCACTCCCGGCCGGAGCGCACCAGCCGGAGCCGGGCGACGCCGGAATCGACGACGAATACGCTCTCAAGCTGACCATGATGCACGACTGCCTCGGACGGGACGGTGACGGTGGGCGAATCGCGGCCGAGAAGCAGCGCACGCCCGAACTGGCCCGAGCGAAGTCCGGGGGTGTCGGGGAGATCGATCTTGAAGAGGCGGGTTCTGGTCGTGGCGTCAGAGGCTGGCTGGACCTCGGCAAGGCGCCCCTCAAGGTCACGGTCGAGGCCCTCGATGCGGACGGGCAACGGGTCGTCGATCGCCAGGCGCTCCCCGATGGTCTCTGGGACCTGCGCCTCGAGGCGGAGCGCCGAGCGGGCCTCCAGGACGAGGAGGGGCTGCCCTGGCAGGGCGGTGTCCCCGACGCTGGCGACCTTCGAGGTAATCACACCCGCGAACGGCGCTCGGAGGACCCTGCGCTCGGCGATGGAGCTCGCCTCGGTCTGCCTTGCCCGGGCCACGCTCCACTGCGACATGGCGGTCTCGTAGTCCGCCACCGAGATGGCCCCTTGCCCCACGAGGCTCGTCGCCCGGGCGCGGTCGCGGGCGGCCTGCTCGGACACCGCCCGGGTCTGCTCCAGACGCGCCGCGATCTCTCGGGCCGAGAGCCTCACCAGGATGTCGCCGGCCCGCACCGGGCTCCCGAGGCCGACGCGGACCTCGTCGACGGTGCCGCTGATCAACGGCGCGATGGTCGCGCGCCGGCTGGCCCGCACCGTGCCCACGACCTCGGTGAGCTGGGACCGATGGGCCCGCTCGGCCTGGGTCACCTGGACGCGCCGGGGAGCCGGGTCCGGTCGCGAGGAGGGCGGCGACCCCGCGGCACACGCGGAGAGAGCGACGAGAGCGAGCGGCGCCAATCGGGTGGTGGTGTCCATGGGCCCGGCTCGAGGCACCGGGCGTGCCGAGGACGCCACGCCGAGAATTCACGTGATTTCGAGTGGATGGACGATGGGCACCGACACGAAATCTCGCGACATCGCGAGAAATCGTGTCGAGCGCCGGGCGTCCGGTGCCGGTCTGTGCGCCCGGTGACCTGCCCGGTGCGGTGCCCACCGGGGCTCTCCGCGGAGGGTTGTCGGGTTGGCGGTGTCGGTCAGTGCAGCAGGGCTTGCCGCGCCGGCCTCGTCGATGCCGCCCCGGGGAACCGGACGAGGCGCCTGAGTGGCGTTGCCCCTGGTGGAAGCTCGACGTCGCCGCGGTTTCCGAAGATGTGCGCGCCCTCGAGGTTGCCGGGGCCGCCGTTCACGTCGGGGTCGACGCGAAGAACGAGCTCGCTCCGCCGACCGTCGTTGAAGAGCACGTCGGTCTTCACCGAGGTCGAGACCTCCACCGCCGCGCAGCAGTGATCGGTGACCAGCACGCCCACGCCCTGCGCCTCCGCGCCGGGGTTGTGCGGGATCTCGAAGAGGTTCGCCACCACCCGGGCCCGCGCCTGACCGAGCACGAGGACCCCGACCATGGAGAACTCGTTCAGTTCGTCCGGGATGTCTCCCTGCACGCGATTGAAGGCCGCGACGTTCTCCCGGGGCCGCCGGTCGAGCACCAGGCGCTGCTGGAAGACGATGGCGTCGCCGCCGGCGCAAGCGCCGTCACAGGTCAGGGTGGTCAGGTGCTCGACGCGGTTGAAGAGCACCGACCAGCCGCTCCCGTCGGTGTTGGTGATCGCCTGGAACGTCCCATCGAAGTGGTTGCCGAGCACCGTCACGTCGTCGGCCGTCCGGGCGAGGATGCCGGCGCCGAGCGGGGCAAGATTGGCGTTGGAGACTCCCCGACCGTCGAACCGGAACCCACGGATGCTCGTCCCCGACGCGCCCCCGTCGGGAAGGAGGAAGCCGATCCGGAACGCGCCGCTGACCGGCGCCTCGCACCCGACGATGGTCGCACCATGCTTCCCCTCCAGCACCAGACGCCGGGTGATCGTCGCGCCGCAAAAACGCCCCCGGGAGACGACGACCCGATCTCCATCGCTCGCCGCGTCCACCGCCGCCTGGATGGTGGCGTAACGCTGTGGCACGCGGAGGACGTTCGTCCGGTGGTCGTGGCGCTCACCGGCAACGGCCGTCGAGGTGGTGGCGAGCAGCAGCGCCAGGCCGGGCACGAGCTGACGGTGGATCCTCATGCGCTCTACCCCCTGAGGGGCCGAAGCTTGGAGCCACGCGCGATGCAGTCGCAAGGCGCTCCGGAGTCCTCGCGCGCGATTGATTTCCGCATCAGCGGCTCGCCTCCTATCATCCGGACCGACCGAGTCCCGGTTGACTCGGTGCGGCTTGCCGGCCGCGTGGTGGAGGAGGATAGCCAGTCCATGCTCACCCGAGTTGCCGAGACCGAGGTCAGGGTGCGCTTCGGCGAGCTCCTGGAGCGGGCGCAGGCCGGAGAGACCATCCTCGTGGAGCGCGACGGGGTGGTGGTGTGCCGGCTGGGCCCTCCGGGACCGGCCTGCACCCTCGACGACTTCACCCGGTTCCTCCAGCGCATCCACGCCCAGGGCGGTGTGCGAGAGGTGACCGAATCGCCCCAGCGCCTGGCCTGAAGCTGGCAAGGGGTCGCCCGTCCCGCGCAGTCTGGTAAGGAGCGACCCCCATGAAGCACACCCCTGTCGCGGCTGCCGCGCTGGTCGCCCTGATCGCCGTTGCCTGCGCCAGCCAGGCGCCGATGCCGGACCTCCCGGGAGCACCGCCGCGCAAGGCGAGCACGGAGATCCGGAAGGACCCCAACGCGGATCAGGCGCTCGCGCAGGTGGAGGCGAGGGCGCGTGGCCAGGCCAAGCCGAAGCAGGTAGAGACCTACCTGAACTTCCGCAAGGCCTATCCGGCCACCACCGCCGGCGAGGAGGCCCTGTACCGGGCCGGCGTGCTCTCCTTCGAGCTGGGCGATTACACGAACGCCCGCAAGCAGTTCAACGAGCTTCTCTTCGAGAACCCGCTCTTCCCGAACGCGCAGGACGCGCGCTTGAAGCTCGGGCTGTCGGCACTGGAGCTGAAGAGCTATCGCGACGCGTACCAGACGCTCCTTCCGCTCCGGGACCGCATCCCTGCCGGTCAGAAGGCGCAGCTCGAGGACGCGCTCCGCCGCGCCGCCGAGGGAGCTCGCCTCTACGACCAGGCGATGAAGATGGCGCTGCAGAAGGCCGAGCAGGCCTCCACGCCCGAGGAGCGGAACGCGGCGCTGGCGCAGATCGGCGATCTGGTGGATGCGCAGGTGGGCGTGGAGGAGGTCGCGAGGGTGCAGGCGGATCTCTCTCCCTCGCACCCGGCGTGGCCGCTGCTGACCTTCAAGCTGGCACGGGTGTACCAGCACACTCGCGACATCCCGAAGCTCAAGTCCACGCTGCAGGCGCTGCTCTCCGATGCGCCCGGCAGCCCCTACACCGCGGAGGCGCAGGAGATGCTCGCCCGCGCCGATCGGGTGGGCCAGGTGCGCGGGCGGACGGTGGGCGTGCTCCTGCCGCTCACCGGCAAGTACAAGGCCTTCGGCGAAGCGGTGATGCGCGGCATCCGGCTGGCGCTCAAGGGCAGCGACGTAGAGCTGGTGGTGAAGGACACGCAGGGAGACGGGACGCGCGCTGCGAGCGCGGTGGAGGAGCTGGTCTTCAACGACGGGGCAGTCGCGGCGATCGGCCCGCTGTTCATCGAGGACAGCAAGCGCGCGGCGCTGGTGGCGCAGGACCTCGGCCTGCCGATCCTCACGCTGACGCGGAGCGAGGACGTGACCGACATCGGTCCGTTCGTGTTCCGGAACATGCTGACCTACTCGGCCCAGACGAAGGGCCTCGTGGACTGGGCGACGAAGGTCATGGGCTACAAGAGCTTCGCCGTCCTGTACCCGAACACGCCCTACGGCGTGGAGATGACCAACGACTTCTGGGACCAGGTGCTCGCCCAGGGCGGAGCGGTGCGGGGGGCGGAGAGCTACACCTCCGACCAGACCACGTTCACCAGCCAGGCCAAGAAGCTGGTGGGTCGCTACTACCTCGAGGACCGACGCGACTACTTCGAGGAGGTCCAGGAGGCCACGAAGGACGTGAAGGACAGCTACCGCCGCCGGAAGGCGGTGGAGAAGGCGAAGAGCAAGCTCGATCCGATCGTCGACTTCGAGGCGCTCTTCATCCCCGACGAATGGCAGCGGGTGGGGCTGGTGGCTCCGGCGCTCGCGGTGGAGGACATCATCACCAACACCTGCGACCCCCGGGAGATCGAGAACCTCAAGAAGACCACCGGGAAGAAGGACATCCGGACCGTCACCCTGCTGGGGGGCAACGGCTGGAACTCGCCGAAGAACTCCGACGGCATCCCACAGCTGGTCGAGCGGGGCGGGAAGTTCGTCCTCTGCAGCGTCTTCGTCGACGGGTTCTACGCCGACAGCAGCCGCGAGCCGACGAAGCGCTTCGTCCGGCTCTTCAGCGAGATGTACAAGGACGCGGCGCCCACGCTGCTCGACGCCGTCGGCTACGACTCGGCGCGCATGCTGCGCCAGCTGCTCGACAAGCAGACCGCGGCGCTGGATCGCGCGGCGGTGCGCGACGGGCTCGCGGGGACCAAGGACTTCGAGGGGGCGACGGGGAGGACCCACTTCAACGACAAGCGGGAGGCGGAGAAGCCGCTGTTCTTCCTCACCATCGATCCGAAGGGAATCCGGGAGCTCCAGCCGACGGACCGGATCAGCGGCTCCTGAGCGTCAGGGCCTCTTTCGAGGTTGGCTTCAGCCGACGCCTCCCAGGTGCATCAACCGTCGTGCTCGGCCACCACCTTGGCCCTCACCTGCACCTCCGGCTGCATCCTGAACATCAGGAACGAGGGCGGCGGGAGCCCGAAGTCGCGCATGTCGATCGAGCGCGCGCCCTCGATCTCCAGCGTGCGCTCGTCGAGCTGGCGGACGGTGACCTCCACCTCCAGACTGCGCGTCACTCCGTGCAGGGTCAGCTCGCCGGTGAGCCGCGCGGTCCCGGCTCCGTTTCCCGCGACGGACCGGATCAGCTCTCCCCTGATGCGGGGAAACTTCCGTGAGTCGAGCCGCCGCCGCAGCTCGCCGTCCACGAGCGCGTTGCCCGAGCGGAGCCGTTCCGCCTCCACCTCGACGTGGGTGGGGGGGACGATCTCGAGACGGTCTCCGCGGAGCTCGAGCTCGACGACGCCGGTCAGCCCCGTCGTGTGGACCCGGACCGGGTGGAGCGTGGAGCGCGCCTCGGCCCAGAGCTCCGAGCGGTCAGGAACGAGGCGGAACCGTGCCATCTTCGCGGCGACGATACGGGGCCCGCTCGTTCATGGCACCGACCACGTTGCGACTCAGAACGGCGGGAAACAGTCGTAGTTGTCCTGTCGGAGGATCCGTCCCTCGCCGTCGAAGCGGAGGAACATCGCCGAGGCGCAGCGCAGGACCTCGCCGGTCTTCAGGGTACCGAGCGGCACGGCGAGCGTGCCCTCCCACTCCACCTCCAGAGCCACGGTGGAGCCGTCGGTCACGACCGTGCGGACGCCGTAGCGCTGGGCGCTGACCGCCTTCCGGCCGGCCTCGAATGCCAGGCGGGCATCCGCGAGTCGCCGGGTCTTCCCCTGCGCGACGAGGCGGTTGGGGTGCTCGACGAGGACGACGTCGGGATGCAGGAACGGCGCGAGCTCGTCGAACGACCGGCCCTGCTCGATGCACGCGAGATACGCGCGGGCGCGCTGGGCGAAATCCATGGCATGTCTCCTCGGGCGCTGGCCGGCACCTTGCCACGCCTCGGTGCGGTTCCTTCCCGGCGCGCTAGGGCCGCCCGCCCCGGTCTCGCCAGAGCGCCAGCACCTCGCGTCGGCTACGCGGCCCGAGTGCCGGGAGCCGGTCCACGCCCGAGTCACGCCACTCCGCCCGGGCACGCGCCAGGTCGTCGGCCCGGACCTTCTGCCGGAGCTTCTCCGGATCCACGCCGTAGACGCGCGCCGCGTTCAGGCCGAGAACCTTCCGCTTCACCTCGCGCGTCAGGGGAGGGTAGCCGTGCTTCTGCTGCAGCTCGGGGGTGATCTCGAAGGCACGGAACGCCTCGATCTGGTCCTGAGGAGAGCCGAACCAGATGGAGTCGGTGCCCCAGAGGACCCGGTCCTCGCCCAGGTGCTTCAGCAGCTTTCCCAGCAGGTGCGCCGCCTGGTCCGGATCGCGCATCAGGATCTTCCAGACCGCGCCGAGGTCCGCGTACACGTTCGACCCGGGGTGCAGGTCGTTCTCCTGGAGCGAGCGGATGAGCGAGTCGAGCCCCAGCGCGCGTCCCACGTCGTAGGGACCCTCGCCGACGTCGAACTCCACGCCCGCGTGGTACACGAGGAAGGTCAGGTCCGGATACCTCCGCGCGACCGGGCCGATGTCCCGACACTGGCTGAATGTCGAGTCCATCCCCGGAAGGGTGATGCCCTTGTGGACGGCGACGGTCTTCACTCCGAGCTTTTGCGCCTGATCGAGCACTCCGGTGCCCAGCGGCCCGTCCAGCCAGTACCCGCTGCCGGCGGGTCCCCAGACCGGGTACATCTTCCAGGCCGCGACGCGGTGGCGCTCGGCCAGTGCCTGCATCCCGTCGACCTGCTCCTGGAGCGCTCCGCCGTTGGGCAGCACGATGCCGTGCAGCTGGAGCCGTCCAGGTCCGGCGCGTTCCATCTGCTCGCGCGTTCGCACCGCTTCCTCGATGGTCAGTGGATTGTTCCGTGGGACCTCGGCCAGCGCGCTCAGCACGGCCACGTCGGTGTCCGACTCGAGGAAGACCGCGCGCAGGAAGTGATCGCGCGAGTAACAGTCGAGCCACCGTTCCGCCCCGCACCGCGCTTGCTCGGTCCGGGCCAGGAAGTCGAACGCGTGATTCCGGCTGGCCCAGTCCCGGGTCGGCTCGACGTGGTGGGTCTGCACGTCGAAGATCAGCTCGTCGCCGCCGACGGAGGCCGCCGCCCTGGCCGGGTCCAGTGCGGCATCGGGCTCGACGGCGTAGCGCCCCCCGGAGCAGCCGGTCTGGTTCAGGGCCAGGAGCACCGTCGCGGTTCCGCACGCGCCGGAGAGGAGCTCCCTCCGGCTCATTCCCGCACGGTGAGCGTGCTCGGCGGCATCGCGGCGCGCGCGTTGCCGGGCAGCCAGCAGCGGAGCGGTGGGGGCGAGCGGGAAGAACTCACCGTTGGAGACCGGTCCGAGGTCGACCGGGAGCCGCTCGGGCGGCTCGGGGAGGGACTTGGGTGGAGGATGAGACATGACGGCGGCGAGGAGACCACTGCCCCGGTGCCCGGCCCCGGCGAGGCAGCGAGTGGTGCAGGAGATGCCGGCCCCGGCGGGGACTTGCTAGCGTCGGCCGGGCCATGACTCCTCCCAAGCGTCGCAAGGCCCCTGCTCGCCGCGCTGCTCCCTCGCCGAAGCGCGCGCCGGCGAAGCCGCGCTCGGCGCGAAGACCTGCCCCTGCAGCGAAGGCCCGGCCTTCGGGCGAGGCCCCCACCACCCTGCCCGTCGACGTGCAGCCGGGAGCCGTCGACGAGGCGCTGCGGAAGGTCACCGAGACGGTGCGTCACTGGGCCAATACCGGCCGCTACACGAAGGTGCGCTTCAAGTTCCGGGGCAAGCCGCTGCTTCCGGATCTGCCGCTCGCCGCGGTCATGGCCGCCGAGGGGCTCACCTTCTACTGGACCGGCATCCTCCGCGCGCTGCTGGTCAACGTCGCCGGGCGGAGCGTGCTCGACGTGGAGCTGGTGAACGACTCCGAGCAGCACGTGCAGAAGGGAAAGGAGGAGCTGCTCAGCGGTGAGGTGGATCGGGCCCTGTCCGAGTTCCGCACCGCGCTCGCCAAGCAGCACGACAATCCCCGCGCCCACCTGAACCTGGGCATCGCCCTCAAGCTCAAGGACGATCGCGCCGGCGCGCGCGCTGCGCTGGAGAAGGCCCGGAGCTTCGACCCTGACGGGCCGGTGGGCAAGGAAGCGGAGCGCCTGCTGCAGGCCCTGAACGGGCGGCCGGAAATGGGAGGGGCCGGTCAGGCGTAGATCCCTCCGTGGATTTCCTCCTCAACGTCCTGTGGATCATTCTCGGCGGCGGCTGGCTGATCTGCCTCGAGTACCTCCTGGCCGGCGTGCTGCTCTGCCTGACCATCGTCGGCATTCCTTTCGGGCTGCAGTGCTTCAAGCTGGCGAAGCTGGGCCTGGTCCCCTTCGGCCACGACTTCGACGACGCGCCCGGCGCCGGGGTGGGCAGCTTCGCCCTCAACGTGCTGTGGCTGCTGATCGCCGGAATCTGGATCTTCCTCAGCCACGTGGTGCTGGGCGTCGGGCTGGCGCTCACCATCATCGGCATCCCCTTCGCTTTCCAGCATCTGAAGTTCGGGATGCTGGCGCTCGCGCCCTTCGGGAAGCAGCTGCAGCGCTGAGCTCAGCCCCCGGCACCCAGTTGGACGCCTGCGGAAGCGCGCAGGGCGCGCCAGCGATCGGGCTCAGCGGCAGGCGCGCCAGGTTCCCACTGCCAGCACCAGCATCGCGATCAGCGCGCCAGGCGGCGCGTGGAGCAGGAGCGTCCAGGCCGCCGTGTACAGGGTTCCGTAGCCCACCGCTCCGAGGAGGATCCCCCTGGCGATCGGTGCGGCGGTGCCGCGGAGTCGATGGCGGGCCACGAGCAGCGAGCCGCCCACGATGAGCACCAGGTCCGGCAAGGCGAAGGCCACGAACGCGGGGTCGAGGCCGCCGTAGGGGAAGAACCACTCCCGGGCGGCGCGCGTGAGAAAGACCAACACCCACCAGGCGAGGACGCCGACGGCCTGGGCCACGAGGTACGCGGCGGCTCTCCGATCCCGTCCCGTTCGGGCCTGAACGACCGACGTCACGGCAGAGAGCGTAGCCGTTCGCCGCCTCAGCCTGCGAGCGAGGCCAGGACCTCGGAGGCGTGCCGGTCTGGCGGGAATACCGGGTACCAGACCCGCTCGATGCGCCCGTCGCGCTGGAGCCAGCTGAGCCGGGCGAGCAGCACGTGACCACCGATGGTGAGCGTGGGCAGCCGGAGCGCGTCGGTGAGAGCCCGGTCGGAGTCGCTGAGCACCGGGAAGGAAAGGTGGAGCCGCTCGGCCAGCTCGCGCTGGTACGCGGGCTCCTGGGTGCTCAGGCCGAAGATGCGAACGCCGAGGGCGCCGAAGTCCTTGGCCAGATCGCGGAAGGCGCAGGTCTCGGGAGTGCAGCCCCGCGCACCGGGGATGAGGTCCCAGTCGGGGACGAGAGGCGGCTGTCCAGGCTGCCCGGTCCGGGGATAGGCGAACACCACCGCACGGCCCGGGACGGTCGAGAGGTCGATCCGCTCACCGGTGGTGGCCTCCAGCGGAGTGGACGGAAGGATCGTCCCCGCGAGGTGACGTGCGCGACCATCGTCCAACGGGCGGGGCAGATCGGCAGGCAGGGTGTACAGGTCAGGGCCGTAGTTCACGGCGGGGTCTCTACCGCTCCGAGCCGCCCGGCCGCCAGCACAGTGCATGGCGCCCCTCGACTGCTGGGGTCGGTGCACCCTCAGCCGTTAGCATCGGTGCATGGGCTCACCGCTGACTGTCGGCCTCCTCGTCTTCCCGGACCTCACCCAGCTGGACCTCACCGGTCCCTACGAGGTTCTTTCCCGTGCGCCCGAAACGCGGGTCGTCCTCGTCGGAACTCGCCCCGGGCCGATCCGCAGTGAATGGGGGCTCACGCTGTCGACCGACTGCACGCTCGAGGAGGCGCCGCCGCTGGACGTCCTCTGCGTGCCCGGTGGAGTCGGGGTGAATGCGCTGCTCGCCGACGACCCGGTGCTCGACTTCGTCGCCGCTCGCGGAGAACGAGCTGCCTGGGTCACGAGCGTCTGCACCGGCGCGCTGGTCCTCGGTGCCGCCGGGCTCCTGCGTGGGTACCGAGCCACGACCCACTGGCTTTCGCTCGATCTGCTCGCGGAGCTGGGCGCGACGCCGGTCGAAGCGCGCGTGGTGAGGGACCGGAACCGCATCACCGGTGGGGGCGTCACCGCAGGCATCGACTTCGCCTTCAGCGCCGTGGCCGAGCTTCACGGCCGGGAAGCCGCGGAGCGCATCGCGCTGATGCTGGAGTACGACCCCGCGCCGCCCTTCCCCGGCGGCTCGCCGCGGAGCGCCGATCGCGCCGTCGTCGAGGCCGTCCGGAAAGAGCGCGCGAAGGTCCAGGAGGACCGTCGCCACCGGATCCGGGAGGTCGTCCGGCGGCGGCGTGGCTAATCTCTGGATTCGACCCCGGCGACGGTTCAGCGGTCGTCGGCGTCCTCACCCTCGGACGCCGGGATCACGGGGAAGCCCGTGACGATGGTCCCGGAGAGCACCCATCCGCGCGTGCTTGGCGCGAATCGAGGCGCGAGCAGTCCATCGTTGATCTCCCGCGTCACTGCGAAGCGATTGAAGCTTCTGGCGGGAAGGAAGATGCAGGTGTTGTCCTTTTGCGGGCAGTTGGGGTTCGGGGTGTCGACGTCGCCCTCCTCCGCGGAGACGATGCCATCGCCGTTCGTGTCCACCGAGGCGATTGCGGCCTTGTAGCCCTTGAGCAGGCGCTGCGTGAGGTTGTGCTCGTGGGGTTCGAACGAGGCCAGTCGCTCGAACGCATTGAGGAATACCTCGCGAGCGACGCCGCTGGGAATGAAGCGCTGGCGGAACTCACGTTGAGAGTCCTCGTCGGCATCGAACAGGTCGGGGTCGCGGGGTCGATCCGGGTCGTCTCCAAACTTGATCGCCAGTCTCCGGCTCCGGTTGTTGTCGCCCGGCTCGTCCCCCGGCACGATCGACTGGCGCCGGCTGATCTCTCCGTCCTGGAAAGCGTCCGCCGGTTCGGTGGGGGACTTGTCGGGGAATCCACCGGTGAACGGGAGCTCGTAGAGCGGATGGATCCAGTTGGTCGTGTAGTTGAATTCCCAGTAGGCGTGCGCATCCGCCTGCTGGAGAGCGTTGTATGCGCCCATGCTCAGGTAGAGCGAGACGACGTTCGTCACCTTCTCGGGAAAGCGGTCGGACGGGCTCGGAAAGTGCGGAGCCTTCCCGTCCACGGTGAAGAAGCGACCCGGGACATTGTGACCGGAACCCATCGCCGCGAGCGCCGCTGCGTCCTGGGCGGTGATGGTGCCGAACCTCGGGTGACCCCTGGCGTCGGGAGCAGCAATGGGCGCCACCCGGAGGTCGTGGATCATCCATCCCTCGTACCAGCCGCTCTCGTTGTTGATCACGAACAGCCCGCGGATGTCGGTGAAGATGTCGATGAAGGCCCTGGGATCGTCGGGATCGGTGGGAAGGCCCGGTTTCGGTTCCAGCTCGACCCGCACCGAGCCGATGGTCGGAAGGTTGCAGTTCGCTCCCCAGACCGTCCTCATCGCCTTGTCGTTGACTCCGGGAATCGAGGTGGTGAACACGCTCGGCTGAAACCCGGTGCTGTCGAGCAGGTAGTACATGAACAGCCGGCTCTTCCGGGTCGTCGGGTCTGCCTCGGCGAAGACCTGCACTGGCTTGACGCTGTGCGGGCTGCAATCGAGCGTCACCAGCCTGTCCTGAAGGGGCCGAGTCGCTGCATGGCCGGCGAGAGGAGCGATGTCCCCGCGCGAGCAGAAGTTGGGCGTGCAGGAACTGGGATGGCACATCTTGCCGCTCACCGGGTCGACCAGAGGTGGGACGGGGGCGGGTGAGGGGCACATCTGAGCGCTCGTCGCCGCGTCGACGCTCTCCTGAGAAGACGGCGCCGCTGCCTGTGCCCGACTCGAAGCAAGTCCGGTGCACAGTGCTGTCAGCGCCACGAAGATCGTGAATCCATTGACTACTTTTGAGACGACTGACTGCATGACCATCACCCTCCGCAACTTCCATTCAGCGCGACCAAATCGGTCCCGCTGCCCTCCGCACTGGCGACACACCCATCGCGGTCGGTTGTCGTCGACTGCTGCGCGGTGATTCGGAAGCGAGCAGGGAGATCGAGCGTCGGGACATCCCTCTGTCATCGGGGTGTCGCACTGAGTGGCGGCTGCAACGAGCTCGCACATCGAGGACTCGCACCTCCGCCATTGATTCGCAGGAGGGCACGCCGCGAAGTGCGTGACGAGCTGCCCCGACGACGTGCCTCGAGCGTGCTCTACGAACGCGCCCGACGCGCGTGTGCCTCGAGGTGCTCTCTCGAGGTGCCAGGTGCGCCTACGAGGTGCCAGACAGCTCGTCACCGGGCATCGATCTCGCCCTCACCGCCGTGGCCGAGCTTCACGGGCGGGAAGCTGCGGAGCGGATTGCGCTGATGCGGCGTACGATCCTCGCGCCGCCGTTCACCGCTGGCTCTCCGCGGAGCGCTGACCGCGCCGTCGTCGAGTGCCGGACCCAGCAGCAGGAGCGGAGAACCCTGGTCCGCGACCCGGCCCTGCGCCCCCGGCTCCATAGCAGGCGGGCAGGCGAGCCCCCGAAGGTATGAGACGACTCGTCATTGAGCCCTCATTGGGCGCTCACGCCCACGAGGTGCCAAACACCTCGTTACACCCTCGAAACGTCGATTGACCCAAGGGTTACAAGCGGTTAGGTCATGGGGAACCCCTCATGTCCGAAGACCTTCCGACCCCCCCAACGCCCCCGACTCCGGGTGGCGGCGCCGGCGACCTCGTCCCGATCAACATCGAGGACGAGATGCGCCGCAGCTACCTCGACTACTCGATGTCCGTCATCGTGGGTCGGGCCCTCCCCGACGTGCGTGACGGCCTCAAGCCGGTCCACCGCCGCATCCTCTACGCGATGCAGGACGAGGGGCTGCTCCACAACCGCAAGTACAGCAAGTGCGCGGGCGTGGTCGGCGAGGTGCTCAAGAAGTACCACCCGCACGGTGACGCGAGCGTCTACGACGCGCTGGTCCGCCTCGCCCAGCCGTGGAACCTGCGCTACCTCCTCGTCGACGGGCAGGGGAACTTCGGCAGCGTCGACGGCGACTCGGCCGCGGCCTACCGGTACACCGAGTGCCGGATGACCGAGCTGGCCGAGGCCATGCTCGCCGACATCGACAAGGACACCGTCGACTTCGGCCCCAACTTCGACGATTCCACCAAGGAGCCGCTGGTCCTTCCCGCCCGCTTCCCGAACCTCCTGGTCAACGGGAGCTCGGGCATCGCCGTGGGCATGACCACCAACATCCCGCCGCACAACATGCGGGAGGTCATCGACGGCGCGCTCCACCTCGTCGACCATCCGAAGGCGACCGTGCGCGAGCTGATGCAGCACATCCCCGGCCCGGACTTCCCGACCCACGGTTTCATCCTCGGCCGCGAGGGCATCCAGCGGGCTTACGAGACCGGGCGCGGGCAGATCACGCTCCGGGCCCGGCACGAGATCGAGACCTCGGCCAAGGGTGAGCGCGAGTCCATCGTCGTCACCGAGATTCCCTACCAGGTGAACAAGGCCCGGCTCACCGAGAAGATCGCCGAGCTGGCGCGGGACAAGAAGATCGAGGGCATCAGTCAGATCCGCGACGAGTCGGACCGGCGCGGCATGCGGCTGGTGATCGAGCTGAAGCGCGATGCCATCTCCGGGGTGGTGCTCAACAATCTCTTCGCCAACACCCCGCTGCAGACCACCTTCGGCATCGTGCTTTTGGCCATCGACGGCGGGCAGCCGCGCACCCTCAACCTGAGGGAGCTGCTGGAGCGCTTCATCAGCCACCGGCGCGAGGTGGTGACCCGCCGGAGCCGGTTCGAGCTGCGCAACGCCGAGCGCCGGATGCACGTGGTGGAGGGCTTGCTGGTCGCCCAGGACATCATCGACCTGGTCATCACCATCATCCGCCGCTCGCGGGACCCGGACGAGGCGAGGTGGGGCCTCATGCACGTGCTCTCGCCGTCGCTCTACGAGCACGAGCGCTTCGCCGACCTTCCCCGGCTCGACCTGGACGCCGCAAAGGCGCAGATGGAGCAGCTGGTCGCCCGGGCCCGCGCCGAGGAGCCGAGCTACGGCGGCCTGCAGCACCGCTACGAGGACGGCGGGTTCAGCGAGGAGCAGTCCAAGCAGATCCTCGAGATGCGGCTGCAGCGCCTCACCGGAATCCAGCGCGAGGAGCTGTTCAACGAGCTCATCTCGCTGACCCGGGACATCGCCCGGCTCCGCGACATCCTCGAGAACGAGGCCTCACTCCTCGAGGTGGTGAAGACCGAGCTGCGCGAGGTGCGGGAGAAGTTCGGCGACGAGCGGCGCACCGAGATCACCGGCGAGGCCTCCGAGCTGACCAGCGAGGACCTCATCGCCGAGGAGGACATGGTGGTCACCGTGTCCCACGCCGGCTACGTGAAGCGCAGCCCCCTCACCGAGTACCGGGCCCAGCGGCGCGGCGGCCGGGGCAAGACCGGCGCGTCGATGAAGGAGGACGATTTCGTCGCCGACCTCTTCGTCGCCAGCACCCACGCCTACCTGATGCCCATCACCACGCGGGGCAAGCTGTACTGGCTGAAGGTGCACGAGATTCCGGCGGCGAGCCGGACCGCACGGGGCAAGCCGATCATCAACGTGGTCCAGATAGGCGAGGGCGAGAAGCTGGCCTCCATCCTCGTGACCCGGGGTTTCGAGGACGGCCGGTTCGTCTTCTTCGTCACCCGGAAGGGCGTGGTGAAGCGGACCGACCTGAACGCGTTCTCCAACGTGCGCTCGGCCGGCATCATTGCCCTCGGGGTGGACGACGGCGACTCGCTGGTGGCGGTCTTCATCACCGACGGCAGCAAGGACGTCCTGCTCTCCACCGCGCAGGGGATGAGCATCCGCTTCCCGGAGAGCGAGGTCCGCTCCATGGGACGGCAGGCCTACGGAGTGAAGGGCATCACCCTAGACCCGGGAGACGAGGTGGTGGGCGCGGACGTCGTCGAGCCGGGCACCACCATCCTCACTGTCACCGAGAACGGATACGGCAAGCGCACCGAGGAGGCCGAGTACCGGGTCCAGGGTCGCGGCGGGAAGGGCATCATCGACATCAAGACCACCGAGCGGAACGGCAACGTGGTCGGCCTGGCCCAGGTGAAGGACCGCGACGAGGTGATGCTGGTCACCAACGGCGGGATGCTGATCCGGATCAAGGTGCACGACATCTCGGTGATCGGGCGGAACACGCAGGGTGTCCGGCTGATCAGCCTGGAGAGCGCCGGCGAGAAGGTGAGCAGCATCTCCAAGCTGCCCGAGTCGAGCGAGGAGAACGGCGACGGCGGAAACGGCGAGGAGATCATCTCTCCCGCGGCCGAGCAGCAGGGCCCGGGACCGACCGAGGGCGGGGAGTCCTGAGCGTTGGCCTTCGAGCGCACCCGCACCGTCGGAAAGCTCTGGCGTTACCTCCGTGACCCGGCGGTGGGCGCCTGGCGGAAGCTCGCCGGCGTGGCGGCGGTGGCGTACGTGCTCTGGCCTCTGGACATCGTCCCCGACGGGATCCCGGTACTGGGGTGGCTCGACGACGCGGGCATCCTCGCCGCGGCGGCGGCGTTCCTCGTCGCCGAGGTTCGGCGCCACGAGCGGCGGCTACAGCGGGCCAGCGAGAATACCGTCGACGCGCACTGAGCCCGAGGAGCTCAGCACTTGGGCGTGCAGCTGAGCGCCGGATCGTTGCAGCTCTCGTTCTTGGCCGCGTCGATGCACGGACCCATGTCGCAGTTGGTTCCGTAGATCGTGGTACATGCGTCCCGAACCAGGGACTCGGTGCACGGGACACCGCACCGGTTGATCGCCTCGTTGCAGTAGGCCTTGGCGAATTCTGCGCAATCCGCCTTCCCGCATCCGACTGCTCCGGCTGCGAGCACGCACAGGCCGAGAAACAACAGCGTCCTCATGACCATGGTCCTCCCCGCGGAGAGTCGCCATCGGTCTTGCTCCGCCCGGGCAACCCCCGGCCAGCGAAATGCGCCGCACACCTATCGCATCGCCGGGATGAACACGAGCGATGTCGGTGCGGGTGGCGGGTTCAGGCCGCGAGCTTGTGCAAGGTGCTCAGCAGCTCGTCGGCGGTGAATGGCTTCGGGACCACGGCCTGGACTCGGATGCCGCGGCGCGGGAGCGCGTCGACCTCGGTATTGACCGAGCCGGAGATGATCACCACCCGGAACCGCGAGGCGTCGCTCCGCCGGTCCAGCAGTTCGAGGACCTCGCGCCCCTTCATGCGGGGCATCTCCTCGTCGAGGACCAGGAGCACGTCCCCGGAGATCGCGGTGGCCGTCTCGACCGCCTCGGAGCCGTCGGATGCCTCGACCACCGAGAAGCCCTCGTCCCGGAGCAGCTCGACGTATGCCCCGCGGATGAGGTCATCGTCGTCGACGAAGAGGACGGTGGTGTGGTCCATCGAGCTGCTCACCGACGATCCTGCGCCCCCTCGTCCTGCGCTGTGCAGAGAGTCCGATGCGACCCGAGGAGGGAGCAGCTGCGACTCGGTCCTCAATGGCGGACGTGGGTGTCCTGCTCCTCCTGGGCCACCTGGTCGATGACGTGCTTGCGGCGGCGAACCAGACCCTGGCTCTCGTCGACGAACCAGAACGCCACCCTCAGGAA
>JBKPMY010000297.1:0-12755 GCA_046732375.1 Myxococcota bacterium
GGGTCATCAACCCGCGTCCGCCGCTGGAGGGGATGCCGAGCCTCAAGGCCGCGATCCGCTGGGCGATCAACCACCCGGAGGGGATGGAGCCGCTGCACGCGCTGCTGCGGCCGGGGATGAAGGTCACCATCGCCCTGGACGACATCTCGCTCCCGCTCCCGCCGATGCGGACGCCGGACGTGCGGCAGCAGGTGCTGGAGATCGTCCTCGAGCTGTTGGCCGACTCCGGGGTGGACGACGTCCACCTGATCATCGCCAACGCGCTCCACCGCCGGATGACGGAGGCGGAGATGCGGCGGATGGTGGGCTCGAAGATCTTCGGCGACTACTACCCGGACCGTTACTACAACCACGACGCCGAGGACCCGGAAGGGATGGTGGAGCTGGAGCGCACCAGTCTCGGCGAGGTGGTGGCGATCAACCGCCGGGCCGCGGAGAGCGACCTCCTCATCTACGTGAACATCAACCTCGTGCCGATGGACGGCGGGCACAAGTCGGTGGGCACGGGGCTGGCGAACTACGAGTCGCTCCGGGCGCATCACAACCCGAAGACCATCCGTGACTCCGACAGCTACATGGAGCCCTCGCGGAGCGCGCTGCACAAGAGCACCGAGCGCATCGGCCGGGTGATCGACAAGAACCTGAAGGTGTTCCACATCGAGACCGCGCTGAACAACCGGATGTTCGACGGTCCGACGGGGTTCCTGGGGAAGCGGGAGGAGGACTACACCGAGTTCGACCGGCTGAAGTTCCAGGGGCTGAAGTACACGCTCTCGAAGCTGCCGCGGGCCGCGAAGCGGAAGCTGTTCATGCAGATCCCGGCGCCCTACCAGGTCATCGGAGTGAACGCGGGAGCGACGGAGCCCTGCCACGAGAAGACGCTGGAGCTGTGCTGGAAGCAGTACTCGGTGCCGGTGGAAGGGCAGAGCGACATCGTCATCTTCCCGGTGCCGTACATCTCCCCGTACAACGTGAACTCGATCCTGAACCCGCTGCTGGTTCAGGTGATGGGGCTCGGGTACCTGTACAACCTGAACCGGGGCGTGCCGCTGGTGAAGAAGGGCGGCGTGATCATCCTCTGCCACCCGGCGTACGACGAGTTCGATCCGGAGCACCACCCGAGCTACATCGAGTTCTTCAACCGTCTCCTCCCGGAGACCCGGGACGCAATGAAGCTCGAGCACATGTACGAGCGAGAGTTCGCGGAGAACCCGTCATACGTGCACCTGTACCGCAAGGGGCACGCCTACCACGGGGCTCACCCGTTCTACATGTGGTACTGGGGCGAGAACGGGCGCCAGCACGTGGGGAAGGTGATCTGCGCGGGCGCGGAGAACAACCACGTGCCCGAGCTGCTCGGCTGGGAGCGCGCCGATACGCTGGGAGAGGCGATCGACCTGGCCAAGGGCTTCACGGGCCGGAGCGCGAGCATCACCTGCGTGAAGACCGCGCCGATCGTGCAGTGCGACGTGCGGATCTAGCTGAAAGGGCCTGACCCAACATGCGCCCGGCGAAGGTGATCGTCGGAATCTTCGTCGGTTTCGTCTGCGCAGTCTCCGTCTTCACGGCGGCCACCGGGCTGACGGGCTCGATCCTCGCGGCGCTTGCCATCTCCGCGGCCATCACCGCGGCGGTCGCTCTCGGGCTCCGCCGCCAGCTGGACGCACTGGACGAACGTGCGGCAGGCAGGGGACTCCTCGTCCTGTCGGCCGCGGCGACGGTGCTCGCCATCGTTCAGCTGGTGCGATTGACGGTCTTCACCGTCGCTCCCACCCGCGACGATTTCGCCGCGGTGCCCTCGAGCAGCTTCAGCCGTCACCACTATTGCGGAACCGCCTACTTCGTTGCTGGAGGCATCGCGCGCGAGGCGACGAACATCTACGACAACGCGCTCTACGACCACCCGGACAGCGTCGCAACGGCGCAGCGAAAGCCACGAACGATCGACGGCTTCAACGTCGACGTCTACGAATATCCGCCGCCGTTCCTCCTGCTTCCCCGGATGGTGCTTCAGGTGGCGCCGGACCTCGTCCGGTTCCGGATGGTGTGGTTCGGGCTGAGCTCGGCCGCGCTCCTCCTGGCCATGCTGATCACGGCCGCTGCGCTCCCGCGGGCGCAGGCCACGCGGACGGTGCTGCTGATGCCACTCGTCTGGGCAGGGATGGGCACCGTTGCTGGGCTGCAGATGGGCAACTTCCAGGTGGCGACGCTCGCCATCTCGATGGCCGGGATGGCAATGTTTTCGCGACGCCACGATGCAGCCGGTGGAGCGCTGCTGGGCTTCGCGGTGGCAAGCAAGCTCTTCCCGGGGATGCTCGTCCTCTACCTCGCCGTCCGTCGAGCGTGGCGACCGGTGGTCGCGACTTGTCTCGGAGGCTTGCTCTTCGCACTTCTCGCGCTCTGGGACATGGGTCTGGCTCCGTTCACGGCATTCGTCCACCATCTGCCGCGGCTGCTCGGTGGAGAGGCCTTTGCCGCGTTCAGGAATCCCGCGGCGGTGGCGGCGAACCAATCCATCCCGGGACTCGTGTTCAAGCTCCGGTTCTTCGGTCTTCCGGATCCGGGCTTCGGCGGCGCGAAGCTGGTCGGCTGGATCTATACGGTGATCGCCGTGACGGCGACGGTCCTCCTTGCTCGACGCAGCCGCGGTGGACCGATCGCGTGGATCACGGTGCTCATCCTCGCGAATCTCCGGAGCCCGTTTCTGCCGGTGGGCTACGCAGCCGTCGCGCCGTTGTGGCTGCTGACCCTGCTCGGTGCCGAGAACGGGGAGCGGCGTGGGGCACTGGCCTGGATCGGGCTCGCCTGGCTCGCGTTCGAGGTCGTGTGGCCCGTGGACTGGCCACTCGACCCGAGGATCGCCACCGCGATCAATCTCGTCCCGATGACGACCATGCTGGCGCTCGTCGTGGTCGCAATTCGCCGGGAGATTGGCTCGGCGGGCGCTCGGGCACTCACCCCGGCGGTCACAGCGTCGTGATCAGCCCACCGTCGATGACGAAGTCGGCGCCCACCACGTTGCCGGTGCGGTCGCTGGCGAGCGTCAGCACCAGCTGCGCGACCTCCTCCGGGCGAGTGAACCTGCCGGTCAGCATCGACGCCGCAGCCTTCTTCGCCACTGCTTCGGCCTGACCGCCGCTCGCTCCGGCGATCGTCGAGGCGACACCCTTCTCTCCGAGCCACAGATCGGTGGCCACGGGACCGGGGCTCACCGTGTTCACCCGGATTCCCTTGGGACCGACCTCCTTGGAGAGTGACTTGCAGAAGTTGGTGAGGGCCGCCTTGGCCGCCGAGTAGTCGATCACCAGCGGATCAGGGAGGAAGGCGTTGACCGAGCTGACGGTGATGATGGCGCCCGCACCTCGGCGCAAGAGATGAGGCAGCGCCGAGCGCGTCGTCCGCACCGCGGTGAGGAAGTTGCTGGCCATCGTGGCGGCCCAGTCATCGTCGGTGACCGAGAGAAAGCCACCGGTCCTCGGACGAACGCTCCCCACGTTGTTGACGAGGATGTCGAGGCCGCCGAACGCGGCGATGGCCTCGTCGATCACCTTCTGTGGACCCTCCGGGCTGATCAGGTCCGCGGCGACCGGACGAACCGCCGATCCGAGCGCGGCGAGCTCGGCACTCGATCCACGCGCCGCCGCCACAACCCGCGCTCCCTCCTCCACCAGCGCCCGGACGACGGCGAGGCCGATCCCTCGGCTCGCACCCGTGACAACCGCCACCTTTCCCGAGAGATGTAGATCCATCCCGTCCTCCCAGATCTCGAACGCGTTTCCGGCACGCGTAGCACGGAGTCCTCAGCGGACCTCGACGTCGAAGCGCACCGTCCGCGCCGGCGCGACGTCGGTCTCCCACGGCCGCCGGTAAGCGAGGTTGACCTCGCCCTTTCCGGGCTGGACGGCGCGGAAGACGAACAAGGTGGTCCCGCCCGCGCCCACCCGACCCTCGGAGCCGGGAGCTGCACTGTAGCTTCCGGGGTCGATGACCGTGACGACCTCGGGAACCGGAGGCACGAGCTCCCATCGGTAGCCGGTGGTGACGTTGGTCCGGAGCTCGACCGCAAGCTCCTGGCCCACCGTGAGCGTGGCCCGACCGCCCGGCTCCGAGACCGTGATGCGCGGCGACGATCCGGGCGGCGCCTGACCGGTGGTCGCGCAACCCAGTGCACAGAGCAGAATGACCCACGCCGCTCGCACGGCCGCACGATAGATCGATCTGCCACGCCCGAGTCGCCCCCCTGCTTGCCGGCTCGACCGGCCCGCGGCGCGAGCGTCACCTCTGCCGGCGGCGACTGCCCTCCCCCGCTCTCCCCGAGGCGGTCAGTGCCCCGAGCAGGACCTCGGTGACGTGCTTCCGGTACTGCCCGGGGGTCCACCCTCGCTCGAGCACCAGGTCCTCCCAGGTGCGGAGCGAGGTGAGGCTCCACAGGAGATCCGCGGCCTCTCGCTCGCCGAGGCCGGGCCGGAGCTTTCCCTCCCGGGCGAGGCGCGCGACGATCTCCCGGCCCCCCTGGAGCCGATTGGCGAGGCGGTCCTGCCAGGAGCGCTCCACCTCGGGATCGCTCCGACGGACGGCGTCCAGCGCCCGGGCCACCGCCCAGACCCGGGGGTTCATCCGCGCCTGGAGCGCGACCATCTCCTTGAGTGCTGCCGTGCCGCTCGGTGCCTCGAGGACCTTCCGCAGCTCGCGTCCCAACCCGCGCTTCTCGTCGACATGCCGGACCAGGGCGAGGAGGAGCTCCGCCCGGTCGGCAAAGTGGAGATAGACCGCCTGCCGGGAGAGCTCGGCAGCCGCGGCGATCTCCGCCATGGTCACGTCGGCGCCTCCCCTCGACTCGATGAGGGAAAGCGCGGCGTCGAGGATCCGCCTGCGGCTCGGGCTGGCGGCGGCTTCGGAACCACTTGACACGGTGTCAACCACCCGATACACGTACCCCCGCACTTGACACGATGTCAAGCACACGGGCCCTTTCCGGGCCCCAGGAGAGAGACCCATGAACGCCATCCAGGACGAGCTCGCGGTGCGGAGCCTGGTGGACGGGCTGGTCGCTGGCTGGAACGCCCAGGACGGCGCGGCCTTCGCCCGCCCGTTCGCAGCCGATGCCGACTTCACCAACGTCATGGGCCTGCGCGCTCGGGGTCGGGAGACCATCGCCCGGGGCCACGACGAGATCTTCGCGACCCTCTTCAAGGACACGACCCTGGCGGCCGCGATCGAGCAGATCCGCTTCCTCCGCGCCGATGTCGCCGTGGCCGAGGTGGTCTTCACCCTCAGGAAGAAGGACGGGACGCCCTGGGGAGGATTTCCGCGGAGCCTGGCCAGTTTCGTCGCCGTACGTGACGGCGGGGGGTGGTCCATCGCCGTCTTCCGAAACATGGTTCCGTTCGAACGGCCGCTGACCGGGCCCCTCGAGCGGTCCCTAGCCGCCGCGGCACGAACCAGCTCCTGAGGTTCGCTGGCAGCAGCCTGACCGAGCGCTCGGCCGGCCGCCGTACAATTCCGGACGCTACCGGCATGTCTGGAAGCCGGTCGGGATGCGGGGTTGCGTCCCCACGGGCCGCTCCACCATCCACTCGTCAACGAAGCGAGCCGACTCGCCCCGTTCTTAGCGTCCCCGTATCCCTAGGTTGGCCACCATCCAACCTTCCGGATGATCGACCTCACGCCCACAGCGCCGACGGACGGACAGCTCGCGGCGCCCGGTTTCGAGTCTCCGGCGGGGACCCGGTCCATGGCGGAGCTCATCGCCGCCAAGGATTGGTCCCGGACCCCGCTCGGCCCGATGCAGAGCTGGTCCCCCAGTCTCCGGATGATGACCCGGTTCCTCCTCGCCAACCGGTTCCCGCTGCTGCTCTGGTGGGGCCCGGATCACATCTCCATCTACAACGACGCATACATACCGGTCCTCGGACGGAAGCATCCCGAGGCGCTGGGCCTCCCGGTGCGAGAGTGCTGGTCGGAGATCTGGCACGTCCTGCGGCCCCTCATCGAGACTCCTTTCCGCGGCGGCCCCTCCACCTGGTCCGAAGACCTGGAGCTGGAGATCCAGCGGCTCGGCTTCCGGGAGGAAACGCACTTCACCGTCGCCTACAGCCCGGTTCCCGACGAGACCACGGAAAGCGGCATCGGCGGCGTGCTGGCGACGGTCCACGAGATCACCGCGCAGGTCATCGGTGAGCGCCGGGTCCGTGTCCTGAGCGACCTGGGCGCCCGCTCCGCCGAGGCCAAGAGCGCCGAGGAGGCGTGCCGCATCGCTGCCGAGTCGCTCGCACGTCACCCGAAAGACGTGCCCTTCGCGCTCATGTACCTCCTGGACAAGGACGGACGCGAGGCGCAACTGGCCGCTGCCGCCGGCATCGAGACGGGAGGAGTCGCCTCGGATCCAGCCGCCTGGCCCATCGCCGCGGTGGTGAGCACCGAGACCGCCCAGCGGGTCGACGACCTGGGAAGCCGCTTCGGCGCCTCACCGGACCTTCCCCAGAGCGCGCTCGTCCTACCCGTCCCCTCGAACCTCGCACATCACCTCGCCGGGGTCCTGGTCGCCGGCGTGAGCCCTCACCAGGAGCTCGACGGCCTGTACCGGGGCTTCTTCGACCTGATCACCGCCCAGCTCGCCACGGCGATCGCCAACGCGCGCGCCTACGAGGAGGAACGGCGCCGCGCCCAGGCCCTCGCCGAGCTGGACCAGGCGAAGACCGTCTTCTTCAGCAACGTGAGCCATGAGTTCCGGACCCCGCTGACGCTGATGCTCGGGAACGTCGACGATGGGCTCGACGACCGGGCTGAGCCGCTGACGCCAAGGCAGCGGGAACGGCAGCTGGCGGTGCAGCGGAACGGGGCACGCTTGCTCAAGCTCGTCAACTCCCTGCTCGACTTCAGTCGCCTCGAGGCGGGACGGATCCAGGCGTCCTACGAGCCGGTCGACGTCGGGACGATGACCGCGGAGATCGCCAGCGCGTTCCGGTCGCTCGTGGAGCGTGCCGGTCTGCGGCTGACGCTCGAGTGTCCCCCATCACCCGAGCCGGTCTTCATCGACCAGGGAATGTGGGAGAAGATCGTCCTCAACCTCGTCTCCAACGCCTTCAAGTTCACGTTCGATGGAGAGATCACCGTCCGGGTCGAGAGCGACGCCGAGTGGCTCCGGCTCCGGGTCCGCGACACCGGGACCGGCATCGACGCCGAGTCCCTGCCCCACATCTTCGAGCGCTTCCATCGGATCGAGGGGGCACGCGGCCGGACCTACGAAGGGTCGGGCATCGGTCTCGCGCTGGTCCGCGAGCTCGCCAAGCTCCACGGCGGCACCGCCACCGTCGAGAGCGAGAGCGGCAAGGGCTCGTGCTTCACCGTGAGCATCCGCACCGGAACCGCCCACCTCCCACGCGAACGGATCCGCGCGACACGGAACCCGGTCCCGCCCCTCGCCCAGGCCTCGTCCTTCGTCGACGAGGCAAGCGGATGGCTCAGCGGGAACAGGCTGCCCGAGGACGAGATCGCGGGGGACGGGTACGGGACGCCGACCAACGGGTCTCCCGACGCACACGCAGACTCGACCGAGATCCTGGTCGCGGACGACAACGCGGACATGCGTTCCTACCTGGAGCGGCTCCTCCGACCACTCGGACGGGTGACCACCGTGGCCGATGGAGTCCAGGCGCTGGACGCCATCCGCCGTCGGGCCCCGGATCTGGTGGTCAGCGACGTGATGATGCCCAGCCTCGACGGGTTCGGACTGATCCGGGCGCTGCGATCCGACGAACGCACCCGGGTGCTCCCGATCGTGCTCCTCTCCGCGCGCGCCGGCGAGGAGGCCCGCGTCGAGGGCATCGATGCCAGCGCGGACGACTACATCGTCAAGCCGTTTTCCGCGCGAGAGCTCGTGGCACGCGTCCATGCGCAGCTCGAGCTCGGCCGGCTTCGGAGGCAGCATGCAGAGGCGCTCCGCCTCCGGGAGGAGCGATTCCGGGCCATGGTCACCGCCAGCTCGGACGTGGTCTACCGGATGAGCCCGGACTGGGCGGAGATGCGCTATCTGGTCGGCCGCGACTTCATCGTCGACACGGATCGCCCGAACCGCTCCTGGCTTCAGACCTACATCCACCCTGACGATCAGCCCCAGGTCCTGGCGCGGATCGAGGAGGCCATCCGGACCAAGAGCGTCTTCGAGCTCGAGCATCGCGTGCTGCGGCGGGACGGAACCTTCGGCTGGACCATCTCCCGTGCCGTCCCTCTCAAGGACGCCAGCGGCGAGATCCTCGAGTGGTTCGGCGCAGCGAGCGACATCACCTCCCGGAAGCTGGGCGAGGAGGCGCTTCGCACCGCCAACCGGGAGCTGGCGGACCTGGATCGCCGGAAGACCGACTTCCTGGCGGTGCTCTCCCACGAGCTTCGAAATCCGCTCGCCCCCATCCAGAACAGCATCTATCTCCTGGAGCGCGGCTCCCAGGACTCGGAGCAGGCCGCCCGCGCGCGGGAGGTCCTGAAGCGGCAGACTGCCTACCTGACCCGCCTGGTCGACGACCTGCTCGACGTCACTCGCATCTCGCACGGCAAGGTGAATCTGAGAAAGACACGCCTCGACCTGCGGGACGTGGTGCGCGCGACCACCGACGATCTGCGGTCGCTATTCAAGGAGAGCCGGATCGAGCTCCGCGTCGAGCAGACCGTGGGGCCCATCTGGGTCGATGGGGATGCCACCCGGATCGCCCAGGTCCTGGGGAACCTGCTCCAGAACGCGGTGAAGTTCACTCCGTCAGGCGGATCGGTGAACGTCCGTCTGGTCGAGGCCGACGGCCGCGCCATCCTGTCGGTCCGCGATACCGGGGTGGGGATGGAACCCGAGCAGGTGGAACGGATGTTCCAGCCCTTTGCCCAGGGAATGCAGGGCAAGGCGCGCAGCCAGGGTGGGCTCGGTCTCGGTCTGGCACTGGTCAAGGGCTTCGTCGAGCTGCACGGTGGGTCGGTGAGTGCCAGGAGTCCGGGCCCGGGACAGGGAGCCGAGTTCGCGGTGGCGCTGCCGCTGCTCGAGAAAGCTCCGGAGCCGCAGAGGCCCACCCCGACGGCCACGGCCACCAGCCGTCTCATCCTGATCATCGAGGACAACCTGGACGGCGGGGACACGCTCGCGCAGGCGCTGGAGCTCTCGGGGCACCGAGCCCGCGTCGCGCGTGACGGGCGCTCGGGTCTCGAGCTCGCCCGGGAGATCCGGCCGGACGTCATCTTCTGCGACATCGGTCTGCCCGACATCGACGGCTTCGAGGTGGCTCGCGCAATCCGGAGAGAAGCCGCCCTCTCGGGTGTCCGGCTCATCGCGCTGACCGGCTACGCGCAACCGGATGACCTGGCGCACGCGACCGAGGCCGGGTTCGACTCGCACATCGCGAAGCCGGCCGATCTGGACAAGGTGTACCGGCTGCTGTGCTGACTCGGCGCTGGCGACAGCGCGCGTCCTGACGGGCAGGGGCCGGTCGGGGCGAAGTGGCAAACTCTGGGGATGAACCGCCGGAGCTGGGCCATCCTCATCGCGCGCCTGATCCTGGCTTTGATCTTCTTCATGGCCGGCTTGTGGAAGGTCTTCGGGCTCGGTCCGCTCGAACACGCGCGCCGTCTCTTCGTCGAGCCCTACGCGCGGACCTTCCTTCCAACGTGGTCCCTCTGGGCGACCGGGACCGTCGTTCCCTTCGTGGAGCTCGTCGCCGGGGCACTGCTCCTGGTGGGGTACCGGATCCGGGATTCGCTGCTGGCCCTCGGCGGCGTTCTGGTCCTGGTCACCTTCGGCCATCTGCTGGCCGAGCCGCTCTACGAGTTCCACACCCACGTCATTCCACGAGCCGCGCTCCTGCTCTTCGTGCTGGTGATGCCCGCCGAGCAGGATCGCTTCTCGATCGACGGCTGGTTGCGGGCGCGACGCAGGGCCTGACCCTCGGAACCGGCCTTTCTCGAGGGCGACGCTGAGACCGATCGTCTCCTCCGCCGTCCAGTGAGCAACCCCGATCCGGACCGAAGGAGGGTGACGTCTGTTCGAGCGACGACGACCCTGGAGCAACCGGCGAGTCGTGACGTCGAAATGCGCAACCGGTCATGCAGCACGGAGGCACCCCGGTGTCCTCCGGTCAGGTATTTGCCAAGGAGTTGCTCATGCGGTGGACATCAGCTCAAACCTTCATCCTCTCGGTAGCCCTCGTCGCAGGGGCCGCTTGCGGGGGATCCGGCTCCGACCAGGGAAGCGCCGAGGAGATAGTCCGCAGCATGAGGGGCTCGGTCTCCGACCTTCAGGCGCCCGCCAATCCGCCGACCTTCACCCTGACCATCCCCTCGGCCATGGCGTTTCACGTCGCGCTCGGACCTGGGGTCACTCTTCCGTCGGGGATCACCAACGGGTCTCAGGTGGAGGTGAAGACCACCAGCCCGACCAATCCGAGCAACGACATCGTCGCGACCGAGGTGAAGCTGGAGGACAGAGCGCCGGGTGAGGATGAGCACGAGTTCGAGGTGGAAGGCCTGGTCACCTCCGGCAACGCCGCGAGCTTCATTGTCGGCACCCAGGCAGTGGTGACGTCGGACGCGACGCGATTCCTCGACGGAACGCCAGCCAACGTCGTTCCGGGCGCATTCGTCGAGGCGGAAGGCGAGCTCGACGCCCAGGGCGTCCTGCACGCCGAGAAGGTCGAGTTCAAGGACCGGGAGGAGGCGGACGAGGTCGTGGTGGAAGGGGTCGTCACCTCCGGCAACGCCTCCAGCTTCATGATCGGCTCTCAGGCAGTGGTGACATCGGGCTCGACGCAGTTCATCGGTGGAACGGCGGCGAACGTCGTCCCGGGTGTACGCGTCGAGGTCGAGGGCACGCTCGATGCCCAGGGCGTCCTGCATGCCGAGAAGGTCAAGTTCGAGGACCAGGAGGAGAGCGAGGTCAAGCTGGAAGGCGTGGTCACCTCCGGCAACGCCTCCAGCTTCATGATCGGCTCGCAGGCGGTGGTGACCTCGCCGTCGACCGAGTTCGACCACGGCTCGCCGGCCAATCTCGTCCCCGGCGCACGCGTCGAGGTCGAGGGCACGCTCGATGCCCAGGGCGTCCTTCATGCCGAGAAGGTCAAGTTCGAGGACCAGGACGCGGACGAGGTCAAGGTGGAAGGCGTGGTCACGTCCGGCAACGCTTCCAGCTTCATGATCGGCTCGCAGGCGGTGGTGACCTCGCCGTCGACGGAGTTCGACCATGGATCGCCGGCCAACGTCGTCGCGGGTGCACGCGTCGAGGTCGAGGGCACGCTCGATGCGCAGGGCGTCCTGCACGCCGAGAAGGTGAAGTTCGAGGACTGAGCCGCCCGGCGGCTCAGCCGTGCTGGCGAATGAAGGCGCCTGCGCTGGCAAGCGCCTCGCGGCCGGCCTGCAGCCGCGCATTCCACACCGGCCAGGCGTGAATCATGAGCGGCCAGACCTCGAGCGTCACCGCCACGGCCGCGGCGCCGGCCGCCTCTGCGAGTCGAGTCGCATCGGCCAGGAGCGTCTCGTCCGAGCCCACCTGGATCAGCATCGGAGGGAGGCCGGACAGGTTCGCGAACAGGGGAGAGACCCTCGGGTCTCTCCGATCCATGTCTTTCGGGAGGTAGGCGTCCCTCAGCTCCCGGAGATACCCCTCGTGGATGAGAGGATCGACCGCCTCCTTCGTCGCGAGCGTCGAGCCGGAGAGCGTCAGGTCTGTCCACGGCGAGACGAGCCAGCCGCATGCGGGGAGCTCCGTCCCGGTGTCGCGCAGGTGCATGAGCAAGGCGAGCGTGAGGCCGCCTCCTGCGCTGTCTCCTCCCACCGCGATGTCGCGGGCCGAGATGCCTTGCTCTCCAAGGAAGCGCCACGCCTGCACCGCGTCCTCGAGCGCCGCCGGGAACGGGTGCTCCGGCGCCAGTCGGTAGCCAATTGCGAGCGTCCGGCGTCCTGCCTTCCTCCCCGCCTCCGTCACCATCCGCCGATGGCTGAGGATCGAGCCGGAGCAGTAGCCGCCCCCATGAAAGAACAGCAGGACCTGATCGGCATCGCTCCCGGGAACGGTGGACCATTCGCCCGGGGTACCGCCGAGATCCACGGTCTCGACCTTCACGTCGTCCGCGATCGGCCAGATCGATCCGACCTCGTCGAGCCGCTGTCGCCGTTCGGGCCAGCCGGTCGGGCGCGGCTTGGAGCCGAGCAGCTCCCGGATGGCATCGACCTCGCTCAGCGGTCGTCGTCCCATCCGAAGACGTAGTCCCCGTCCGAGATGTAGACGACGAGCTCGGAGAGGCTCTGCTGGGACGAGACCTCGCCCGCGAAGATGATTCCCGCTTCCCACGGGTTGTGCGGCAACGAGTGCTCCGCGAGGAATTCTCGCGCTCGATCCTCGACCCACCGCCTGGCCGTCATGAGCGCGGCATCGGCATCGGACCCGGTCGCGAACGTCATCATGCGCGGAGGGGCGGTCCGGACCTGAGCGCTGTAGGACTGAGGAGTGGTTGGCATCGCTGGCCTCCTTCGGACCGGAAGGCGTACCACGAACGCGGAAACCCAATCACTGGTGCCCTGGTTGGGTTTCGCCGTGGACACTCTGACGGCGCGCGCCGGGGGGCTCTCTGTGTGAAGCTCGCCGACCCATGAGCCCACAGGCCAGGCACGCCTCGGCGAGGAGCCTCCAGCTCGTCCTCCTGCCACTCACTCTTTGCGCGCTCCTCGCATCGACGGCGCGAGCCGAGGAGCCGCCGAAGAAGCCGGGCCCCGCGCCCGGCTCCTTC
>JBKPMY010000298.1:0-5754 GCA_046732375.1 Myxococcota bacterium
TCCAAGGACACCCCCAGCGGGGCTCGTGAGAGGGGCCAGTGTATGCGCGATGGCGGACGTTCGGGGGTCAGAGCGGGGGCTCGAGTTCCGTTCGGACGTCCCACAGTTCAGGAAAGAAGCGGACGTCCAGCGCCCGCTTCAGGAAGGGCACTCCCGAACTCCCCCCCGTTCCGGGCTTGAACCCGATGATGCGGTGCACCGTCATCATGTGTCGGAATCGCCAGAGCTGGAATCGCTCCTCGACGTCGACCAGCTTCTCGGCCATCTCGTAGCCATCCCACCACTTCTCGGGGTCGGCGTAGACGGTCCGAAAGACAGCCACCACCCCGGGATGGGGCTCGTAAGGCCCTGAAAAGTCACGATCTAGCCGCTCCGGAGGCACCGGGAGGCCCCTGCGCGCCAGGTGGCGGAGGAACTCGTCGTACAGGCTCGGCTCGTGAAGAAAGCGCTCCAGCCAGGCATGCACCTCAGGGCTCTGGCGGTGGACCAGGAGCGCGTTTGGGTCCTTGTTCCCGAGCAGGAACTCGAGCGCCCGGTACTGCGCGGACTGAAAGCCGCTCGCCGGGCCAAGGACCGAACGAAACTCGAGGTATTCCGAGGGAGTGAGCGTCTCCAGCACGCTCCACTGCTCGAAGAGCATCCGCTGGATCTGCCCGGCCCGGGCGAGGATCTTGAACGCGGGCTCGAGCCGATCCTCGCGCACCAGGGCGCGGGCCGCGGTGAGCTCGTGGATGAGGAGCTTCATCCAGAGCTCGGACGTCTGGTGCTGGATGATGAACAGCAGTTCGTCGTGGTGCTCGGGACGGCTCCTGGGTTCCTGCGCCGACAGCAGCCGGTCGAGCCTGAGGTAATCGCCGTACGTAGTCTTCCCCGCGAGGTCGAGCTTCAGCCCCGGGTCCGGGGTTCGGATGTTGGCCATGTGATCAGCGTACGCCCGGGGGTTGCGCCGGGGTGCCTGCCGAGGAATGACACGGTCCATGGACGCGCGCGAGTTCGGGGGGACCCTCGCCTGGAAGGACCGCGCGCGGGAGGCGCTGGCGACCTCGCGCGCCCGGCTGCTGGACCTCCTCCGGCCCGTTCCGCCCGCGGTCCTGGTGGCGCAGCACTCCCCGCTCATGTCCCCGGCGGTCTGGGACGTGGCCCACGTCGCCAACTACGAGGAGCAGTGGCTCCTTCGAGCGCTCGGCGAGCCCGGGTTCACCGGCCCCGAGACCGACCGGCTCTACGACGCATTCCGGACTCCCAGACGGATCCGCGGCGACCTCCCGCTGCTGGGAGCGCAGGAGGCCATCGCCTACGCGGAGCAGGTCCGCGCGCGGGCGATGCGCCGTCTCGAGACGGTGAACGACGAGGACGTCGCGCGCACCGGCGCTCTGCTCGACGGTGGCTTCGTCTACGGCATGGTGGCCCAGCACGAGCAGCAACACGTCGAGACGCTGCTGGCCACCCTGCAGCTGGTCACCTCCACCGTGCTCGTCCCGTTTCCCTCCGAGATCCCGGTGCCGCTGCGGTCCGTCCTCGCGCGGGAGGTCCACGTTGCGGGAGGGCCCTTCCGGATGGGCACCGGAGAGGCGTGGGCCTACGACAACGAGCGCCCACGGCACCGGGTCGACGTGCCCCCCTTCTTCATCGACCGCTTTCCGGTCACCAACGGCCAGTTCCTCGCCTTCATGGAGGATCGCGGTTACGCGAATCGCGCGCACTGGGCCGCGGAGGGCTGGGCGTTTCGCCAGGCGGAGCGGATCGAGCATCCGCTCTTCTGGCGGCGCACGCGCAGTGGCTGGGAGCGACGTCGCTTCGGCACCTGGGAGCCGGTGCCGCTGGACGAGCCGGTCTGTCACGTCTGCTGGTACGAGGCCGACGCGTACGCACGATGGGCCGGGCGTCGGCTTCCGACCGAGGCCGAGTGGGAGAAGGCGGCAGCCGCGACTCCGGAAGGAAGGGTCCGGCGCTACCCCTGGGGAGATGCACCTCCCGACCTCTCGCGAGCAAACCTCTGGCCCCGTGGTGGACATCCCGCTCGGGTCGGCGCGTTCCCGGCGGGGGCCAGCGCGTTCGGTGTCGAGCAGATGCTCGGCGACGTCTGGGAGTGGACGGCGTCGGACTTCCAGCCGTATCCGGGGTTTCGCGCGTTTCCCTACCCAGAGTATTCGGCCGTCTTCTTCGGTAGTGACTACAAGGTACTCCGCGGCGGTTCCTGGGCCGTCGCACCGGACGCGATCAGGAACACCTTCCGGAACTGGGATTTCCCTATCCGGCGACAGATCTTCGCTGGCTTTCGGTGCGCTCAGGACGCCTGAGCGGACCACGGAGCTCGGAGCCGACATGCACGTCGACCCACAGGCATTCGACTGGCGTCCGCACCCGCGGGTGAGCTGGGACGTTCTGCTCGGGCCCCGCGATTTGCGCCGGGCGCTCGAGCAGGACGTCAGACATGGCCTCGGTCGTCGCCCGCGCGAGCTTCCGCCGAAGTACTTCTACGACGCGCACGGCTCGAAGCTGTTCGACCAGATCACCCGGCTGCCCGAGTATTACCCCACGCGGCGAGAGCGGGAGATCCTCGAGGCACGCGCGATGGAGATCGCGACTCGCTCGGGTGCCGACACTCTGGTGGAGCTCGGCAGCGGCACGTCGGACAAGACGCGGCTCCTGCTCCGGGCGTTCTCGGCGGCGGGCACGCTCCGTCGCTTCGTGCCCTTCGACGTGGACGCGGTCACGTTGCGCGGGTCAGCGCTGCGGATCGCCTCGGAGTTTCCCTCGCTGCTGGTGCATGCGGTGGTCGGCGACTTCGAGCGGCACGTCCCGCTGCTTCCCCGTGAGGGCAGGCGGTTGATCGCCTTTCTCGGGGGAACCATCGGGAACCTGTCGCCGCGGCCGCGGACGCGGTTCCTCGAGGATATCGCCGGTCAGCTCGGTCCCGGCGACGCCTTCCTGCTGGGCACGGACCTGGTGAAGGACATTCCGCGGCTCGAGGCGGCGTACAACGACGCGCAGGGCGTGACGGCCGAGTTCAACAAGAACGTGCTCTCGGTCTTGAACACGGAGCTGAACGCCAACTTCGACCTCGACCAGTTCGAGCACGTTGCGCGGTACGACCCGCGTCAGGGGTGGATCGAGATGCTGCTCCGGTCCAGGGTGCGCCAGACCGTCGTCGTTCGCGATCTCGACCTCCGGGTCGAGTTCGGCGAGGGCGAGCTCATGCGGACCGAGATCAGCGCCAAGTTCACCCCGTCGCAGCTCGACCGGGAGCTCGAGGCTGCCGGAATGCGCATCGAGGCTCGCTGGACGGACGGCGCCGGAGATTTCGCGCTGACGCTCGCCGTGCGCTCCTGAGCGAGACGCCGGTCGAGCACGCCAGCAGATTCAGCCGCCGGGCCGCTCCCCCGGCGCTGCGGCAGACCCGCTCGATGACGTCCAGGGCGGCGTCGGTGGCCCCGCCCACCATCTCCAAGATGTCCGTCACAAGGTGTCAGGTGACTCGTAAAGTGTCGTGATTCCGGCTCGTTGCGCTCTGGCCTGAGCTGGTTTCAGCCGCCGTCGGGCCGCTCCCCGGCGCTGCGGCAGACGCGCTCGATGACGTCCAGGGCGGCGTCGGTGGCTCCCCGGAGGGATGCGCACAGAAGCGTGTCCGATCCGAGTGCCGTCGCGGAGAGGAAGACCTCCTGCTCCGATCCGGCGTCGCCGGGCTCGGCCACACGAAGCCGGACGCTCACGTACCCGGACTCTTCCACCGCCTCGCTCTTTCGCACCTTCCAGCGGCGAAGGCCCTCGGTGAAGCCGGTGCGCAGGGTCTCGGGCGTGGGGAGACCCATCCCGCTGCGGAGCTCGGCGCGGAGCACCGGGTGGCCCGGACCATCGGAGACCCGCAGCGTCCCGTCGCCGCCGGTCACCACCACCCAGCCCGATGGGACTTGAAGCAGCCCGGAGGGACGGACGACGAGCACCCCGCCGTCCTCGGATGGAGTCGTCACCGGATGCGGACGCTTGCAACCGCCCAGCAGCCCGGCGGCCACGGCGCAGCAGACGAGCGCCCGGCGGCGACGACCCACCAGTTCACCGTTTGATCAGCTCGGGAGGCGTGGCCGCGGCAAGCGGCGTGGGCGTCTGGCCGCCGCCCTTGGCGCTCTCCATCTTGCACGCGCCCTCGAACATCACGCCCTTGTCGATGCTCAACGACGGCGTCTCCATGTTGCCCTTCACCCGACCGGGCGTGTGGAGCTCGATCAGCTGGGTGGCGCGGATGTTTCCCTCCACCACGCCGTTCACGATGACCGTGCCGGCGTTGATCTCGGCATTCACTCGCGCGCCTTCGCCGATGACCAAGGTGTCCTTGGTGAAGATCTGCCCGGAGAACTTTCCGTCGATTCGCACCTGCCCCTCGAAGGTGAGCTTTCCCTCGAACTCGCTCCCCTTGCCGAGCAGCGTGTGCACATCACCACCGCGAACGACCACGTTCTCCTCCTCGCGCTTCAGCACCGCCATCGAGTTCCTCGTTCCGTTTCCTGGAGGGGAGGCCCGAGAAGACGCTCGAGCGACGAGCGGCGGCGCGGGCTCCATGAGCGCCGCGGCTCACCGCCGCAGCAGCGCGAGAATACGCTCCAGGTCCTCGTACGAGAAGAAGTCGATCTCCAGCGTCCCCTTCCCGCCTCGATCCTCGAGTCGCACCTTCGTCCCCAGGCGGCGCTGAAGGTCCTCCACCACCGCCCGCGCCGCGGTGCTGCCGGCCGGCTTCCGGGACGGAGCGGCGGCCGAAGCACGCGAGGTGCGCACGAGGCGCTCGGTCTCCCGCACCGAGAGCTTCTCGCGGACGATGCGCTCGGCCGCGGCCACGAGCTCCCGACCGGAGGCCATTCCGAGCAGCGCCCTCGCGTGGCCCATTCCCAGGGCGCCCGAGGCGAGCAGCTCCTTCACGGCATCCGGGAGCTGGAGGAGCCGGAGCGCGTTCGCGATGCTGGTCCGGTCGCGGCCGACGCGCTCGCCGACCTGGTCGTGGGTGAGCCCAAATTCCTGGATGAGACGGCGGTAGCCCTCGGCCTCCTCCAGCGGGTTGAGGTCCGTGCGCTGGAGGTTCTCCACCAGCGCCAGCTCGAACGCCTCGGCAGGAGTGACGTCCCGGACCACCGCCGGGACCTCGTGGAGGCCGGCGAGCTGCGCCGCTCTCCAGCGCCTCTCTCCGGCGATGAGCCGGTAGCCCGACCCGTCCCGGCGGACCAGGATGGGCTGGATGACGCCCTGGGTCCGAATTGACTCAGCCAGCTCACGGAGCTTGGCCTCGTCGAAGGTCTTCCGGGGCTGAGCGGGGTCTCGGAGCACGTGCTCGACCGGGAGCCGGACGATTCCGGCAGAGGAAGGGAGGTCCCCCTGCACGGGCACCGAGGCCTGCGGAATCAGGGCGGAAAGTCCTCGCCCGAGCGCCCGCTTCGGACTGCGATCGGAGGGTCCGGGCGGCATGGATGGGACCGTCATCAGGCAGCCCGCCGATCCGTCGGACCCTGGTCCCTGCGGAGAATCTCATGTCCGAGGGCGAGGTAGCTCTCGCAGCCCTTCGACTTGATGTCGTACAGCAGGATGGGCTTGCCGAAGCTCGGGGACTCGCTCAGGCGCACGTTCCGGGGCACGACCGACTCGAACACCAGGTCCTTGAAGTAGGCGCGGACGTCGTTCGCCACCTGGTGGGCGATGTTGGCCCGGCCATCGAACATGGTCAGCAGGATGCCCTCCGTCGCCAGGGCCGGGTTGAGCCCTCGTCGGACC
>JBKPMY010000299.1:0-7520 GCA_046732375.1 Myxococcota bacterium
GGTCGGACCGGTCTCCGGCGCGGCGCGCCCCGCCCAGAAGTTCCGCCACACCGAGCGCAGCTCTCCGGCGCCCAGCACCTCCGCCCCGACCTGGAGCCGCAGGCGAACGAGGCTCCGCGCGCCGGCGCTTCGCGCGCGTGCCGCGGCGTCCTCCCCCGCGCCGATGACCACCGCGGGAAGGCCCGACTCCCCGAGGCGCGTCGCGACCAGCGCCGCGGTGGTCTCGGCCAGGGCCGCCGACGAAGCCTCGACGGCGACCGCCACCGGCGGCTCGGGATGCGCGGCGACGACCTGTGCCCGAAGCTGCTCGGACAGCGCCTCCAGCGCGGAGGGAGCGGGGGCGGCGGCGAGGAGCGCGGCGCAGAGCGCCAGGCCCAAGCTCACAGCCGGTCCCGGCCAGGCTCCTCCAGGAGGAAGCGATCCGGGGTTGCCTCCCCCGGCTTCGGCGCCTCTGCCGTGGGCGCGGTGCCCTCGAGGAAGCTCTCCGCCCTTCCCGGCACGTGTGCGCCTGCGAGCAAGCCCGAGCTCGGGTCCACCCGGACCGTCTGCACGCCGGGGGGCAGCTCGAAGTCGCGAGCCGGCTTTCCGTCGAGCGCCGCGCGCATGAAGCCGAGCCAGATGGGCAGCGCCGCCTTGCCGCCAGTCTCCCCGGTGCCGAGGCTCGAGTGGTCGTCGAACCCGACCCAGGAGGTGGCCACCAGGTCCGGCGTGTAGCCGCTGAACCAGGCATCCCGGTACTCGTTGGCGGTACCGGTCTTCCCCGCCGCCGGCCGCCCGAGCTCACGGACCGCGGCCGCCGTTCCCTCTTCTACCACGCTCCGCATGAGCGAGGTCGCGACGTAGGCCACCGGCGGAGGGATGGTCTCTTCCGGTGCCGCCTGGTGCTCCTCGAGCGTCGTGCCGCGCACGTCGGTCACCCGGACCAGGAGCACCGGATCCGCATACTTCCCCAGGGTGTCGAACGTCGTGTAGGCGTTGGCCAGCTCCAGCACCGCCACCTCGCCCGTGCCCAGCGCGAGGGTGAGGTTGTCCGGCATCTCCGAGCGGATGCCGGCTCGCCGGGCGAAGTCGATGGCGACTTGAGGGGTGATGGCCTCGATGAGGCGGACGGACACCGTGTTCTTGGACTTGGTCAACGCCTGGCGCAGCGTCATGGGGCCCTCGAACCCACTCCGCTCGTAGTTGTGCGGCTTCCACACCTTCCCGGTCCAGGGATCGCGCACCGCCTCGGGGGCGTCGTTGAGCACCGAGACCGGGGTGAACTTCTGGCTCTGCAGCGCCGCCGCGTAGAGGAAGGGCTTGAACGCCGAGCCGGGCTGCCGGCGCGCCTGGGTGGCGCGGTTGAACGACGAGCGCGCGAAATCGTAGCCCCCGCTCAGCGCCAGGACCCGGCGCGTGGCGGGGTCGATGACCACCAGCGCACCCTGCACCTCGGGCACCTGGTCCAGCGTCACCTCGATGGGCTTGCCGGCCGGGGGGACCGTCAGGACGCGCGCCCGCACCAGCTGGCCCGGTTTCAGGACGTCGGAGAGCTTCCCCGGCGCCTGGGTCCACTTGCCCACGCCGCGCGGCCGCGCCCAGGCCACGGTGGAGAAAACGAGGGTGCCCTGACGTCCGACGAAGTCGAGTGTGGCCGTCTTCCTGGAATCGTCCACCTGGGTGACGTAGCCCCCCAGGCGCAGCCCCTCCTTGAGTGGAACGAGCGGGACGGCCCGGACGAGGACCTCGTCCGAGGAGGGTGCGGCCTCGCCCTCGGCGCTGGTCTCCGGCCGCTCCTCCGCGCCTTCGTCCTCGGCCGCGGTCTGCTTCGGCTGGGCGAGGCGAGACAGGTCCGCCAGCAGCGCTCCCTCCTGGCTGCGGCGGCCGGTGTCGGCCAGGCGCTTCTCCAGCAAGCTCCGGAGCTGGGTGAACCGCTTGCTGTCCAGCTCTCCCAGCGCGCCCTGGTACCCCATGCGCCGGTCGAGCGTCTCCAGTCCCTCCCGGAGCGCAGTGTCGGCGAGCGCCTGGAGCTTCGGGTCCATGGCGATCTCCACCCGCATCCCGCTGGTGAGGACCGCCGTGTCTCCGTAGCGGGCCACCAGCATCCGGCGGATCTCCTCGACGTAGTAGGGACCCACCGGAGGAACTGGCCGGGGTCCGAGCACCACCTCCGCCTTCAGCGCGCCGTCATGCTCGCGGGCGCCCAGCAGCCCGTGCTTCAGCATCTGATCCACGACGTAGGTCTGCCGCGCCTTCGCCCGGGTCATGCTGGTGACGGGGTTGATGCGCTCCGGCTGCTGGACGACGCCGGCGAGCATGGCCGCCTCGGCCACGCTCAGCGCGGAGGCGTGCTTGCCGAAGTAGTAGAGCGCCGCCTCCTCCACGCCGTAGCGGTTGTGCCCGAAGTAGATCTGGTTCAGGTACAGATTGAGGATCTGGTCCTTGGTCAGCGCACGCTCCATCCGCGGGGTGAGGATCCACTCGCGGATCTTCCGGCTGAGCTTGCGCTCCTGGGACAAGAGGAGATTCCGGCAGGCCTGCTGGGTGATGGTGGAGGCGCCGGTGAGGTGCCCGCCCGGAAGAAGGGCCTTGATGCCGGCGCGGACCATGCCGATGTAGTCCAGGCCCTCGTGGCGGTAGAAGTCCGCGTCCTCCGCGGCGAGAAAGGCGTTGCGCACGTGTACGGGAAGCGCCGCCGCGTCGACCAGCGTGCGCCGCTCGAGGAAATACTCCGCGCAGACCTTGCCGTCGGCGCAGGTGACCTTCGTGACCTGCGGCGGCTGGTAGTCGCGCAGCGCCTCCACCGAGGGCAGTCCGCGGTTGAACCAGAGGAAGACCCCGACCACGATCCCGACCAGCGCGAGCACGAGCGCACCGAGGACCAGGAGGAGCCGGCGGAGGACGGACGGTCGAGAGGTGCGGCGGGCCATCGGGGCGTGGAAGCTGGGGAGCGTAACACCGGAATGCCTGCCGGTCCGACGCTCCCCCGGGCAGGGTGAAGCGTCGGACCGGCGTGCAGTCCGGGAGGCGAGTTTACTCCTCGCCGTCGTCCACCTGCGGGGTGTGCGTGTCCTCGACCCCGGCATCGGGTGCCGAGCGGAGCATCGCGGTGCGCTCGCCGTTCACCCGCGCCTTCACGTACTTCGGAGCGAGCAGCGCAGAGCGGGCGTAGGCCTCCCGCGCGGCGTCCAGGTCACCGGTGCGCTCCCGGGCGACCCCGAGGTTGTTGTGCACCACCGCGGCCTCGGGGAGCAGCTCGGCCGAGCGCTCGAGCAGCTCGAGCGCCTCCGGATTGCGGCTGGCCCGGAGGTAGGCGAAGCCCAGATTGTTCAGCACCCACCCGTGCGAGGGGTCGATGGTGCGAGCCTGGTCGAGGGAGTGGATGGCCCCGGCGAGATTCCCGGAGCTCAGCTGGGCGCGGCCCAGCGCCTGCCAGGCCTCGACGTTCTCCTCGTCCCGGCCCACCGCGGACCGGGCCAGCGCCTCGGCGGCCTCGACGTTCCCCGCGGCCAGGCGCATCCGCGCCGCCTGCACCAGGGAGACCGCGTCCTCGGGGTCGATGCGCCCCAGCCGCTCGTAGGCCTCTGCGGCGAGGGTCAGCTGCCGGGAGGCACGCGCCAGACGGGCAATCAGCGCGAGCGCCTCGGCGTCCTCGGCGTCGTCGGCGAGGGCCCGGCGTGCCTCGACCAGCGCACCGGCCGTGTCGCCCTCGTCGCGCAGCTTCTCCGCCCGGGCGAGGTGGTCGACGCCGGGCAGGCCCGAGCGAGGCAGGGCCAGGGTATCGACCGGGGCGCCGGTGGGCTTCGGCGTCTGGACGATCGCCGGCGCGGGCGCCGGCGTGGCGGCAGGGACCGGCACCTCCACGCGGGACACGGGCGGCGACGGCGCGGGGGACTTCTGACAACCCACCACCAGCGCGGCGGCGAGCGGAACGGCCAGCAGATGCTTCGACATCGACGAGCTCCTCATCGGGACCTCCGGGTCCCTCGGCAGTCCCTCCACTGCGCCCGCCGTGCCATCGGGTCATCCAGGAGAAACGGTGGCGAATGCGGCCAGCCGCCCGCGTGCTGCCGTGTCATGGCGGAGACCGAGTGGGTCGAGCGGAAAGATTGCGTCGGAGGGCCAGCGAGGGCCGGTCAACCCGCTCGGTTTCCGCCATCAGCGAGGCCCCCGCGAGCTGGTGATGCGGAGGTGTCCGGGCTGTGCGAGGGTGCCGGGCTCCACCGTGCTCGTCGCCAGCTGGAACATCAACTCGGTGCGCGCCCGGACCGACCGGCTCCTCGGCTGGCTCGAGGCCCGGCGCCCGGACGTCGTCTGCCTTCAGGAATTGAAGTGCACCGACGAGCAGTTCCCGTCCGACCAGGTCCGGGCGCTCGGCTACCACCCGGCGCTGTTCGGGCAGAAGAGCTACAACGGCGTGGCGATCGTCGCCCGGAGCGAGCCCGAGCGCCTCGAGCGCGGCTTCCTGGACGGCGAGGACGACGATGCGGCGCGCGTGCTGAGCGCCACCGTCGCGGGCATCCGGGTGACCTCGGTGTATGCGCCCAACGGGCAGGCGGTCGGCTCGCCCGCGTACCAGCAGAAGCTCGAGTGGTACGGCCGGCTTCGCCGCTGGCTAGACGTGCGGCACCGGGCCGATCAGCCGCTTCTCGTGTGCGGCGACTTCAACGTGGCGCCGGAAGAGCGCGACGTCTGGGACCCCCGCCTCTGGGAGGGTCAGACCCTCTTCTCGCTCCCGGAACGGGCGGCACTGAAGCGAGCGGTGGAGTTCGGGCTCGAGGACACCTTCCGGCGGCTCCATCCCGAGCCGGGCCGCTACAGCTGGTGGGACTACCGGATGCTCGGCTTCCAGAAGAACCGGGGCCTGAGGCTGGACCACATCTACGCCGCCGGGCCCCTCGCAACCGCGCTGCAGGCGGCGGGGATCGACCGGGAGGCGCGGAAGGGTCCGCAGCCGTCCGACCACGCGCCGGTCTGGGCACGGTTCCGCCTTGCCGGCGAGGCGGAGCCTGCGTCCGATCGGTTCGGTGAATAGCGCGCTCGGGCGCTGCGTCGAACTCCCGGCCCCGTCCGGCCTATGCTCCGGAGGTTGGCCTGGAACGGAGTGTCGGTCATGGTTGCTCGTGCTCTCCCCATTGCGCTGCTTCTCGCGGCGGGCTGTGCCCACGCTCCCGCGGAGACGGTGCCCGCGCCCGACTGGGGCATCGCCCGGGCGAGCACCGTGGACACCTTCGAGATCGGCGGACAGGCGGATCACTGGGGTGTCCGCGTCACCGATGACGAGATCCTCGGGGTCCAGCCGGACTTCGCCCTGGGGCGGAGCAACGGAGAGATCCGCGGACGCGCTGACGGGGTGCCGGTGATCGTGGGCTTCAGCGAGGACGAGGGCGCCGGGGTGTACCGGGGCGCCCCCTTCCAGGTGAAGGTGGAGCGAACGCCGGCCGGTCTCCTGGTGAACGGGATCTTCGGCGGCGCGATCAGCACCTTCGAGCTGTCGGTCGACCGGATCAACGGCCGGGTCGGGGCCTGCGGGTGGGACGTGCGCTGGACCGGGAGCTATTACTCCGGAAGCCGCGGGTGCGGGAGCCGCATCGAGCCCGTCTCGGTGTCGCTGCCGGCGACCATGGCCCGCTGGTCGGACGTCGAGGTCGCCGGTGCGCTGGCGATGCTCCTGAACGTCGGCGCGCCGAGAGGGACTGATCGCCTGGTGGACAACTCGGCCGAGTTCCGCAACCCGTCGAACGCCGCGCTCGTTCCGTACTACCGGATGGCCTCCAGCGTCCGCTCGGGTGGCTTCGCTCGGCCCGTCGGTGCCTCCGTGGGGGCCACTCCGCGGATTCCCGCGCAGCGCCGGATGAGCCCGACGCCCACCGGGGCTCGGTAGCGACGGCGGCCCCACCGGTCCGCCGCTCAGGTCGATTCGGAGGAGCCCGCTCCCTCATCGGGGCCGGAGTCGGCCTCGGTCGCGTCGGGGGTCTGCGCGCGGGGACGGCGAATGCCGAGGGCCTTCATCTTCTTGTAGAAGTGCCCGCGCTCGAGGTCGAGCAGCCGGGCCGCCTCGGTGGCGTTGTCCCGGGTGAAGGCCAGGGTGCGGAGGATGATCTCCCGTTCGGCGTCGTCCACCAGGTCCCGGAAGGGCTTCTCGCCCACCGGACGGAGCGCGGCGGCGGTCTTCTGCTCGCCGGTGGGGGAGGGCGGGGACCCCTGCGCGCGGACCGGACGGGGACGGGGAAGCAGCTCGCGCGCCTCGTCTCCCGAGACCTGCGGCCCCTCGCAGAGGATGGCCAGGCGCTCCACGAGGTTCCTCAGCTCGCGCACGTTGCCGGGGTAGTCGTGGGCCGAGAGCACCGCGACCGCCTCCGGGGTGAGCCTCAGCGGTCGCCGCCCGTTCCGGTGACAGGCCTCGTCGAGGAAGGCGGAGATGAGGTCCGGGAGGTCCTCCCGGTGCTCGCGAAGCGGCGGGGTGCGGATCTGCACGACGGCCAGCCGGTAGTAGAGGTCTTCGCGGAAGCGGCCCTCGGCGACCTCCGCCTCCAGGTCGCGGTTGGTCGCGGCGACCACCCGCACGTCGACCTTCAGAGTTTCGGTGCCGCCCACCCGCTCGAACTCGGACTCCTGGAGGACCCGGAGGAGCTTGGCCTGCATGGTGGGAGGCATGTCACCGACCTCGTCGAGGAACAGCGTCCCGCCGGAGGCCAGCTCGAACTTGCCTCGCCGCAAGGCCTGGGCCCCGGTGAAGGCTCCCTTCTCGTGGCCGAAGAGCTCGCTCTCGATGAGCTCGTGCGGCACCGCGGCGCAGTTCACCCGGACGAAGGGACCCGAGCCTCGCCGGCTGTTCCGGTGGAGGGCGCGGGCGACCAGCTCCTTGCCGGTGCCGTTCTCGCCGGTGATCAGGACCCGTCCCTCGCTGGGAGCGGCTCTCTGGACCAGGTGGTAGAGCCGCTGCATTGCCGGGCCCTGTCCCACCATCTCGTACCTGCCGCTCTCGGCCCGAAGGGACTCCAGCTCCTCGACCACGTCCTTCAGCTCGAGCGCGTTCCGGAGCGCGACCAGCAGCCGGTCCCGGCCGATCGGCTTCTCCAGGAAGTCCCGGGCGCCGAGCCGGGTGGCCTTGACCGCGGTCTCGATGGTGCCGTGCCCGGACATCATCAAGACGGGAAGCCCGGGGCGGGCCTGCAGCAGCTGCTCGAGCACGCTGAGGCCGTCCAGGTCGGGCAGCTGCACGTCGAGCAGCACGGCGTCGACGGGGCGGGCGAGCGCCACCTCGAGGCCGAGCTTTCCCGTGCTGGCGAGCTCGGTCTGGTAGCCGGCCAGCTGCAGGGCCTGGCTGAGCGTGAGCAGGATGTTCTTCTCGTCGTCGACGAGGAGGACGCTGTGGGGCATCACCGCACTCCCGGTCGCGGTTGGCGGGCCGCAACAACGCGGCCGCGTGACCGCGCATTCCTCGAATTTCTTTTGACTGCCATCACAGCATGACGGTACAGCGGGCGACAGGGATCGGGCCGCTCAGGGCACGCGGCCACCTTGGAGGAGTGCGCATG
>JBKPMY010000300.1:0-2826 GCA_046732375.1 Myxococcota bacterium
GTTGTAGAGAGCCATGGCAAGCGACCTTCTCACCGGAGATGCGGCGATGCACCAGATGTAGGGGCAGAAAAGCAACCTGGCCCTCGAGCCCCGCTCCCAATGCCCGGCTGCGCCCCTCCGTCGTCCCGGCCCCTCCACCTGCCCCTCAGCGAGCGCTCCGGGAGCACCTCCCCACGCGCCTAGGCTCCCGCCTCAGCGGGCTGCCCCACACGCGATCCCCCGGAAACATCCCCCACCGAGAGCTTCCGCTCCGGGACCACGATGTTGCTGGACGGCGGGATCGGCGCGCAGGCCAGCCCCCTGACCGCGGCGGCCACAGTCAGTCGACGCTGCTGCCGATGCAGAATCGGCTGGGCGTCCACCACACCGTCACCCTCACCCATTCCGGTTCGTCGACACTGCATGACGCGAGCTATGACTTCAACCAGCAGGTTTTCGACTCGAAGAACGTGACGGTGGTGAACGGCGACAATCTCCAGACGACCTGCGACTACAACAACCTCAGCGCAGCGCCCGTCGTCTTTGGACCCGAATCGACAGACGAGTGTGCCTCACCGGCGTGTACAGATTCCCCGCGCCCTCCGTCGCCGAGAATCCGTTCGCCTGCGTGAGCCACTGACGCCAGGTCAGCGGCCCCCGCACGGCCGCGCTCAGGCGGGGACGGCGTCCGCGCACGGGTCCGGGTCTCCTCCCGGACGACGCCGAGGAAGCGCCGTGCCGCGAGGGCCACCGGCAGACCCACGAGAAGCGCCTGGCCGATGATGCCGTTCAGCATCAGGCCGACACGGTGGCGGCCGTCCTCGCCTACTTCGTGCTGCGCAGGAGGAAGATGCACTCGCAGGTGCCGCACGTGAGCTACGCTTCGCATCCCGAAGTGGCCGTCGCGGCGGGCCTGCGCTGATTGAAGAACAGGTCGAACAGTTAATGGCTTGAAGAATGCGCGCTGCGGCAGCAGGCGATGAGCGAGGAGCTCATCCCCCGACGCGCTCGGCATCAGTCGTGCTTAGACTCAGGGGGCATGCCCCACCCATCGATCGTCGCACTCCTCGAGGCAGGTCCGGCCGAGGCGCCGGCCATCGGCGCCCCCCAGGGTGTGAAGTCCCTCCTCTACCGCGACCTCCAGGCGCTTGCCCGACGCACGGTGGAGACGCTGAACTCGGCGGGCATCGGCCGTGGCGACCGCGTGGCGATCGTGCTCCACAACGGGCCGGAGATGGCGAGCTCGTTCCTCTGCATCGCCGCGGGTGCCGCCACCGCGCCGCTGAATCCGGGGTACCGGGAGAAGGATCTCGAGTTCTACCTCGGTGACCTCCAGCCGAAGGCGCTGGTCCTGGAGGCGGGCGTCGATTCGCCGGCCCGGGCCACTGCGAAGAAGATGTCGATCCCCGTGCTCGAGCTGACCGCCGACCGCGCCCGGGGCGCAGGGTGGTTCACGCTCTCGGGCGGCGCGAAGGGAACCCCCGCCCGAGGGGGGATCGGCGACGAAAACGATCCGGCGCTCCTCCTCCACACCTCGGGCACGACCTCCCGGCCGAAGCTGGTCCCGCTGCTGCAGCGGAACCTCCTCGCCAGCGCCGAGAACATCGGCCGGACCCTCGCCCTCACCCGGGACGACGTGTGCCTGAACATCATGCCGCTGTTCCACATCCACGGGCTCATGGCGGCGACGCTCGCCTCGCTGGCCGCCGGCGCCTCGGTCTCGTGCACCCCGGGCTTCAACGCCCTCAGGTTCTTCGCCTGGCTCGATGAGGTGCGGCCCACCTGGTACACCGCGGTGCCCACCATGCACCAGGCGATCCTCGCCCGGGCCCAACGTCACCGCGACGTGATCGCCCGGAGCCGGGTGCGGCTCATCCGCTCCTCCTCGGCATCGCTCCCAGCGCAGGTGATGCTGGAGATGGAGAAGACCTTCGGCGTCCCGGTCATCGAGAGCTACGGGATGACCGAGGCCGCCCATCAGATGGCCTCCAATCCCCTCCCCCCGCAGGCACGCAAGCCCGGCTCGGTGGGCCTGGCAGCGGGACCGGAGGTGGCGATCCTCGACGAGGAATGGAGGGCCCTGCCGCGCGGTGAGGTGGGCGAGGTCGCCGTCCGCGGGCCGAACGTCACTCCAGCCTACGAGGCGAATCCGGAGGCCAACGCGAAGTCCTTCCTGGACGGCTGGTTCCGGACCGGCGACCAGGGCGTCCTCGACGAGGAGGGCTACCTCCGGCTCACCGGTCGGATCAAGGAGCAGATCAACCGCGGCGGCGAGAAGTTCTCCCCGCTGGAGGTGGACGAGGTGCTCTCGTCGCACCCAGCGGTGGCCCAGGTGCTCACCTTCGCCATGCCACACGACAAGCTCGGCGAGGAGGTGGCGGCGGCGGTGGTGCTCCGGGAGGGGGCGACGGCGACCGAGCGAGAGCTACACAACTTCTGCGCGGCGAGGCTGGCCGGCTTCAAGGTCCCGCGGAAGGTGGTGTTCCTGACGGAGATCCCGAAGGGGCCGACCGGTAAGCTCCAGCGCATTGGCCTGGCCCAGAAGCTGGGCCTGGGATCGTGACATGAAGATCTGCGTCGTCGGCGCCGGGGCGATCGGCGGGCTCGTTGCTGCGAAGCTGGCCGCGATCGGCCAGGAGGTCAGCGTCGTCGTCCGCGGGCCACATCTGGCGGCCATTCGCGAGAGGGGCCTGACGCTTCAGGAAGATGGAACTGAGAGGACCTTCCCGGTCCGCGCCACCGATCGCATGGCCGAGCTGGGCGTCCAGGATCTGGTCATCATCGGGCTCAAGGCACACCAGGTCGCGGGCGTGGCGGCGGACATCCGGGGGCTGTGCGGCCCTGCGA
>JBKPMY010000301.1:0-14671 GCA_046732375.1 Myxococcota bacterium
CGGTGGGGACCGGTCCCCGATGTCCGCGCGGGACGCTCGAGAGCGCGAACCGTCACCGAGGTCCGGGTCTGCCTGGCGCTGGAGCTCCGGATTCAGGGAGCAGGGCCTCGCGGAGTCGCGGAGGCCGGCCAGGCCGTGCACAGGCTCCGCGCACGTGGAGCTCACCGTCCCCTCGGAGCCGGACGAGTGCAATTGCTCGCCGGCAGATCCGGCGCGCGAGATCACACGAGGCGCCGCGCGGCCCCTCGTCGGCTCAGACTGCGACGGCGCCCGAGTGCCGCTCGACGAGGCTGTAGAGGTAGCCCGGCACCGCAGGGCGCCGCACGTGCTCGACTACCTTCTCGTCGGTGAGTCCGTCCTCCTGCGCGTCGTGGAGCAGCAGCAGCTGGACCTCCAGACCAACGCGGGCGCGGAGAGCATCCATCACGCGGGCGCGCGGCCGGCGGGCGAAGTCGAGCACCACGAAGAGGCGGGTGCCGGCGGGAAGGACGGCGATTGCCCGGACCGCCTCGTAGGCGCTCGAGGCGAGGTGGAAGGGGACGTCATCCCAGTCCAGGCGTTCGGCGAGCTCTCGCCGAGTCTCGGCGTTCTCAGACGCCACCAGCACCACGTCCTGCTTCACCGGCCCACCCCCAGTGCTCGCAAAACGAGAAAAACGGAGCGGGGTCGTATCATGTGCGGCTCCCGGCGCTCCACACCGAAGTGCACCTTCACGCCTCGCCGATCGACGGTGCATCCCCGCGAATCCGCATGGCGGTCACTGCCGACCCTCGGGTCCACTCCGCCTTCAGCAGAAGGCACGCCGCCCTTCCCTCCTCGATCGCCGCTCCAGCCCGCCATTCCGTGGTCCTCCCGAGGCGACGGCCGGGCGCTCTTCATCACAACGTGTCAGGAGACAGAACGGATCTGCGAAACGGCACTAGAGAACCCCGGAGAGCAGCACGCGATGGAGGCAGCTGGCCTCGCGCTCGCTCAGGCTCCACAGCGCCATGGTGGTCATCCGGAACGTCGGTGAAGGGACCAGCGCGCGCGCGGCGGCGGCCACCTCCATCTCCGCCTCGGGGGGGACCCGGCCGATCACCGCGTGCGGCGTGGCCTGGTAGACGTCTGGGGCCAGCTTCAGGCCCGCCTCCACCAGCCGATCCTGGAGGATGAGCAGCGAGGTGGCCATCTCGTCGTCCGGCGCCAGGTACACGTAACGGGTTTGCGGGAATCTTCGCAGCGCAACGAAACGGCCGATGATCGGCCCGGTCTCCTCGCCCACCAGGTCGAGCACCCGGCGCACCTCGGCCGCGTCCTGCGGCGGGAGCGGTCCGACCGACCCGATGCCCACCGGGACTCCCTGGCTGGTGCGGCTCACGATCCTGCGCACGGCGAGCACCTCGCTGCGCACCGGCTCCGGCACCTCGATCACCACCCACAGCTCGGGAACGCGCGCTGCGCGGGGGGGCGCGAGGCGCGGGTCCGGTCCCGGGCGATGGTCCTCACCCATCGGCGCTCCGGATCGGGCGAGGAAGAGGCGTCCGGCGCCCGTGGGACGCGTGCCGAGTGTGACCGCGGACCTCGGGTGGGGGGACCGTGACGCCTCTCCTCGACCGGGCGAGGTATCACGCGGGGGTGACGCGTCAGTCGGCCCGTTTCCAGGGCAGATCCCAGGATTCGCGCCGCTCGAGAAAACCGGTGACGCGGCCTGCGGCGTCACGCTGGAAGATGCGACGCGTGCGCGGCTCTCCCGGGACGAAGAAGACGTCCGGTGACTCGAGGCGGAGCGCCTTGCGCGCCTTGCCCGGCGTTCCGCCGGTCAGGCCGTCCGTCTCACACTCGACGACGTAGGTGAGGTCCCCGAGGCGGTACCGGCCACAGTAGGCCCGCCGCTGCTCGGCGGTGGTGGGGAGCGCCGGCGGATCGGTGCGCAGCGCGAGCAGCTGCACCGAGAGCAGCTTCCAGGTGCCCTCGCGCTTCACCCACGTTTCTCCAATCCGGTAGCGGGAGTGAATCCGGGCACCGTGGAAGGTCTCGTCCTCGTCGGCGACGTAGGTGGTGACCGCGGTGTCGCCGACCACGGTCGCCTGGAACTCGACGGGACGCAGCACGCCGCTCACGCCGGGCGGGAGAGGACGGATGCTGGCCAGCATCGCCTTCCGGTCGAGCACCTCGCCCTGCTCGTCGATGACCCGGGCGCGGGCATCCATGGCCTGGTCCCAGATCGACGGGTCGCCCCGGGTGATGGCGTCGAGCAGCTGCTCGGCGCGGGCGCGCAGGAGCGCCGGGACGTCCTCGGCAGGGGGTGTCGCACCGAGAAAGAGGACGAGCATCGGGGTGAGCCTCGGCATGGAGATCTCCCGATGCGGACCCTACTCGCGGGTGCAACGCCCGAGACCGCGATCTAGGCGGACGCCTTCTGGGCGGCAGCGGGCGGGGCGGCCGGCTCGGGGTCGCTCACTGATACGGGCTCGGTCGGGACGCGGACCTCGAAGGTGGTGCCCTGCCCCACCGTGCTCCGGACGGAGATCCTCCCACCGAGCTTTTGCACCACCGCCTGGCAGACGGAGAGGCCGATGCCGGTGCCGATCCCCACCGGCTTGGTCGTGAAGAACGGCTCGAAGATTCGACCTTGCGCCTCCTCCGGGATGCCGCAGCCGGTATCCGACACGCTGAGCACCGACTCTCTGCCCTCGGTCCCGGTGAGCACGCGGATCTCGTTCTCCCTCGGTTCCTTGTCGCCGAGGGCCTGCATCGCGTTGACCAGGAGATTCATCACCACCTGGTGCAGCTTCCCCCGCGGAGCGCTGGCCACCGGCGCCGCGCGGAGGTCCTTCACCACGCGGGCCCGGCTCGCCAGCTCGCGCTCGGTCAGCAGCAGGGTGGAGGCGGCGATGTCCGCCAGATCCACCGGCTCGAGGACCTGGTTCTCGTCCGCGCGGCTGAAGGTCTTCAGCTCCTGGACGATGGTCCGCACCCGCTGCCCGCCCTCGCTGGTCTCGCCCAGGAGAGAGTCGATGTCGTCCAGCGTCTGCTGGAAGCCGATGCGCTCCTCGAGCTCGCGGCCCTCCGCCGGCGAGAGGCGGTACGCGGCGATGACCTGCTTCACATCGTCGACGTAACTCTTCAGCGAGGTGAGATTGCTGAGGATGAAGGCCAGCGGGTTGTTGATCTCGTGTGCCACGCCGGCGGCGATCTGCCCGATCGCAGCGAGCTTCTCGCTCTGGGCGAGCTGGGTGGCCATCCGGCGGTCGCGCTCGGCGTCGGCGAGGCGGATGAGGTTGCGGACCCGGGCGACCAGCGCGCGGCGCTGGATGGGCTTGTGCAGGTACTCGTCGGCGCCGGCCTCGAGGCCCTGCAGCTCGCTGTCCGCGTCGTTGAACTCCGCGGTGAGGAACACCACCGGCATGCGCGCGCAGGCCGGGTTCTGGCGGATCCGCCGGCAGACCTCGAACCCGTCCATGTGCGGCATGCGAATGTCGAGGAGGACGAGGTCCACGCCTCCCTTGTCCACCTGCTCCAGGGCCTCGGCGCCGCTGAACGCGCCGAGCACGCGGAAGCCCTCCGCCTTCAAGTACGCCTGGACGAGCCGGACGTTCGCCGGCTCATCGTCGACCACCAGAACCTGTGGCGGCTGCTGGTCCCGATGTGGGCCCTCGTCGTAACGCCCCTTCAGCATTGAAGTAGAGGATCGCGTCCGGGGCACGCTGACCGCAAGTGGCGGGGGTCCGGCTCAGGCGGCGGTCAGGAGCGGGGACGTCGCCGCTACGCCCACCTCACCCGACCCCGGTGCGGCAGGGCAGAAAATGGACAGATCCGGCGGCAGCGGACAGTCGAAGGCCAGCCGGACCCCGGTGACCGGATGCGGGAATTCCAGCCGGGCAGCGTGAAGGGCGTGCCGGGGCAGCCGCAGGCGCGCCCAGGCCTCCGTTTCGAGGCAGCGCTTGCTGAAGCGGTCGAAGTAGCCGGGGTCGGGGCCGTAGATCTTGTCCCCCACCAGCGGGAACCCGGCCTCGCGGGCGTGGATGCGGATCTGGTGCTGCCGGCCGGTCTCGGGCAGGCACCGCACCAGAGCGAACGGCTCGCCCTCCCGCCGGAAGCGGCGCTCCACCGCGAAGCGAGTCCGGGCGGGCTTGCCCGCGTGACGGTCGATCCGGACGGCGATCCGGACCTCGGCGGTGCCCTCGGCGATGGGGGCATCCACGGCGAAGGTGTCCGGAGGATGGCCCTCGACCACCGCGAGGTACTCCTTGTGGACCTCCCCGGACTGGAAGGCGCGCATCAGGGCCCGCGAGGCCTCGGCGCCGCGGCCGCAGACGAGGAGCCCCGAGGTCTCCCGGTCCAGCCGGTGCGCGGGATCCGCCCGGAGCGAGGGGCCGTGCCTCCGCTCCAGCAGCTTCACCAGCGTGTTGTGGTGGTACCGCGCGGTGGGATGGATGGGCAGGCCGGCCGGCTTGTCCAGCACCAGAAGGCTCCCGTCGAGGTACAGCTCGACGATGTCCTCCGGCACCTCGGGCTCGGCGTGGGCACGGCGGCGCAGGGTGAAGGTGAGCCCCGGCCGGACGCGGGTGCTGGGCTTCAGGGGCCGGTCCGAGACCAGGCTCCGCTCCAGGATGCGGCGGACCCGGGTCCGCGACAGCCGGCGGATCTTCTCGCAGAGGTAGCGGTCCAGCCGCCAGCCGGCGTAGTTGGGCTCGACGGTGAAGGTCACGTCGACGAAGCCCGGATCGGTCGGGAGGATGGGCGAGGGCATCAGGGTGGAGACCGCGTGGGGTCCACGGATGATTGCGCCGCAATCGCGGACGAGGTCAAGGAGGGAGCGGGGCGGGCCCCCGTGACCGACGAGCGACGCGGAGACCGGCCGCGAGGGCAGCAAGGGCCAGGCGATCCCGCCCGGTTTGGGGCGACCCCTTCTCTACCGGCTTCGGGGGCGCGGGCTCAACGGGCGGCGGGTCCGGTGGCTGCCGTGGGGTCTCCCGCGAGGTAGCGGCGGAAGAAGCTGGTCATCTCCACCGCCGCGCGGATCCGGTTGGGCAGCTTGCGGAACCCGTGTCCCTCGTCGGGGAAGAGCACGTACTCGACGGGGACGTTGTTCTTCTTGAGCGCGGCCACCACCTGCTCGGCCTCCACCACGGGGACGTTGGTGTCGTTCGCGCCGTGGAGGACGATGGTCGGGGTGCGGATCTTGTCGAGCTTGTGGATGGGCGAGAGCTGCTTCAGCAGCTCCGGCTGGGTCTTCGGGTCGCCGTACTCCACGGTGGAGATGGCGGCCATCCACGGCTCGGTGTCGCGGAAGAAGGTCTCGAAGTTCACGATGCCGAAGAGATTCGCGCCGGCGGCGAACAGGCCCGGGTACTGGGTCAGCCCGGCCATGACCATGTAGCCGCCGTAGGAGCCGCCCATCACCCCCAGCCGCTTCGGGTCTCCCACCCCCGACTTCACCACCCAGTCCGCGCAGTCCTTCAGGTCCTTCACCGCCTCCACCCGCAGCGCCCCGTTGTCGAGGCTGAGGAAGCGCTTTCCGAAACCGCGGGAGCCGCGGATGTTGGGCGCGAACACCGAGATCCCCTGCGCCAGCAGCACCTGGTAGTCGGCGCGGAAGGCCGGCACCTCCTGCCCCTCGGGCCCGCCGTGGAAAGAGAGCACCACCGGACCGGGGCCGCGCTGCCCCGGCGCACGGTAGAGCCACGCGGACAGCGGCAGCCCGTCGTGGGCGTCGAAACGCACCAGCTCGGGACGGACGAGCTTGTCCAGCGTGACGCCGGGGTGCGCGCTCCTGGTGAGCTGGCGCAGCCGGCCGCTCTGGCCGTCGAGGAGCCACACGTCGGTGGGCCGGTTCGCCCCCGCGGCGGAGAAGGCCCAGAGACGCCCGTCGCGTGAACGGGAGATCCCGCCCGCCACGTCGAAGGGGGCGCCGGTGACTGGACGGCTGCGCCCGGTGCCGAGGTCCAGCAGGGCGAGCTCGGACCGTCCTGCCACGTTCCACACCAGCAGGGCGCGCTTGCCGGTCTCGTCGATCTCGAAGCCCTGCAGTCCGGCGTCGGGGCGCGCGGCGACGACCTCGATCGGGCCGGGGCGGCCGTCGGCGCCGAGGCGGACCCGCGCAAACGCGGGCAGTTCCCGATCCTTGTCGCTGGAGAGCCACACGGTCCGCCCGTCCGGGGAGAGCCGCCCGTCGAAGTTGCCGGGCCCCTCGTGCGGCGTGAGCAGGGTCTCCTCGCGCGAGCCGAGCTCGTAGAGCAGCAGGTCGTTGCTTCCGCGGGAGACCAGCCGGTTCACGAGGATCCGCCGGCCGTCGCGGGCGACGTCGTCGGCGCCGTTCATCCCCTTGCCGACGTACGCCGGCGTTCCAAGGGCGGTCGCCCCGGGCGCGAGGAGGTAGATGTCGGTGGACGAGGGATCGCGCGTGTTGCTGGTCACGACCAGCGCCCGGCCGGCGTGGTCCCAGCCCATCAGCTGGTTGGTCTCCTTTCCCCCAGGGGTGAGGCGCTCGGCCTCCGAGCCGTCGGGCCGCACGCGCCAGATCTGCTGGTTCATCCCCCCGCCGGGGGCGACCTGCACCGCCAGCCAGTCACCGGCCGGCGACCACTCCACGCCCGTGACCGGGTCGTCGAAGCTCGTCACCAGCTCCGGCCAGCCACCCTGGGTGGAGACGGTCCAGACCTGGGGCGACCCGGTGATGTTGGACAGGTAGGCGACCCGCCTGCCGTCAGGAGAGAGGCTGGGTGCGTTCGAGCTGCGGATCCCGATCAGCGCGCGCACGTCGCGCTCGAGCGATGCGGGCGGCTGTGGAGCGCCGGCGGCGAGGAGAAGCAAGGTGAGCAGGGCCATGGAGGCGGAACGTAGCCGTGTTGCATCAGGTCCGAGCGGCCGATGCGGCGAGTCGCAAGAAGGGAGCCCGGAAGGGCCGGGCACCAGCGGCAACCCGCAAGCGGCCCACCGTTCCAGAGCCCCTGCGATGTCGGTTGCCGGACCCTGTCCAGCGCATGGCAATCGCACCTCCCTCTGGCGACATGGGCGCCGGGCAGAACGCGCCTTACCTAGGGACCGTGCAGGGGAGCACAGGGACAGGGAGCGGAAGAAGGACAATCCTCCTGGTCGAGGACGACGAGGACGTCCGCGATGCCGTGGAGCAGATCCTCACCGAGGAGGGCTTCCACGTCGTCTCCGCCCGGGACGGAGGCGCAGCGCTGGAGATGCTCGCTCAGGGGCATCACCGGTTCTGCACCATCATCCTGGATCTCTTGATGCCAGGGGTGGACGGGCTGGAGTTCCTGGACCGGGCCCGGGAACAGCTTCGCAGCACTCCCGTGCTCCTCTTCTCCGCCACCCTGCTCCCGGCGCACGTTCGCGACAATCCGCAGGTGGCGGACCTCATCCCGAAGCCGGTCGATGCGGGCGTTCTCGTGGAGATGATCCGGGCGCATTGCCGCTGACAGCGGAAACCGGCCGGGTTGACCGGTCCTCGCTTGCCCTCGCGGCCGAACCCGTCGTCGCTCCTCGGTTACGGGACCCGAGCCCCGCGCCCTCCTCGCTCCTAGGCCTCGGCCGCGATTGCGGCGCGATCCTCACGATCAACCCAGCCGGTCTCCGCTGTGACGCGGGGGCATCGGCGTCGCCGCCCCCGCCCATTGCTCGCCGACGCCTACCGGTGCAGCCAGTTCCTGAGCGTGGCCAGGAGCTGGTCGGTGTTGACCGGCTTGGCGAGGTAGTCCGAGGCGCCCGCGTCGAGGCACTTCTCGCGGTCGCCCTTCATCGCCTTGGCGGTGAGGGCCACGATGGGCAGGCGCCGGAACGCCTGGTCGCGGCGGATGACCTGGATGGTCTGGAAGCCATCCATCTCGGGCATCATGATGTCCATCAGCACCACCGCCACGCTGGGTGTGGACTCGAGGAGCGAGATGGCCTCCCGGCCGGTCTGGGCGGTCAGCACGTCCATCCCGTGACGCTCGAGCACGCTGCCCAGGGCGAAGATGTTCCGGACGTCGTCGTCCACCACCAGGACCTTCCGGCCGCGGAGGTCCTCGTCGGAGCGGTGCAGCTTCTCCAGCATCCTCTGCTTGTGCGGCGGAAGGTCGGACACCACCCGGTGGAGGAAGATGGCCGTCTCGTCGAGCAGCCGCTCCGGCGACTCCACCCCCTTGAGCACCACGGTGCGAGCCAGCTCTTGCAGCTGCCGGTCCTCGTCCGGCGTCAGCTCGCGCCCGGTGAAGACCACCACCGGTAGGTCGGGCAGCGTTCCCCGGTCACGGATGCGGGCCAGCACCTCGAAGCCCGAGATGTCGGGCAGGCGGAGGTCGAGGACCATGCAGTCCACCCGCTCCTCCCCGAGGATCTCCATCGCCCGGGCTCCGGTGCCCGCAGTGAGGATGTCGATGTCGTCGTGGGCCAGTAGCTCCTGGATGCTGGTTCGCTCGACGTCGTTGTCCTCCACGATGAGCAGCTTGCGCCGTCGCGGCGTGGTGTACTCGCGGAGCTTCTCGATCGCCGACGCCAGCCCCTCGGTGGTGGCCGGCTTGGTGACGAAGGAGAAGGCCCCTCGACTGAGGCCGTGCTGACGGTTCTCGTCCAGGGTGACCATCTGCACCGGGATGTGGCGCAGGTTCACGTCCTGCTTCATGTGGCTGAGCACCGTCCACCCGAGCATGTCGGGGAGGAACACGTCCAGCGAGACCGCGCTCGGCCGGAACTCGCGGGCGAGCTCCAGCGCGTCGGTGCCCCGGCCGGCGATCAGCACCTTGAAGCCCTGATCTCGGGCCAGATCCGCCAGGACACGGGCGTAGTGGGGATCGTCCTCCACCAGCAGGAGGCTGAGGTCTCCTGGCCGGAGTTCCGCCCGGTCGTCCGGGACCGGCTCCGGGGCGGTGGTCTCCACCACCCGGACGACCGAGCTGGGGCGGTCGACCATCGCCTGCCGCGCCGGCTCGCCGCGCACCAGGCTGGACGCACCGACGTAGCGGATGGGCAGGTAGAGGATGAAGGTGCTGCCCATTCCCGGCGTGCTCCGCAGCTGGATCTCGCCACCCAGCAGGTTGGACAGCTCGCGGCTGATCGCCAGGCCGAGTCCGGTTCCCCCGTACTTCCGGGCGGTGCCCGCATCGGCCTGCTGGAAGGCCTCGAAGATGATCTTCTGCTTCTCCGGCGCGATGCCGATGCCGGTGTCCGAGACCTCGAAGGCGACCACCATCGGCGACTGGACGAGGACCGGGTGCTCGCTGGACCAGCCGCCCTTGGCCGCGGAGACCTTGAGGTGCACGCCGCCGTGCTCGGTGAACTTGAAGGCGTTGGAGAGGAGGTTCTTGAGCACCTGCTGCAGCCGCTTCTGATCGGTGTAGAGGCTGCGGCCGAGGTCGGGATCCAGCGACACCTCGAAGGAGAGGGCGCGGGTCTCGGCGTCGTGGCGGAACGGACGGGCCACCGTGTCGAGGAGGTTGCTGAAGTACACGTCCGCCGGCTCGACGGTCACGGTGCCGGACTCGATCTTCGACAGGTCGAGGATGTCGGAGATGAGGTTCAGGAGGTCGGTGCCCGCGCTGTGGATGGTGCGGGCGAAGTCCACCTGCTTGGCCGTGAGGTTCTCCTCGGGGTTCTCCGCCAGCTGCTGGCCGAGGATGAGGATCGAGTTGAGTGGCGTCCGCAGCTCGTGGGACATGTTGGCCAGGAACTCGGACTTGTACTTGGAGGTGAGGGCCAGCTCCTCCGCCTTGTCCTCCAGCGCGCGGCGTGCCTGCTCGATCTGCTGGTTCTTCCGCTCCACCTCGGCATTCTGCTCCGCCAGCTGCCGCGCCTTCTGCGCCAGCTGCTCGTTGGTCTGTTGCAGCTCCTTCTGCTGGGCCTGCAGCTCTGCGCCGATCTTCTGCGACTGCTCCAGAAGTGCCTCGGTCTTCATCGTGGCCTCGATGCTGTTGAGCACGATGCCGATCGAGGCGGTGAGCTGGTCGAGGAAAGCCAGGTGCGACGCGGTGTACCCGCTGAGCGAGGCGAGCTCGATGACCGCTTTCACCTCGCCCTCGAAGAGCACCGGGAGGACGATGACGTTCCGGGGCAGCGCGGTGAAGAGCCCCGAGCCCACGCGGGTGGTGTCGGGTGGCAGGTCGGTGATCAGCATCCGGCGCTTCTCCACCGCGCACTGCCCGACGAGACCCTCGCCGAAGTGGAACCTGCCAGGGTGCCCGGCGTGCCCGTCGTCGGCGTAGCTGGCCAGCAGCTTCAGCGTGGCCTGCTCCCCGGCGTCCACGTCCGAGGTCCGGTAGATGACGCCCTGGTGTGCGCTGATCAGCGGCCCGAGCTCGGAGAGCAGCAGCTGGCCCACGCGGGTCAGGTCGCGCTGACCCTGGAGCATGCCGGTGAACCGCGCGAGGTTGGACTTGAGCCAGTCCTGCTCGGTGTTCCGCTCGGTGGTGAGCCGGAGGTTCACGATCATCGTGTTGATGTTGTCCTTCAGCTCGGCCACCTCACCGCGGGCGTCCACCTGGATGGATCGGGTGAGGTCGCCCTTCGTCACCGCGGTGGCCACCTCGGCGATGGCGCGCACCTGGGTGGTGAGGTTCGCGGCGAGGAGGTTCACGTTACCGGTGAGGTCCTTCCAGGTACCGGCCGCCCCGGGCACGTTGGCCTGACCGCCGAGGCGTCCTTCCACGCCGACCTCGCGCGCCACGCTGGTCACCTGCTCGGCGAAGGTGGCCAGGGTGCTGGTCATGTTGTTGATGGTGTCCGCCAGAGCCGCCACCTCGCCCTTCGACTTGACGGTGAAGTTCTGCTTGAGGTCGCCGCTGGCCACCGCGGTCACCACCTTGGCGATGCCGCGGACCTGCTCGGTGAGGTTGGCGGCCATGACGTTCACCGTGTCGGTGAGGTCCTTCCAGGTACCGGCCACCCCGGGCACCTGGGCCTGACCGCCCAGCTTTCCGTCGGTGCCCACCTCACGGGCGACGCGGGTCACCTCGGCGGCGAAGGCGTTCAGCTGGTCGACCATGGTGTTGATGGTCTCCTTCAGCTGGAGGACTTCTCCCTTCACGTCGACGGAGATCTTCTTGGAGAGGTCTCCCCGGGCCACAGCGGTGGTGACCTCGGCGATGTTCCGCACCTGGGTGGTGAGGTTTCCCGCGAGCAGGTTCACGTTGTCGGTGAGGTCCTTCCAGGTGCCGGCCGCGCCGGGCACGTTGGCCTGGCCACCGAGACGCCCTTCGGTGCCCACCTCGCGGGCCACGCGGGTCACCTCGCCAGCGAAGGAGCGGAGCTGCTCCACCATGGTGTTCAACGTTTCCTTGAGCACCAGGAACTCGCCGCGCACGTCCACGGTGATCTTCTTGGAGAGGTCACCGCTGGCGATGGCCGTCGCCACCTCGGCGATGTTCCGCACCTGGGCGGTGAGGTTTTTCGCCATGAGGTTCACGTTGTCGGTGAGGTCCTTCCAGGTGCCGGCCACCCCCGGGACCTCGGCCTGCCCACCGAGCTTTCCTTCCGTGCCCACGTCTCGGGCCACCCGGGCCACCTCGCTGGCAAAGGCGTTGAGCTGGTCCACCATGGTGTTGATGGTGTTCTTCAGCTCGAGGATCTCTCCCTTCACGTCCACGGTGATCTTCCGGGACAGGTCGCCGCGGGCGACCGCCGTCGTCACCTCGGCGATGTTCCGCACCTGGGCGGTGAGGTTTCCGGCCATGAAGTTCACGCTGTCGGTGAGCGCCTTCCAGGTTCCGGCCACTCCCGGCACCTGCGCCTGACCGCCGAGGCGTCCCTCGGTGCCGACCTCGCGCGCCACCCGGGTCACCTCGCCGGCGAAGGCGTTCAGCTGGTCGACCATGGTGTTGATGGTCTCCTTCAGCTGGAGGATCTCCCCGCGGACGTCCACGGTGATCTTCCGCGACAGGTCGCCACCGGCGATGGCCGTCGCCACCTCGGCGATGTTCCGCACCTGGCCGGTGAGGTTCGCGGCCATCGAGTTCACCGAGTCGGTGAGGTCCTTCCAGGTGCCGCCGACGCCGGGGACCTCGGCCTGACCACCGAGCTTTCCGTCGGTGCCCACCTCGCGTGCCACGCGGGTCACCTCGGCCGCGAAGGCGTTCAGCTGGTCCACCATGATGTTCATGGTGTTCTTCAGCTCGAGGATCTCGCCCTTCACGTCGACGGTGATCTTCTTGGAGAGGTCGCCGCGAGCGACGGCGGTGGCCACCTCGGCGATGTTCCGCACCTGGCCGGTGAGGTTCGAGGCCATGGAATTCACCGAGTCGGTGAGGTCCTTCCAGGTGCCGGCCACGCCGCGGACCACCGCCTGACCGCCCAGCTTGCCCTCCGTGCCCACCTCGCGAGCGACGCGGGTCACCTCGCCGGCAAAGGCGTTCAGCTGGTCCACCATGGTGTTGATGGTCTGCTTCAGCTGGAGGATCTCGCCCGAGACGTCGACGGTGATCTTCTTGGAGAGGTCGCCGCTGGCGATGGCCGTCGCCACCTCGGCGATGTTGCGGACCTGGCCGGTGAGGTTGGCGGCCATGAAGTTCACGCTGTCGGTGAGGTCTTTCCAGGTGCCACCCACGCCGGGGACCTGCGCCTGGCCGCCGAGGCGTCCCTCGGTACCAACCTCGCGGGCCACGCGGGTCACCTCGCCGGCGAAGGCGTTGAGCTGGTCGACCATCGTGTTGATGGTCTCCTTCAGCTGGAGGATCTCGCCCGAGACGTTGACCGTGATCTTCCGCGACAGGTCTCCGCTGGCGATCGCCGTGGACACCTCGGCGATGTTCCGCACCTGGGCGGTGAGGTTGGAGGCCATGAAGTTCACGCTGTCGGTGAGGTCCTTCCAGGTGCCGCCCACGCCCGGGACCTGCGCCTGACCGCCCAGCTTTCCGTCGGTGCCCACCTCGCGGGCCACACGGGTCACCTCCGAGGCGAAGGAGTTGAGCTGGTCCACCATGGTGTTGATGGTGTCCTTGAGCTCGAGGATCTCCCCGCGGACGTCCACGGTGATCTTCCGCGACAGGTCACCGCGCGCGACCGCGGTGGTGACCTGGGCGATGTTCCGCACCTGGTCGGTGAGGTTGCCGCACATCGCGTTCACCGAGTCGGTGAGGTCCTTCCAGGTGCCGGCCACGCCGGGCACGATGGCCTGACCGCCCAGACGTCCCTCGGTGCCGACCTCCCGCGCCACGCGGGTCACCTCCGAGGCGAACGACCGCAGCTGGTCCACCATGGTGTTGATCGCTTCCTTCAGCTGGAGGATCTCGCCGCGAACGTCCACGGTGATCTTCTTGCTGAGGTCGCCCGAAGCCACGGCGATGGTCACCTCGGAGATGTTCCGGACCTGCGCGGTGAGGTTCGAGGCCATGTAGTTCACGGACTCGGTGAGGTCCTTCCACACGCCGCTCACGTCCGGCACGTCGGCCTGGCCGCCGAGCTTTCCGTCGGTGCCGACCTCGCGGGCCACGCGGGTCACCTCGGAGGTGAAGACGCCGAGCTGCTTGATCATCGAGTTGACGATGGTCGCCGACCGGAGAAACTCGCCCTGCAGCGGCCTGCCGTCCACGTCCAGGCGCATGGTCTGGGAGAGGTTGCCCTGCGCCACGGCGGCGAGCGCGCGGGTCACCTCCGTGGTGGGCCAGAGCAGATCGTCGATCAGCGTGTTGACCGACTGCTCCATTTCCGCCCACGCGCCGGACTGACCGGTGAACTTCACTCGCTGGCGGGTCTTGCCTTCCTTGCCCACCACCTGACCCACGTGACCGAGCTGCTCCGCCATGCGCTGGTTGGCGGAGACGACGTCGTTCACCGCGTCGCCGATCTTCCCCAGCAGCCCGGTCCAGTGCCCCGGGACGCGGACGGCGAAGTTTCCGTTTCGCACCTCGAGAAGGACGCCCAGGAGCTCCCGCAGCTGGACCGGGACCTCGGGGTCGAGCGCCGGTGCGGTCGCGGCCGGCGGCGCAGGGTCCGTGCCGGCCAGCACGTTTCCGTTGTCGTGCTCGCCGCTCTTGGGGGGGACGATGGCCATGGTGGTAGTACTCCTCAGAAACCAGGAAGGGCGGGGGACTGGGAGTCCTGCCGCTTGCGACTGAGCTCGACGAAGACCGCGACCTTCTTGCGGACGAACTCCGGATCGAGCGGCTTGACCAGATAGTCGGCGCCGCCCGCGGCGTAGGCCCGGTGAATCTCTTGCGGGTCCTCTCCGAAGGCGGTGATGAAGATGATGGGGATGTGGCGGCTGCGCTCCAGCGCCTTGAGATGGGTGGCCACCTCGAGCCCATTCATCCGGGGCATGGCCACGTCGATCAGGGCGGCGGCAAAGCGGTCACGCAGCGCGAGGCGCAATGCCTCCTCGCCCGAGGTGGCACACACCAGCCGATAGTCGGGGCGCTCGAGGATCGCGGAGAGCGCGGTGAGATTCTCCGTCTTGTCGTCCACCAGGAGGATGGATGCCGGCTCGACCGGCTCGGAGACCGCCTCGACGTCGGCAGTGGCGGTGGCCAGGCTGAAGAAGAAGGCCGCTCCCTTTCCAGGCTCGCTCTCGGCCCAGATTCGCCCGCCATGCGCGTCGATGACCGCCTTGCAGATGGCCAGGCCGAGCCCGGACCCGCGGCGATCGGAGGACTGGGCCTGGAAGAAGCGGTCGAACACCCGGGGCAGATGGTCGGTGGAGATGCCCGGGCCGTTGTCGCGGACCCAGAAGACCACCCAGCCCGGTTCGGGAGACCGCGAGGCCCCG
>JBKPMY010000302.1:0-4683 GCA_046732375.1 Myxococcota bacterium
CGACAGGGTCGCGGATCAGGCGCGAAGCCTGCGGGAGTGGTTCAGGGGTTTCCTGCGGCGGCACAAGGGCCGTTCTCTGACGGCCGAGGCGCTCTCCGAGCTCGAGCCACTCAATCGTCTGCTCGAGCGCGACGAGTCCTACAACCGGATCGCGCCTCGGGCAGCGGGACGGGGGTCCTTTCAGCTTCAGACCGTGCGCAGGTGGCGTCACCCTGACGCCCTTCTGCTACCGGTGGGGGAGGCACTCGCCCGGCTCGTCGCGACGGAAGACCTTTCCCGCGTGAAAGCGTGTGAAGGCCCGACGTGTACGCTGCTGTTCGCGGATCACACCCGGGGTCGTGCCCGACGATGGTGCAGCATGGCGGTCTGCGGCAACCGCGCGAAGCAGGCAGCCCACCGACATCGACTGAAGAAGCGTCGACGTCGAAACTCGAGAAGCACGTTGCGGGCGTCCCTGACCTCGCGAAGGGAGGAACGATGAAGGTCCTTTGGACTCTGCAGGGGAAGAGAAGGGCGCGTTCGCAGCTCGGCCTGGCGAGGATCGGCACCGCGCTCGCCGCGACCAGCATGGGCGCGCTGGCCGTGGGGGCCGTCGCCATCGGGGCGCTGGCCGTCGGGGCCATCGCCGTGAAGACCGCTCGCATTCGACGCCTCGAGATCGACGAGCTCGTCATCGGCGGCCAGCCGTTCCGCGTCCCAGGCTGACGCGTCCGCGGGCCGGCACCTGAGCGGGTCGCGGAGGCAGTGCGTCCTGGGCGGTCTTGCTCAGGGCGCGGACGAATCAAACGAGCAACCGGGCGAGCGTCCGCCCGTCCGCGCGCTCTGAACATCACACGAGCTTTCGCCACTGCCCCGGCGAGGAGGTCCGCACCGAGCTCGAGCCGAGACGATGAGCCGGGGATGACGCGCGAGGCCTAGACGGCCGAGCGGCCCCGCGTCATTCGCAGCCACTCGTCAAGGCCCGTCGCGCTCGTGCGACGAGGAGATCCCCACGAGCTCAACCGCCGCTCCACCGAGAGGGTGAACCATGGGAACTGCGAAGGCCGCAAGAGTCGAACGGACCGACATGAAGCTCGAAGTCGCGATGATCCGCGTTTCCGACGTCGACCGTGCGAAGGCGTTCTACGAAAAGCTCGGCTGGCGGCTCGACGGTGACTTCGTGGTGGGCGAAGACTTCCGCGGGATCCAGCTGACGCCGTATCACTCGGAAGCCTCGGTCATCTTCGGCAAGGGGATCACGCTGGCAAAGTCCGGCTCGGCGGCCACCCTGGTCCTCGCGGTGGACGACATCGACGCCGCCCGCGACGAATTGATCGCCCGCAGCGTCGACGTGAGCGAGGTCTTCCACTACGCCGGCGGCCCCTTCAACGAGGGGGTCACGAATCCACGCGTTGGCGGGCGCGACCCGGAAGGTCGTCCCTACCACTCATTCGTATCCTTCGCGGATCCGGACGGGAACGTCTGGCTGGTGCAGGAGATCCGGACGCGGCTTCCCGGCCGCGAGTGGAAGTCGACGCCAGGACGACCCGTGGACGTGGCAACCCTCGCCGAGCTCCTCCACGAGACGGCGGAGCACCACGACCACTTCGAGAAGACGCACGCGAAGCATGACTGGTGGCAGTGGTACGCGCCTTATCTGCACGCGCGTCAGAACGGCAGCAGTCCGGAAGAGGCCACGGCTGCCGCCGACCTCCGCATGGAGGAGGAACTTCACGTTCCTCGTCAATGACGCCGAGCGCGGCGACGGCTTGCGAGTGTCCCCGACGGGATTCGAACCCGTGTTACCGGCTTGAAAGGCCAGCGTCCTGGGCCTCTAGACGACGGGGACTGTGACGGACGGCGGACGAACTACCCGAACGTCGCCAGGAACGCCAGTCTGCACCGCTCGGCGCGGCCTACTTCTTCTGTTGCGCCATCTGCGCCACGAATGCGTCCTGGGCCGCCTTCATCTCTGCCGGGGAGAGGTTCTTGACCCGCTTGGCGATGCTCCACTTGATGTGCCAGTGGTCCACCAGCATGCCCACGCGGTCGCCCCAGAACATGTCCGCCATGGGCATGGTCACCTGTGCTCCGGCCTTCACCGCGCGCTCGAACGCCGCGTCGGCGTCCGCGGTGTAGATCCACAAGGAGGAGAAGCTCGGAGTCGCGCCCATCTCCGGCGCGGTGTCGTTGACGAAGAACACCGAGTTTCCGATTCGGAGCTCGGCGTGCCACACCTTGGTGCCGCTGGGGTCCATGGCGCGGTTCCTCTCCTCGGCGCCGAACGCACGCTTGTAGAACTCGATCGCCTCCGCCGCGCCCTCGATCGTCAGCGAGGGGGTGACGGTGTGGAGTCCTTCCGGGACGGGGTTCGTCATGTGCACTCCTTTCATGAGTCGCCAGGGGCTCGAACCCTGGACCCTCGGCTTAAAAGGCCGGTGCTCTACCAGCTGAGCTAGCGACTCGATCCGCGGAATGATTGGTACTACGGGCGGGAAGGGCGGTCCATGGGACAGCCCGCTGACGACCTGAGCCCGAGCTTCGTGGAGAGTGAGCATGAGCTTGATCCGCCACAACCCACCGGCAGTCTTCCCTCCTTACCGCTGTCACGCCCACGCCACCGAGATCCGCGGAGACTCGCGGCTGCTGTTCGTGAGCGGTCTCAACGGCTACGAGGCCGACGGGAAGACGCTGCCCGAGTCCTTCGACGAGCAGGCGGAGCTGATCTGGGCTCACCTGCGGACCATTCTTCGCTCCGCGGAGATGGACTACGGCGATCTGGTCTCGCTGCGCACCTTTCTCGTCGATCCGGCCGACGACGAGGCCAACGTTCGGATGCGGGTGAAGCACCTCGGCAACCACCAGGTCTCGCTCACCGTCGTGTGCTGCCGCCTTCTCGACCCCCGGTGGAAGCTGGAGATGGAGGCCGTCGCCGCGCGGCCTTCACGCTGAGTATCAATTCTCCGCCAGGGGACAGGTACACTCGTCCCGCGCGACGCGGGGCGGTGCTTCCGGGCCCTGGCTGCGCCAGCCTCCCTCTCTGCCGTGGCCGACACCGACGACCTCGACGATGACGACCTTCCTGCCGGACCCGGGCGGCGCTACCTCACCCGCGCCGGCGCCGAGCGGATGCACACCGAGCTCCTCCGGCTCCTGAACGACGAGCGACCGCGGGTCACCGCCGAGGTGAGCGCCGCGGCCGCGCAGGGCGACCGGAGCGAGAACGCCGAGTACATCTACGGCAAGAAGCGGCTGCGGGAGATCGACCGCCGCATCCGCTTCCTCCAGCGACGCCTCGACACCTCCACCATCGTCTCGCCCGAGGACCAGACCGACACCGAGCACATCTGGTTCGGGGCCTGGGTCACGCTGGAGGACGAGGACGGCGCCGAGCGCACCTACCAGATCGTTGGCCCGGACGAGATCGACGCTCGTGGCACGCTGGTGAGCGTGGAGTCGCCCCTCGGTCGATCGCTCCTCGGAAAGCGCCGTGGCGACGAGGTGACCGTGCGGCGTCCACGCGGGGAGGTGGACCTGGTCGTGGTCGACATCCGGTACCGTCGGGACCCGGAATGACCCGGACGGTCCGCGTCCAGCCACGGCTGTGGCGCATCTACCGGCGGATGAACCTCGCCGCCCTCACCGAGGAGGAGAGCGAGGAGGAGGATCCGCTCGGCCTGGGGAGCCTCCAGGGGCGCACCCGCCTCGCCTGGGAGACCTACAGCCGCGGAGGTCTGGAGCACGCCCTGCGCGCCTACGGCACGCTGGAGCGCCTCGAGGCGCGCGGGCTCGGCAAGCTGTCGGTGAGCCTGGACCGGAGCGATCCGTACGCTCCGACGATCGTGGTTCGCAGCGACCTCTTCACCGCGCCCGTGGTCGAGGCGTCGCTGCGCCAGGTGAGCGGGCGACAGCTCGGCCTCGGCAGATCGGTGGGCGACAGCCCGCTCCTGTTCCTCGAGGTGCTCCTTCTGCAGAACCCCGGCAAGCAGTTCGACTGGCACCGGCCACCGCTGCCCGGCCAGCAGTTCCCGGGGCTCAGCCTGTCCGGGGAGGCGATCCAGTTGCTGCTGCTCATGGCGAAGCGGGTGGGCGCGGAGGGGATGGTGCTGCGCCCCAGCTCCTTCCACGCGGCATGGGCCTATGCGCGGTACTTCCTGTTCGTGGACGGCGCCGCCCAGGCCCGGTTCGAGGCGCTCCGCGGCGACGCCCGGCTGCGACCGCTCTGGCTCCTGTCCTGGGCCCTGGAGCTGGGCTGTGTACGGTCCGGTGTCGAACGCGTGACGTGGACGCCGGATCTGATGATCGCGCCACTGGACGCACGGGTGGCCAGGGCCGTGAACTCCGTCGAGCGCCGGGCGGCGCTCCGCCGGGGGAGGCGCCGCACCTACCGGTTCGACCTCCGATGCCTCCGCCGGCGTTTCCCCTGGGAACGCATGCCCGGGCCGCCGGTGCCCCGGACCGTTCAGGAGCTACTCCGGCCCCCCCGCGGGGGCGTTTGAGCGGCCCGGACGCGTCGGCTCCGTGCCTATACTGCGGGAAACGAGGAGCAGAAGGCCCAACCGCACCACGAGGTCTCGCCCGAGGGAACCCCCCGGCCAGTCGATGAAAAAGAACTTCGTCCTCGACACCAACGTCCTGCTGCACGATCCGCGGTCGCTGTTCAGCTTCGACGACAACAACGTCGTCATTCCCATCTACGTCATC
>JBKPMY010000303.1:0-4955 GCA_046732375.1 Myxococcota bacterium
TTCTCCGGGCGCGCGAAGGTCGGAGGCTACGGAGCGCTGGCGGTCGCGCCCAAGGAGACCAACGGGCAGCGGGTGGTGAATCGTCGCCGCTACTGCGCGCCGGAGCAGATCATCGGTGGCCGCGCCGCGCAGACGCCGGCGACCGACGTCTTCCTCCTCGGGCTGGTCCTCTACGAGTGCCTGACCGGGCGGATGCCCTGGGACAAGGAATCGGACTTCGACCAGGCGGTGATGACCTCACCGCTCCCCCTCGATGGGTTGTCTCCTCCGGTCCAGGAGCTGCTCCGGAAGGCGACGGCGAAGCGTGCCTCGGAGCGGTACAAGACCGCCCTCGCCTTCCGCGACGCGGTGGATCAGGTGCTCGCGCCGCTCTCCACGCCGGCGCAGCTCTCCGAGCTGCTCGAGCATCACTTCCCCGCGCAGGACTCACCGCGCGCGGCGCGGAAGCAGGTGCTCGATGCGGCGCTGGAGGCCCACGCCCGCGCCTGGGCGGCGCAGCCCCCCAAGCCGTCGGAGGCTCCCACCATCCCCATCTCGCAGCGCGAGCTGGCGGAGCTGGAGGCCCCGAAGTTCGACTGGCGGTCGAAGATCCCGCTGGTCTTCGGGGTGGTGGTGGCCAGCGCCCTCGGCGTCGCGTTCGTGGTCCAGAGCCGGCACGCGGTGCCCAGGCCGATGATCGTGGTTCCCCCCGGACAGGAACGTCCCGCGGCTGGCCTCAACCGGCCCGCCTCGACGGTCGCGAACACCACGGCTCCGGTCGCGGCGCCCGCGGTGGAGCGCGCTCCCGCGCCCGCGGCGGCCCCCGCGCCCGCTGCCGCTCCCGCTGCGACTGCCGCTGCTCCTGTCCCGAGCGCGGCCGCGAAGCCCGCGGTGGCGGACAACCGGCCCCCGGGGAGCTTCATGACCACCGGGCTGGAGCTGGTGACCGATCCCCCGCTGGAGGCTTCGCTGGACAAGAAGCCGTTCGGGCGGACGCCCATCGTCATCCCGGCCACCCCCGGGCGCCACGTCCTGACCCTCACCGATCCGGCGAAGGGCATCAACCACTCGCGGGTGGTGACGGTGAAGAAGGAGGGGGTCACCCCGCTCCAGCTCACCCTGGGTCGGGGCACGCTCTCGGTCCGCGCGCCACAGGGAGCGCGGGTCATCGTCGATGGCCGCGTCGTCGGCTCGAGCCCGGTGGACGACCTGCACCTCTTCGAGGGCACGCACCACCTCAAGGTGACGCTCGGCGATGCGGTGTGGCAGCAGTCCTTCCAGCTCCGCAGCGAGCAGAGCCTCCGCTACGACGTGGAGCTGAAGCCCACCAACGGCGGCTGAGCGGCGCGGCTTGTCGGTGCGACGCCTCGCCGGGCGCCGCGAACCTCCCTGAACCACGACGACCGAGCGGGCGTCCCAGCGCGCTCCCGCAGGCCGGGCCCGCATGCTCGCGCTTCGCACTCGTGCTCGGCGGGGCTCTCGAGAGCCGAGCGCCCGAGCCGCCCCCGGCGCAGACGCTCGGTTTGCCCTGCCGTCCATCGCGGACGTGCAGATTGGGACGGCGTCCCTCTTCCAACGATGTGCGCGTCGACCAGGCGGCGCTCCCGAGCCCGGTGCTGTTGACCACAACGCACCTCCACGCGCAGGACGTCGAGTGACAAACGAAGACGTATGTCACTCTTGATTCCGTTACCAGCAAGTGCTCGTTCCTCGTCCGCCACGCAGCGCGTCGGCTGACGACCGAGGGCTGCTGTCAAAGCGCATCGCGTTGGAGCTGGGCCGTGTGCCCGCCAGCTCTCCGCCCGTCCGTTGCGTTCGCACCGACGGCTTTAGGACACCCGTTGGCTTCGCTGCGGCAGGCACAGCGGCGAGGGCGCCTACTCGCGTGCCCCGGGTCCCGGCACGGAGGGGCCGCGCCCGGTCCGGGCACAGGAGAGGGACCTTGCATCCACAGCGTCGAACGTCGCGTCTCGCACCCGCCTTCGTGCTCACGGCCGTTCTCTTCGGGGGACTCGCCGCGGTGCCAAGCGGCAGCTCTTGCTCCACCCGGAACCTCGTGTTCCACGAGGGCACCAACATTGCCGCCACCGTCTCTCCGGACGGGCAGACGGTGATCATGGACCTGCAGAACAATCTCTGGTCGCTCAAGATCTCCGGCGGCAAGGCGGAGAAGATCACCGACGACTTCCAGGAGCCCTCGCGCCCTCACTGGTCGCCCACCGGCGAGCTGGTGGCCTTCCAGTCCTACGCCACCGGCACCTTCCACATCTGGGTGATGAAGCCCGACGGGAGCGGCCTCCATCAGCTCACCGACGGCCACGGCGACGATCGCGAGCCCCGCTTCTCCCCGGACGGCAAGCGCATTGCCTTCTCCTCTGACCGGGCCTTCACCGGCACCTACGACATCTGGGTGGTGGACGTGGCCACCGGCGAGCTGACCCAGTGGACGAAGGCCACCACGGACGAGTTCGAGCCGAGCTGGACTCCGGACGGCAAGGAGATCGTGTTCGTCAGCGGGACCGGCAACGTGGGGGCCAGCATCCTGGCGCAGGACGCCGCGGGGACCACTCGCACGCTCGTGACCGCTCCCACGGGGTTCCGGCTCAACTCGCCGGTGCTGTCGCCCGACGGGGCACGGTTGGCCTACGAGCAGTTCGCGGCCAACAAGAGCACCCTGATAGTCGACGGGCAGCAGGTCGGCACCAGCACCGACGTCTTTCCCTTCCACGCTCACTGGCTCTCCAATGATCGGCTGCTCTACACGGCCGATGGGAAGATCCGCGTGACGGGCCTCGGTGGCGGGAGCACCGACGAGATCGCCTTCTCCGCCGCGTACCGCATGCAGCGCGCGCGCTACGACCGGAAGCACTTCGATTTCGACTCTCGTGACTCGCGGCAGGCCAAGGGCATCGTGGGACCGGCGCTCTCTCCCGACGGCACCCAGGTCGTCTTCCAGGCGCTGAATCAGCTCTGGCTGATGAAGATCGGCGAGGCGCCCCGGCAGCTGACCGGGGACAGCTACTACGAGTGCGACCCCTCCTGGTCGCCAGACGGCAAGCGCATCGCCTACTCCTCCGACAAGGCGGGCACCGAGGACCTGTACGTGCTGGACCTCGAGACCGGGGACGAGACCCGGGTCACCTCGATCGTGGGCGCGGAGGTCTCCTCCGCCTGGTCGCCGGACGGCTCCCAGCTCGCGTTCCAGGACCAGACCGGCGCCACCTTCGTCGTGGACCTGGCCACCAAGAACGTCCGGCAGGTCATCGCCTCGCTCTTCGCGCCCAGCAAGCCCACCTGGTTCAAGGACGGCAAGACCATCGCCGTGGGCGCGCTCAAGCCCTATACCCGGCGGTTCCGGGAGGGGACGAGCCAGATCCTCACGGTGGACGTGGCCTCTGGGGCACTGACCTACACCGAGCCGGCGCCGTTCAAGTCGATCAGCACCCGCGGCGAGGACGGACCGGTCTACGCCCCGGACGGCTCGGCGGTGGCCTTCGTCATGGAGAGCACGCTCTGGGTCCGTCCGGTGGACGAGCACGGCGTGCCCACCGGAGAGGCGAAGCGGATCAACTTCGAGGCCACCGACGCGCCGACCTGGAGCGGTGACTCGAAGAGCCTCCTCTACCTGTCCAACGGCGAGCTGCGGAGGATCCCCCGCGAGGGTGGCACGCCCACCACCGTGCCGCTCGACCTGTCGTGGGAGCCGCAGAGTTCCCATGGCCGGCTCATCGTCCATGCCGGGAAGCTCTGGGACGGCCGCGGCCCCCATGTCCAGGAGGACGTGGACATCGTGATCGAGGGCAACCGGATCCAGAAGATCCGGCCGCACCAGGCCGCCGGCGGAGACCCCGGCGACAAGACCGCCCGGTTCATCGACGCCTCGCAGCTGACGGTCATTCCCGGGCTCTGGGAGTCCCACACCCACGAGTGGATCTCCGGGAAGTTTTACGGCGCCCGGCTGGGGCGTCTGTGGATGGTCTACGGGGTCACCTCGACCAACTCGGTGGGCGATCCCGTCTACCGAGCCGCCGAGACCCGCGAGGCTTACAGCTCAGGGCAGCGGGTGGGCCCCCGGTACTTCGCCACCGGCGAGGCCATCGACGGCGAGCGCATTTTCTACAACTTCATGCGGCCCACCTACGGGACCGACGAGCAGTTCGAGCGGGAGATCTCCCGGGCCGAGGCGCTGGAGTACGACATGGTGAAGACCTACGTCCGGCTCCGGCACGAGGACAACGCGAGGATCACGCAGCGGGTGCACGACCGGATGAACGTCTGGACCGCCTCCCACTACATGCTCTCGCCCATGGCCTACGGCGAGGACGCGCAGACGCACGTGAGCGCCACCACACGGACCGGCTTCGCCTATACCCGGTCCTCGGCGGGCATCAGCTACGAGGACATGCGCTCGGTGTTCAAGCGGACCGACGCCTTCGTCATCAGTACCACCTTCAGCTCGACCCTCTACGCCGACGACCCGACCATGGTGGAGGATCCACGGCTCACCACCCTGAACACGCCGTGGGATCAGGCGCTCCTGGTGGCCAAGCGCGACGCGGCGGTCAGCACCGACCAGACCGTCCCCCGCGACAGTCTGCAGAAGGAGGAGAACACGGTCGCTGCCATTCGCCGCGGAGGAGGGGTGGCCCTCGCCGGGACCGACTCGCCGCTGGACAACGTGGCCACCGCGCTCCACCTGAACCTCCGGGCCCAGGTGCGACTCGGCGGCCTCGCGCCCTGGGAGGCGCTCCAGTCGGCGACCAAGCTCACCGCCATCGAGGTGGGCGTGGGCAAGGACCTGGGCACCGTGGAGGCTGGCAAGCTGGCGGACCTGGCCTTCATCGCCGGTGATCCCCTCACGACGATCGAGGACCTGGCCAACGTGCAAGGGGTGATGAAGAACGGCCGGCTCTACACCGTGCCCGAGCTGATGCTGCCCTTCGTCTCCCCGGGCGGCCTGCAGAACACCCTGCGGT
>JBKPMY010000304.1:0-15510 GCA_046732375.1 Myxococcota bacterium
AGCCAGACCAGACCCCAAGGGTTGTATCCGGCCTCCGCGCAGATGTCCGAGCCCGTGATGTCGGCCTTCGACTCGGCATCGCGCGAGTACCCGAGCTTGTGCAGATGTCCGAGCAGGATGATGGCGATCGCCTCCGCTCGCGTCGCGCCGAGCAGGATCGCCGCCGCAGCCTCCCGCTCCGAGATGTGCCTCTGCTTCTTCGCCAGATTCACCGAGTCTCGGTGAATGGTGTGGGAGACCTCGTGGCAGAGAGTCCCCGCCAGCTGCTCGGTGTTCTTGACGAAGTGCAGGAGCGAGTCGACCACGTAGACGTTTCCCCCGGGTGTGGCGAACGCGTTCGGCTGGGCCTCGTGCACCAGATAGAACTTGAACGGGTGCGGGTATCTGGACTGGGAAACCCGACTGATCGCGTCGGCGATCGGCTTCAGGTTGTCGTAGAGGGGAGAGGACTGGATGATCTCCGCCTTGGCCTGCAGCTGGTCGTACATCGCCTTGCCCAGCTCGGTCTCCTGATCGGTCACCGGCTCCGGGACCGGCGCCTGGGCCCTCGACGCCGAGGAGAGGAGGAGCACCGAGAACGCCACCGGCAATCCGCGACTCATGAAGCTCGCTGCGTGCATGATCGAGAAATCCTTTCGACGGCCACGGGGCGCCCTATAACTCGCCCGGGACGGTTCCTCGGACATTCCGCTCGAGCGGCCCGGTCAATACACCCGGTTGCATGAGCTGGGACGGGCGCCCAGAGCGTCGTCCGGGCCGCCGGGACGAGATCGTCGGCCGTGAGGTCGCGCTGCAGGAGCTGGTCGCGCTCGCCCAGCCCGCGAAGGAGGAAAGCCCGGGTGCTCCAGAGGGGCCGGACACAGATCACCCGCTGGGTGACGCGCTACGGGATCGACGTGAAGTCGCTCCGCGACTGAGTGCAACCGGAGCTCGAGGATGGGGTCCCCCGGTGTCACTCATGAGGATCAAGTGCAGGCAGACGGACCTCTGAACGGCGTTGCCATCCCGGCGCCATCGGGCCAAGACCCGGGATTGACCCCTGGGGAGGGGTGGATTATCCGAGCTGGGCGCGGTCCAGGACCTCATCTCGGCTCCGATCGGAGCTCGGACAGGTACCGGTGCACCAGCTGGATGCTGATCCCTCCCTCTCCGACCGCGGAGGCCACGCGCTTGATCGAGCCATGCCGCACGTCCCCTGCCGCGAACACGCCGGGGAGGCTGGTCTCCAGCAGAAGTGGTGGACGCGCCGGCGGTTCCATGCCGGTAGCGACCGCGAGGTCCTGACCGGTGAGGATGAACCCATGGGAATCGCGCTGGATGCTCGGGGGTAACCACTGGGTGTGAGGCTGGGCGCCGATGAGGACGAAGAGCGCAGCCGCCGGCACGGTCCGGGTCTCGCCCGTGGTCTGGTTGCGGAGCACCAGACTCTCGAGCCGTCCCACTCCCTGGCCGTCGATCACCGCGGTGCGGAGCTGTACGTCGATGGTCGGATTGGCCTCGATGACTCTCACCAGGTAGTCGGACATGCTCGCCGCGAGTGAACCGCCACGGACCAGCATCGTCACCCGCTTCGCATGCTTGGCCAGATGGACGGCGGCCTGGCCCGCGGAGTTGCCCGCGCCGATGACGTAGACGTGCTGGCCCTCCATCGCCTGCGCTTCGGTGACGCCGCCGCCGTAGAAGACTCCTGCACCGACGAGCGCCTCGAGCGCGGGGATCCCGAGGCGCTGATAGCGCGCCCCGGTGGCCAGCAACACGGCACGGGCGGCGATCTCGGTCCCATCGGCCAGCGACAAGACCCGGAGATTGCCTTCGACACGCAAGCCGGTGGCCGGCCGCAGAACCGAGGTCTCCGCCCCAAATGACCAGGCCTGGTCGAGGGCCCGGATGCAGAGTTCGGAGCCACCGATACCGAGCGGAAAGCCGAGATAGTTGCGGATGAGCGAGCTCGTGCCCGCCTGGCCGCCGATCGTCTCCCGGTCGACGACGATGGTGCGCAATCCCTCCGAAGCGCCGTAGACCGCCGCAGACAATCCTGCCGGTCCAGCACCCACCACCAGCAGATCGAAGGTACCTTCCTCGGAGCTGTGACGCGCGCCGAGGGCGACCGCTGCCTCCTCGTTGGTGGGATTCGTCAACACCTTCCCGTCGAAGCGGACCAGCACCGGGAAGGGACCCGCGGGGCAAGCGGCGCGTTCCAGCACTGCCCGTCCTTCGTGCGAGTCCGAGTTGTGGAACTCGAAGGTCAGTCCGCTGCGCTGGAGCAGGTCCCGGACCTCATGGGACCGGGGGGACCAGCGCTCGCCGACCACCGTCACCACCGCGGGCTGCGCGTGCTGCTGCTCCTGCCAGTCTCGGAGGAGCTCGGTGACGAGGTGATGGAACCGCTCGTCGGGAGGGCGGCTGGGCTGAATCGCGAAGCGATCGATCTGCCCCTTGGAGATCGCCTTCAGGATCGGCTTGATTCCGGAACGGTTCCCCCAGGGAAGGAGCAGGACGCGCTGTGCACGAGGATGGAGCGCGTGCGCCCGTTGGAGGAAATCGATGCCAGGCATCCCGGTCATGGCGTGGGCCGCCAGGAGAACGAGCACCCGCGCGTCAGCCGTCCCTCGCAGGACCTTCAGCCGTTCCAGCGCAGCCGTCGGCGACGCCTCGGCGATGACCTCGTAGTCAGCGGCGTACCGGCCGAGCAACTCTCGCTGGATCGTCGCGAGCTCGCGGGGATGGTCGTGAACCGCCATCAAAATCGGCTTGGTCATGGAGCCCGTCCCGCCGTGGACCGCCTGGTGTCACCCATCAGAGCACGACGGGTCGTGTGACGCCTTCTCGACCGACTCGGAACCCGTGGCCCCAGGCTGGGGCTCCGCCGGCGTCGTGCTGAGATGCAGATCCTCCCGGGGGAGTACACGCCGGAGCGCTTACTGGACCGCCGGGACTCCGAGTCGGGGCGCCTCGGCCTGCCGCGCGCCAGCCGCCAGCCAGGAGGTTCCGGCTGCGTGGATCGCCGCGCCGAGAAGGACCAGGTCCTTGAGAATGAAGCCCCCCGCGTCGCTCCCGGCTGCGAGGACGCCGGGCGTCGTGACCAAGAAGGACAGCGTGGTGAGGAACGTGGCCGTGGCGATCAGTCCGGCGATGGTGCCAAGTCGTGGGAACCAGGGTCCGGCCGCGATCCCCAGAGCAGCCGTGAGCTCGACCACTCCGATCAGCGCCGAGCTTCCCCGGACACCGAGCGTCGCCGGCAGCCATGCCAGGAAGGGCGAGTGGGTGAGCAGCGGCTGGATGGCCTCCGCCTCGAACCGGAAGAACTTGAACGTTCCGAAGAGCAGAAGAAGGAAGGTGAGGCCGTAGCGAAGGACGCCCGCGCCCAGGGACTGGAGCCTCTGGCCACGCCGGAGGTCGAAGAAGGTGGGGTGCATGTGCGCTCTCTCCTGAGCGCGCCTACGCGGCAGTCCCGGACCCGGTTACCGACCACCGGAGCAAGGGATGCCGAACGGCGCGGGTCACGCGGTGCCAACCAGGTGGGGCTCTGCTCTCGCGGAGACCGTGAGGAGATCGTCGACGGCCGCATGGACCCGCGGCAGCCTTCGCTCGATGGGCGCCCCGTGCTGCGGCTCGACAGGTATGCTCGGATCGAGGCCCTACCCGGAGGCGCCATGGCCACGACCGAACCTCTACCGCCAGGAACGAGCGGATTGCCCCTCCTCGGCGAGACCCTGCCGTTCATGAAGGACATGTTCGGCTTCATCCACGCCCGGACACAGCGCCACGGGCCGGTGTTCCGTTCGCACATCCTCGGCACACCCACCGCCTTCATCTCCGGTCCCGAGGTGTGCGACCGCTGGCTCGACGAGAACCAGGTGCAGCGCGAGGGGTCCTTCCCGGCCCCCGTCCAGAAGCTCTTCGGCGGAGCCGGCGTCCTTCCGATGCTCGACGGGCAGGCGCACCGCACCCGCAAGCAGCTGGTGATGGCCGGCCTCTCCCGCGAGGCGCTCGCCAGCTACATGCCCGGCCTCTCCCGAACGATCGAGTCCTATCTCGCCCGGTGGGCCGGGGCGGGTGAGCTGGCCGCCATCCCCGACCTGAAGCGACTCGCGATCGAGGGGATCTGCGGAAACGTCCTCGGTCTCGCACCGGGACCGGAGCTGTCCCAGCTGGTGGAGGACTACGGGCGCGTCATCCTGGGCTTCACCGGGTTGCCCATCCCGGTGCCGGGCACGCGCTTCCACGCCGCGCTCCAGGCCAGGGACCGGGTCCTCGCCGCCCTCGCGGCCCAGGTCAAGCGGCACCGGGATGCCGGGGCAGCGTCCCCCCCGGATGGCCTCACGCGCATCCTCGCCGCCCGCACGCCGGATGGGACGGCGATCTCCCCCCGCGAGGCGGCCCTGGAGCTGCACCACGTGGTGCTCGCCGGGGCGATCATCTTCGCCGAGCTGGCTGCGCTGCTCCTCGAGCTGCACCGCCATCCCGAGGTCCTCGACCGGCTACGCGCGGAGGTGAAATCGGTGTCACCCTCGGGAGAGGTCACTCCAGCCCAGCTCCGGCAGATGCCTTACCTGGAACAGGTGGTCATGGAGGTGAAGCGCACCTGCCCCAACGTGCCGGTCAGCTTCGGCAAGGCCCGGGCACCGATCAGCCTCGGAGGGTTCATAATCCCGGCCGGCTGGAACGTGATGATGGCGGTCGGCGAGCACAACATGAACCGCGTCTTCACCGAGCCCGCGAAGTTCGACCCGGACCGGTTCTCGCCGGCCCGGGCCGAGCACAAGAAGAGCCCCCACGCCTTCGCTCCGCAGGGCGCCGGGTCTGTGGAGCAGGGGCACAAGTGCGCTGGATACGATTACTCCACCCTGTTCATGGAGCTCTTTGCCGTCCTGCTGATGCGCTCGTACCGGTGGCAGGTTCCGAGCCAGAATCTTTCCCTCGATGGGTCGTTGATCCCGCCTGAGATCAGATCCGGGCTTCGGCTGCGACTGGAGCGGGCCTAGCACCGAGCCCTCAGCGCACCCAGGCCCTGCCAACTCAAGGAACCCGCATCGATTCGGCCACCACGTCCAGCTCTCTGGGGGCGACATGGATCACGCCGATGCGAGGGCTATCGATATCTGCGACGAGGAAGAGCGTGACCGAGAGAACGATCGGCAGGATCAGAAGCAGGGTCAAGCCTCGCCCCCGGGCGCGGAGGCCGATCAGCATGTTGCAAAAGATCGCGATGCCCACCATCAACCCCCAAGCCTCGGTCGGAATCCGGTTCCACCAGGCCGCTTGCGAGTATCCCTGGGAGCTCAGCACGTCGCTCATTCCCGACACGATCAAGGCTGCGATGGGCGTGGGCTGATCCAACGCGTGGACAGTGACGACGGTCCACATCTCGCGCTGCAGACGAGCGGTCTCTGCACCGATTTTCCGGAGCTGCTGAGCATCGTTCCGCGTGTAGAACAGGATTCGCTGATCGACGTAGGCGCGAAGGAGATCACGCACGCTGGCGGCATCCGTGGCGGGCAGGAGGTCCGCCTGCGCAAATGCCGTCCCGATCGCGTCCGCTTCCTGCTCCTCGTGGTTTATCCGCTGATCGTACCGGCCGACGGCCATCGAGAAGGTGAACCCGACGATCAGGCCCAGCAACGTCAGGGTGCCGCCGAGAACGAAGGAGAAGTTGTCTCTGTCGCTCTCCCCGATCCGGAGCACGTGGTGGAGCCTGGTTCCGATCCAGGCCGAGGCCGAGAAGATGATCAGCGAGCCCAGCAAGACGAGAAACGGGTTGTCGAGAGCTGCACGCATTTCCTCACTCCTGGAGGGGGCGCGTCCGGTCGGCTTGGTCCAGCGCCGGCTGACGAATCAGCGTGGCAGGTTGCCCCGCCTGAAGCGCTCCTCGGCGAACGGCGCGGTGTGTCACGGTTGAACGAAGGTCAGGCCTCGTTCCAGCACCGTCGCCTCCGACCCGCCCGCCTTGATCAGCCCGGTCTGGGAGCCGCCCCCTCCCACCGAGGCACATGCTGCGGTGAAGAAGACCGCGATCGAAGCGAGAACGCCTTCGGTGCGCATCGTGTTCATCGGATTCCTCCCCGGCGAGTCTGGCCCTGGGGGAACGACAGTCCGGTCACGCCCCGGGCTCCACCGACGATCCGGCTCCCTGCGCGTCAGACAACAGATTCAGATCCCGCTCCCCGGCGTCGTGTGCATCGTTTCGACGTGGCTCGGCGCGCCGTCCGAAGCGAATGACGGGCGCCCCGGCCCTGATATGGTGCAGCCCTCACGTGGCCAGCGAGCCAGGGAGATGACGATGATCCGCCTTCCTCGCTTCCTGCTTCCGGTCCTTGCCCTCGCCGCTGCCTGCGCCTCGGCGCCCCCGCCGCTCCCACAGAAGATGGCTCCTCAAGCTGGGGTCGCGACTGATCTGCCGAACGGTTTCTTCCTGGCCATGAAGGCCAACGACCCGACTGCGGCCGGGCAGCGTTTCAGCGACGAGCTGAAGCAATCCTTGCCGCCAGAACGGCTCCGCGAGATGTTCGACACGCTGCGCTCTCAGATGGGAAACCTGCGATGGTGGCAGCCGACCGCGGAATATCGGCAGGGCGATTCCACCAAGCTGGTTTATCGACTGGAGTTCGATCGAGGCACCATGTCGGGCCTGGTCACCGTGGATCTGGGGGCCGAGCAGATCGTCTCGGTACAGTTCCTGCCCGCCGGATAGGACTGGCCGATGGGCTCTTGCCTTTCGGCCCGGGGAAGGTGCTCCGATGGCTTTCGAGCACCGGCGCGACTGACCTAGCTTCGTGGGGACCGGAGGAACCATGGATCCGGAGGCGCTGCTTCACGCTGCACAGCTGCTCCGGCACGCGAGCGGGCTCTTCGGAGTCCTCGCCTGCCTGGCGGTCATCGGCTGGAGCGAGTCCCGCGCGGCCCCCTCGGGCGCGCAGGGTCGCTCAATGGTGGTCACCCGTTACGGCATCGTCGCGACCAGTCAGGCTCTCGCCTCGAGAGCAGGAGCGCAGGTCCTCGAACTCGGCGGCAGTGCGGTGGATGCGGCGATCGCCGCGAACGCGACGCTAGGGGTGGTCGAGCCGTACAGCGATGGCATCGGCGGTGACCTCTTCGCGATCGTCTACGAGGCGAAGACGGGGAAGCTGTTCGGGCTGAACTCCAGCGGCTGGGCTCCCACCGGATTGACCTCGGACCTGGTACGCAGCCGCGGGTTCCGGAGCATGCCCGAGGAAGGGATCCTCGCGGTGACCGTCCCGGGCTGCGTCGCCGGATGGGACGCGCTGCGGAAGCGGTTCGGGAGACTGCCGTTCCAGACGCTGCTCGCCTCCGCAGTCCAGTACGCGGAGGAAGGGTTCCCGGTCAGCGAACGGATCGCGGCAGCGTGGAAGGCCATCGAGCAGGAGGGCGGCGGAGATCCCGCGTACCGGCAGACTTTCTTCCCCGGTGGCCACGCTCCCCAGCTCGGCGAGATCTTCCGCGACCCGGAGCTGGCGGCTTCGTTGCGACGGATCGGGGAGCGCGGGCGAGACGGGTTCTACAAAGGACCGACCGCCGCGGCGATCGTCGAGACATTCCGGGCCGCGGGCGGCACGCTGCAACCGGCAGATCTCTCCGAATTCCAACCAGAGTGGGTCGACCCCATCTCCACGACCTACCGGGGATGGACGGTCTACGAGCTACCTCCCAATGGCCAGGGAATCGCCGCGCTGATGATGCTGAACATCATGGAGCGATTCCCGATCTTCGAGTACGGCCACAACAGCGCTCGCTCGCTACACGTGATGATCGAGGCGAAGAAGCTCGCCTACGCGGATCTTCTCCGCTACGTGGCCGATCCCCGGGTCTCGGAGATTCCGGTCTCGGGGATGCTCTCCAAGGAGCACGCCGCTGCAAGGGCGAAGCTGATCGACCCCGCTCGCGCGATGTCGGGGGCCACCCCGAGCGCGGCCGCGGAGCTGAAGGCTAAGCGAGCCGGGGACACGATCTATCTCTCGGCGATCGACCGCGAGGGGAACATCGTGTCTCTGATCCAGAGCGTCTACGACGGCTTCGGAGCAAAGGTGGTGCCCCCGGGAACCGGGTTCGCGCTGCAGAACCGGGGAGCGCTGTTCAGCCTCGACCCGAGTCATCCCAACGTGCTCGCGCCCCGGAAGCGGCCGCTGCACACGATCATTCCTGCCTTCCTGCAGAAGGGAGACGTCCGGATCGGGTTCGGGATCATGGGCGGCTGGAATCAGGCTCAGGCCCATGGGCAGTTCGTCTCCAATGTCGTGGACTTCGGGATGAACCTCCAGGCAGCAGTGGAGGCGCCCCGATTCACCAAGTACACCTTCGATGGCGTGGACGTGCTGATCGAACCTCGCGTTCCGGAGGCGACCCGCGCCGAGCTGACGCGCCTGGGCCACCGGCTGGAGGTCCTCGATCAGCCGTTCTCCTCGAGGGTGGGCGGGGGTCAGGCGGTGATGAGCGACGGCGGGGGCGTGCACTTCGGCGCCTCGGATCCCCGGAAGGACGGAGCGGCGGATCCGCAGGCGGTGCCGATTCCGGGGAAGGCGCGAGGCCGTTGAGCACCTAGGCGCACGATCCAAGGAGGAACAGCCGCCATTCCTGCCCGCTCGTGGGCAACCGTCGGTGTTCACTCCCCGGGCACCATCGCCGGTATGATCGCTCAATGCGAAGCGGTTCGCTCTCCCATGTTCGCGTTCTCGACCTCTCCAGGGTCCTCGCCGGGCCCTGGGCGAGCCAGCTCCTCGCCGATCTCGGCGCCGAGGTGGTGAAGATCGAGCGGCCGGGGACGGGGGACGAGTCGCGAGGCTGGGGCCCTCCCTGGCTCACCGCCCCGAACGGCGTCGAGACGCGCGAGTCCGCCTATTTCGCCTGCGCCAACCGCGGCAAGAAGTCCGTCACCGTGGACCTCGCCAGGCCCGAGGGCCAGGCCATCGTCCGCCGGCTGGCCGAGCGGTCGGACGTCCTCCTCGAGAACTTCAAGGTGGGCTCGCTCTCTCGCCTCGGGCTCGGATGGGAGGACCTCTCTGCGCTGAACCCTCGACTCGTGTACTGCTCCATCACGGGCTTCGGGCAGTCGGGCCCGTACAAGGACCGGCCCGGTTACGACTTCGTGGTACAGGGGATGGGCGGCCTCATGAGCGTGACGGGCGATCCGGACGGCGAGCCCATGAAGGCCGGCGTGGCCATGACGGACATTTTCACCGGCATGTACGCGGCGACGGCGGTGCTTGCGGCACTGGCCCACCGCGAGCGGAGCGGCGAGGGCCAGCGGGTGGACCTCGCGCTGCTCGACGTCCAGGTGGCGACGCTCGCGAACCTGGCAGAGAACTACCTCGTCACCGGCCGCGCCCCCGACCGGCACGGGAACGCGCACGCGAGCATCGTGCCCTACCAGGCCTTCGCCACGCAGGATGGGTACCTGGTCGTCGCGGTGGGGAACGACGGACAGTTCGGACGCCTCTGCGAGGTGGCGAGGCGGGCCGAGCTCGCGGCGGATCCGCGGTTCGCCACCAACGCCGCCCGCGTCGAGAACCGCGCCGTGCTCGTCCCCATTCTCCAGGCGCTCCTCGCCGGCCGGCCCACGCGCGACTGGGTCGTCGCGCTCGAGGGAGCGGGCGTGCCCTGCGGACCCATCAACGACCTCGCGCAGGTGTTCGCGGACCCGCACGTCCGGGACCGAGGCCTCCGCGTCGAGGTGCCGCATCCGCTTCTCGGGAGTGTTCCGGTGGTGGCCTCGCCCATGCGCCTCTCCGGGACGCCGGTGCGCCACGGCACGCCGCCGCTGCTCGGCGAGCACACGTGCGAGGTCCTGGGGGACGTCCTCGGGATGGGAGAGGCGGAGATCGAGTCCTTGCGAAGGGAGAGGGTCATTTGAGCGAGACGACTTCCGGCCGGGGGGACGGGCGACGCCTTCGCGGGGTCCTGGCCCCGGTGCTGACGCCTTTTCACGCCGACCTGTCAGCGGATACCCGGCGGCTGGCGCTTTTTTGCCGCTGGCTCCTCGCGCACGGCTGCACGGCGCTGGCGCCCTTCGGCACGACCAGCGAGGCGAACTCGCTCTCGGTGGACGAGCGCGAGAGCTTCCTCGAGGCCATCCTGGAGAACGGCGTCCCGGCGGATCGTCTCCTCCCCGGCACGGGAGCCTGCTCTCTCACCGACGCCGCGCGGCTCACGACGCAGGCGGTTCGCCGCGGCTGCGCCGGTGTGCTGATGCTCCCGCCCTTCTATTACAAGGCCGTGAGCGAGGACGGGTTCTTCCGCTTCTTCGCCGAGGTGATCGAGCGCGTGGGCGACGCTCGGCTGCGCGTGTACCTCTATCACTTCCCGCCGGTGGCCCACGTGGGCTTCTCCCCGAAGCTCGTGGAGCGGCTCCTGCACGCCTACCCGCGCACCGTGGCGGGCATGAAGGACAGCTCGGGCGACTTCGGATGCACGAAGACCATGCTCGACGCCTTCGCGGGGGCAGGCTTCGACGTCTTCGTGGGGAGCGAGCGCTTCCTCCTCGCCGGCATGCGCCATGGCGGCGCGGGGTGCATCTCGGCCACGGCCAACGTGAATGCCGGCGCGATCGATCGCCTCTACCGGGCGTGGAGATCACCGGAGGCGGAGGGGCTCCAGGCCGAGGTGGACGCCATGTGCGGCGCGGTGGAGAAGGTGCCCCTCATCCCCGGCCTCAAGGCCATCGTGGCCCACTTCGCCGCGGACCCGGGATGGCTCACCGTCCGTCCGCCGCTCGTGGACCTCACGTCCGAGCAGCGTGACACGCTGCTCGCGGACATCGCGGCCCTGAAGCTCGCCATGCCCGAACTGCGAGCCTGAGCCTCATGCCCTGGCGGGAGCAGGCGGGGGCGCTCGCCTCTTCCGCCACTGGAGCGCGGCCGCCACGAGGACGAGGGCGATGCCGGCGATGTCGGCCGCCCGGGTCGGGTAGACGAGCAGGAGTCCCGCCACGATGAACAGGACGCGCTCGAGCCGGCTCGCGCGCGTGAACATCCAGCCCTGCACGCCGCAGGCGAGCGCGGCGATTCCGATGGCAGCCGTGACCGTGACGTGGGCGATGTCGAGCCAGTTGCCCTTGAGAAGCAGGCCCGCGCCGGAGGGATCGAGCACGAAGCAGAAGGGCACCAGGAAAGCGGGGAGGGTGTACTTCCAGGCTTGCAACGTCGTCTTGTAGGGATCGCCTCCGGTGATCGAGGCTGCCGCGAAGGGCGAGAGCGCGGTGGGCGGCGACACCTCGGAGAGCACCGCGTAATAGAAGATGAACATGTGCGCGGCGAAGTCGGGGACGCCCAGCTTCGTGAGCGCCGGCGCCGCGATCACGGCGCAGATGATGTAGCTGGCCGTCACCGGCACCGCGAGGCCCACCACCCAGACCACCAGCGCCGTGAAGATGGCTGTCAATAACAAATTTCCGTGGGCGAGCTGGATGACGATGGCACTGAACTTGAGCCCCAGGCCGGTGAGCGTCACGACCCCCACGATGATGCCGGCCGCCGCGCAGGTCGCCGCCACCGCCAGCACCCCGACCGATCCTGCCTGGAGCGCCGTGGCCATGCGCGTCTTGTGGAGCGGGATGCCTGCGCTCGGCCAGAAACGGAGCGCGGTCTCCTTGCGCAGGAAGGAGAGCGCGGCCGCGAGGAGGATGGCCCAGAACACGGCGATGATGGGGCTGAAGCCCCAGAGCATGAAGGCGATGATCGCGATGAGCGATGTGAAGTGGAACCCGCGCTGCTTGAGCATGGGCCACAGCCCCTGCTTCGGCCTGAGCTCGACGTCCTTGACCCCGAACCGGCGCGAGTCGAGCTCCACCATGAGGAAGAGGCCCAGGTAGTAGAGGCAGGTGGGGATGGTGGCCATGAAGATCACGTCGAGGTACGAGATCTTCAGGAACTCGGCGATGAGGAAGGCGGCCGCGCCCAGCACCGGGGGAGAGATGATGGCGCCCAGCCCCCCCGCGGCGAGCAGGCCGCCCGCGGCGTTCCGGGGATAGCCGGACTTGGCCAGCAGGGGCCACGCGACGGAGCCGATGGTGACGGTGGTGGCGACCCCGCTGCCGGAGGGTCCGCCCAGCAGGAACGAGGAGAGCACGATGGTCCGGCCGGCCGCCGCGCGCTTGCCGCCCGTCACCGCGAGCGAGAAGTCGATGAAGAACTCGCCAGCGCCGGAGTAGGCGAGGACCGCGCCGTAGATGGTGAAGAGGATGATGAACGTGGCCGACACGTCCAGGGCCGTGCCGAAGATCCCCTCCAGCGTCATGTAGAGCTGCCCGACGAGGCGCTCGACGTCGTAGCCCCGGTGCGTGAACGGCGCGGGGATCCACGGGCCGGCGAAGGCGTAGACGATGAAGGACGTCACGACCCCGGCCAGGATGAGTCCCGAGGTGCGGCGTACGCCCTCCAGCACCAGCAGGATGAGGATCACGCCGAAGACGAGGTCGAGCCGGGTGGGCTCGACCGCCCGCTCGATGAACTCGTCGAAGTCGAGGAGCAGATAGGCGATGGTGGCGACGCCGAGCAGCGCCAGCACCACGTCATGCCAGCGGATGCGGTCGCGCTGCGAACGAATTGCGGGGAAGAGCAGGTAGACGAGGAAGAGCACGAACCCGAGGTGGGTGGCGCGCAGGATGTGGGCGGGGATGATCCCGTAGGCGGCGTACAGATGGTAGAGCGACATGGCGATCGCCACCACCGCCACGAGGACCTCGGTCTTGCCGGTGAAGCGGCGGACCGCGCCTTCCTCCTGCTCCACGAACTCCTCGGCCTTCCTCCTGGCCTCCTCGTCGACGACGACGTCCTCGGGAACGGGAGGCTCGGTGGAGGTCGAGGTCGTCATGACGGACGCGCTCGCAGGACGAGCCGGTCACCGTGCTCACCCAGCTCGAGGAAGGAGCGTTCCACGCCCCCGGCGCGGAGGCGCTGCGCCGTCCCGGTGGCGATGCGGAAGACGATTTCCGGCATGGTGCGCGCCAGGGCGTGCCGCTCTCCCGCGGAAGTGATGCCGAAGTACTCCCGCACGGCCGCGCTCGGGCTGGTCACCGCCCGGAGCACGATGCGCCCTTTCTCGTCGAGCACGAAGTCCTCCGTGACCGGCTGATCATAGATGGAGTGCTGGTACACGACGGAGAAGACCTCGCCGGGCCGGAGCCGGAGACGGAGGACCGTACCCCGATCGGTGTTCTCGACGAGGAGCTCGCGCTCCATGCCGGGCGCGGGGCGAGAGGCCGCCGGCGAGGCGGGGCCCGCTCCGCCGAGAAGGGCCACGAGCGCGAGCGTGGGGCTCCGGAGCATGGGCTACTTCGGCTTCAGGCCCTTCTCCGTGAAGTACTTCTGTGCGCCCGGATGCCAGGGGATGGGCGAGCCCACCTCGTACTGCTTCGCCAGATCGAGGTTCGCCGCCTCGGAGTGAACGGCCTGCAGATCGGCCTTGTGCTCGAACATGGTCTTGACCACGTCATGCACGACCTTTTCGTCCATCTTCTCGTTGACGATGAGGAGGTTCCAGACGTCCACCGTCGTGGCCGGCTTGTCCTGGCCCGGATAGGACTTCGCGGGAATCGAGCCCTTCGCGTAGAGCGGACCGTACTTCTTCACCAGTGCCGGGATCGCGTCGGCGTGGTCGATGAGCTTCATCTTCTGGCCCGGGGTGGCAGCCAGGTCCGTCAGCGCGGCGGTGGGCACCCCGCCCGACCAGAAGAACGCGTCGATCTTGCGGTCCTTCAGGGCGTTCACCGACTCTGCCACGGACAGCTTCTCGCGCTTCACGTCCTTTGCGGGATCGATACCGTAGGCCTCGAGGATCCGGAGGGCGATGATCTCCGTGCCGCTCCCAGGCGCGCCGGTGGCGATGCGGCGACCCTTCAGGTCCTGCATCTTCTCGACGCCCGTGCCCTCCACCGTGACCCACTGGCCCTTGTTGGCGTAGAGCACGGCAATGGCGCGGATGGGCTCCTTCTGCTTGAACTTGTCGACGCCGTTGTAGCCGTCGGCAGCGGTGTCGCCGAGGACGAAGGCGATGTCAGCCCGGCCCGAGCCGACGAGCTTCACGTTGTCCACCGAGGCGCTCGTCACCTCGGCAGTGGCCTCGACGCCCTTGAGTGACTTCGTGAGCACGTTGGCGAGGCCGCCCCCCAGAGGGTAGTAGACGCCGCCGGTGCCTCCGGTGGCGATGGAGAGGCGGCTCTGGGCGAGGGCGGGTGGGGCGGCGACGGCGAGGGCGACGGCGAGCAGGGTCGTCTTCTTCATGCGGTCCTCCCGAGGGGGTGCTCAGTCAAGCACGCCCACATCGCGAAGGGTCCAGGAAGAACGACCGAATGTCTCGCGCAGGGGGGTAGAGGCACTTCATGGGCCCCCGGCCGCGCGTGACTACCAGACCGCGCAGCGCTTCTCGGGCGGCCTCACCATCTCCGCTCCGGCCGGGCAGGAGAACGCCCGCTGGAACTCGGGCAGGTTGGCGAGGGTCCCGATGACCCGAAACTTCGGTACCGGGTGTGGATCCGTGGCCAGCATCTGGCGCTGTGCTTCGAGGCCCATCGCATCGCCGCGCAGCTGGCCGAAGGCGACGAAGAAGCGCTGCTCGGGCGTCAAGCCGTCACGCACCGGTACTGGATGCTTCTCCAGCGACTTGCGGAAGGCGACGAAGGCGATGCGGACACCGGCGAGATCGCCGATCGCCTCGCTGAGCACCAGCTTCCCTCGATGGTGGAGCCCCGGCTCGATGAAATACCCCTCGAACTGGTCGGAGACGCACCTTCCGCGCCTCTCGAACTCCTGGCGATCGGTCTGCGTCCACCAGGGCCGGGGACGGCCGTGGAGGTCGAGCTCGGATCCTCCCGCATCGATCCCGTGGGTCAGGTCGTGCGCGATGCTCGTGCCGATCGCGCCGTAGTTCTCCGCATCGCTCTGGTCGACACCAAACGCCGGTGGTCGGAGAAAGCCCGCGGGCAGCACCATCTGGTTGAGCTGGAGATCGATGTACGCGTCGGGCGAGGACGGCGGCAGCTGCCACAGGTCGCGTTCGGTGGGCTTGCCGATCCTCCTCCGATTCACGGCGACGTTGAATCGACGGCCCGCGGCGACGTTGGCCCAGAACGTGTCTCGATGAACCTTGACCCCGGCATAGTCCATCCATCTCTCGGGGTACCCGACCTGTGCGTCGAAGCCCTCGAGCTTCTCGAGTGCGGTCTTCCTGGTCTCGGGGCGCATCCACTGCAGGCCGGAGACGTCCTGCTTCAGGACAGTCAGCAGTGCTTGAACGATTTCCTGCACCTTCGCCTTCGCAGCGGGTGGAAAGTATCGCTCGGCATACTTCCGCCCGAGCGCATCTCCGAACAGGCTCTCCGTCGACTCCACGCAACGCTGTGCACGCGACGTCGTCTCTGCGGCACTCGCGAAGGATCTCGACAGGAAGGGCGACGCGGAATCGAGCAACCGCCAGCGGAGGTACGCCTTCCAGACCGACAGCGGCGTCTCGCGCAGCTCGACGTCGAGCCTCTGGAGGAGCTTCGGCTGCTCGACATTGAGG
>JBKPMY010000305.1:0-17000 GCA_046732375.1 Myxococcota bacterium
GGACTCCCCGGTGCGCCCTTGCACGACACGCGCCAGCGCCATCAGAGGCACTCGGAGAAGTCAAGTCGCCACGCGCAGAATCGCCCAAAATTCCTAAGAAATCTGTAGACCAACCCGCCATCCGAGCCATCGGCTCTGGACGCCGATTCGTCGCCGTTGGTAGCTTGGCACGAAGTTTGATGTAAGTCCGGGGCCCCCCATGGCGATGGAACTGAAGCAGAACCTTCGGCTGACGCAGACGCTGGTGATGACCCCCCAGCTGCAGCAGGCGATCAAGCTGCTTCAGCTGTCCCGGATGGAGCTCCTGGAGACCGTCCGGGAGGAGATGGAGACCAATCCCCTCCTCGAGCAACCGGACGAGACGGCCGACGGCAACCTCGACGAGAAGGCTCCTGGTGAGGCCAGCCTCGAGGCCGCAAACGCGGAGCCCCCCACGACTGAGGCGCTGGAGGCCAAGGCGCCTGAGCAGGCCGAGGAGGTCAAGGGCGACGCTTCCCCCGAGATCGACTGGGACGCGTACTTCAACAGCTACCAGTTCAACGAGCCCACCACCCCCTCCAACAAGAACAACGTCGCCACCGAGGATCTGCCGAGCTTCGAGGCCAACCTCGTCGAGAAGGAGGACCTCGCCCGACATCTCGAGTCGCAGCTGGGCTTCCTGAAGCTCAATGACGCCGAGCGTCGCATCTCCTCGCTGATCCTCTACAACCTCGACGACGACGGCTACCTGAAGCTGATCGAGGTGGAGGGAGACCCGCTCATTCGCCTCGCCAACGAGGCCGACGTCCCCATCGTGGTGGCCGAGCGCACGCTGCGGAAGATCCAGCAGCTCGAGCCCAGGGGCTGCGGCGCGCGCGACCTTCAGGAGTGCCTCCTGATCCAGGCTGCGGCGCTGAAGGACGCGCGGGCGGCGCTCCTCTCCGTCATCCTCAAGCGCCACCTCAAGCTGCTGGAGTCGAAGAACCTCCCGGCGATCGCCCGCGAGCTGAAGATCAACCTGCAGGACGTCGTCGAGGCCAGCAAGCTCCTCGCCAAGCTCGATCCCAAGCCGGGCCGCAACTGGTCCGGCGAGGACGCGCAGTACATCACCCCCGACGTCTTCGTTTACAAGCTGGGCGACGAGTACACCGTGGTCCTCAACGACGACGGGCTCTCCAAGCTTCGCATCTCGGCGATGTACCGCGCGGCGCTGCGCGACGGGGCGGGCAAGAACCCCAAGGCTCGCGAGTTCATCCAGGACAAGATGCGCTCGGCCCAGTGGCTGATCCGCAGCATCCACCAGCGGCAGCGGACCATCTACAAGGTCACCGAGAGCATCGTGAAGTTCCAGCGCGACTTCCTGGACAAGGGAATCGCGCACCTCAAGCCGCTCATCCTCCGCGACGTGGCCGAGGACATCGGCATGCACGAGTCGACGGTGAGCCGCGTCACCACCGCCAAGTACGTGCACACTCCGCAGGGCATCTTCGAGCTGAAGTACTTCTTCAACAGCTCGATTGCCCGCGTGGCGGGCGACGACATCGCCAGCGAGGCGGTGAAGAATCACATCAAGCTGATCGTCGCCGCCGAGGACGCCCGGAGCCCCTACTCGGACCAGAAGATCGTCGAGCTGCTCCGCGCCCAGGGCATCGACATCGCCCGGCGGACGGTGGCCAAGTACCGCGAGGTGCTGGGCGTGCTGCCCAGCAGCAAGCGGAAGCGCTATTACTGATCCCCGGGCGGCCCGGGATGTGCTAGCCCCCCGGGCCCGATGCGCCTCTCAGCCCTCCTTCTGGCAGTGTCCCTGGCGTCGCTGGCTCCGGCGGCGGCCGCGCCCGAGAAAGTCCTCGTCCTGGTCACCGGGGACGAGAACGGCCACCTCTTGCCCAACACCGAGGCTGACCCGCCGAAGGGCGGCGCGGCCGAGACGCTCGGCTACTGGACCTCGAAGGAGGGCCACTGCGCCGGGAAGCTGGGGAAGGACGGCGCCCCGGCCTGCAAGGACGGCAAGACGCTGGTGCTCTCCACCGGTGACCACTTCAGTGGCCCGTCCATCTCCTCCGCGTTCCAGGGCGAGCCGGTCGCCGAGGCCATGGCCCGGATGGGGTACGCCGCGAGCGGGATGGGCAACCACGAGCTCGACTTCGGGCGCGACCAGTTCGACCGCCTCCGCGACATCGGCGACTTCCCCTACCTCTCGGCCAACGTTCGCCCCCCGGCCAAGAAGAGCGACAAGGACTACGACCTCAAGCTGAAGCCGTTCGCCATCTTCCAGCGGGGCGGAGTGAAGATCGGCGTGGTCGCGCTGTCCGCATCCAACGTGGCAAAGACGGTGATGTCCGGACGCTTCTACGGCAACGAGGTCATCCCCTACGAGCCCGCGCTCCAGCAGGCCATCCCGGCAGTGCGCAAGGCCGGCGCGGACGTGGTCATCGTCATCGCCGACGAATGTCCGACCGTTCTCGAGCCGATCATGGCGAAGCATCCGGAGTGGAAGGTCGCCTTGCTCGCCGGCGGCCACTGCCACACCCCGGTCGAGCGGAAGGCAGGGATGACTCCTCTGGTCAGCCCCGGCCGCTGGTGGCAGCGCTACCTCCGGGCCGAGCTGACGGTCGATGCCGCGCGCCCGGCCGGACAGCGGCTGATGGGCCTGGAGACCAAGGTGGTGGACGTGGTCGGAGGAACTGGCGCGCCGGCCCCGGATCCAGAGCTCACGGCGCGGCTGCAGACCTGGCAGAAGAAGCACGACGAGGCCTTGGGGGAGAAGATCGGCTACACGCGGAGCGGCATCGACGCCAACTCCGCGACCCTCTTCACCTGGTACGGGCGCGCCATCCGCGAGCGGATCGGAGCGGACCTCACGGTGCTCAACCGGAAGGGCTTCCGAGGCGGAGTGCAGCCCGGCCCGATCACCGCCGCCGCGGTCTACAGCGTGATGCCCTTCGACAATTCGGTGATGACGGTGAAGGTGAAGGGGAAGGACCTGCCTTCGATCCTCGAGAATGCGGCGGCGGTCTACGAGGGCGCCGCGAAGAAGGGGAACGCCTGGACCGTGAAGGGGAAGCCGGTCGAGCCGGACACCACGTACACCGTGGCCACGCTCGAGTACCTCTACTTCGGCGGGGACAACTTCCCCTTCGAGAGGCTGGACGCGAACCCCTCGGAGAGCGGGGTGGTGGCCCAGACGCCGGTCATCGAGTGGACCCGGAAGCAGGGAACGACGCAGGAGAAGCCCCTCGAGTCGATCCTGCACTGAGGAATCGCCGCGCGGGGTGAATCCTGCCCAGCTGCACGCGGGTCATTCCGTCGGCCGGTCGCGCCATCCGGCACCGGGTTTCCCGGATCCTGGGTCCGCGCTCCTGCTCAGTCCTCCGCCAGCGGCGGCAGCTTCGCGCTTCCGCCCTCTGCGATCGCCCGCTGCACCTTCTCCAGCAGATGGTCGAGGTCGTAGGGCTTGAGGAGCAGCTCTTCGACCCTCGCCCCGGTGAGCTCGGTCAGTGCCCTCCCGTTGGTCGTGGTCCAGAGGAACGGCACCCTCGAGGAGTCGACGTGCTTCACCAGCTGCTGGGCGAAGGCCCAGTTGAGGTCGTACGGCGGTCCGATATCGACGATGGCCACCGCCGGCCGAAACTCGCGAAACAGGGCGGGGAAGTCGATCTCGCCGAGGCGGATCGCCCGGACGTGGACCGTCTTCACCTCGTACCCCGCCTGGGTCAAGGCCTCCTCGAGTGCGGCCAGGATGTCGTCATTGCCGTTGGCGACCAGGATCCGGGGGGGAACCTTCATCCTGGGAGGGATGGGGTTCCGCAGCGGGTCACGGAACCCGGTGGGTCGGGAACCGGGCGTTCGAAGAGGGCCGCGTGACTGGGTCCCGGACGACCGGGCGTGCGGTTCGCGAAGCAGCAACCCCAGTGTTCAAGCCGGCTGGCCCGTCACGACTCGACTGCAGCAGGGGAGCGATGGCGCTGGGCGGCCGGCTCGGTCGACGGAAAGCGCTCGAGCATCGCTCCCGCGTCTCGAAGAGCCTTGAAGGCGCCCGACGACGCAGCGTTTTTCGAGGTGCCGTTTTTCGAGGTGCCAGACACCTCGTTGCGAACACCCTCGTCACCGGATCTACTGGCCGGCGCATTCGGTCGGGCGGAGCGCCCAGCCCCCAAGGTGAAACCTGGAGCCGCGCTCCGCCGCCGAAGCGCAGAGCGTCCTACCGTGGGCCGCTGGCCCGCGGCGCGGGCGGCTGGATCTCCTGCACCAGCCGGTCCGCCCCGTAGACGACCCGCAGCGTCTCGGTGAGCGCGCGGCTGTCCACGGCCACCGTCCGGTTGTTCCGCATGTCGAACCCGTAGTCCCCGCCCAGCGAGGGCAGGTTCCCGTCGAACACCAGGCCCACGATCTCCGCGTTGCGGTTGATGACCGGAGACCCAGAATTGCCCCCGATGATGTCGTTGGTGGTGACGAAGTCGAACGGCGTGGTGAGGGTCAGGCGGTCCTTCGCCTTCAGCCACGAGGCGGGCAGGTCGAACGGCGGCTCACCGGTGGCACGGGTGAAGGCCCCTCCGAGCTCCGTGAACGGGGGCACCTGACTCCCGTCCTCCCGGGTCCAGCCCCGCACCGAGCCGTACGACAGCCGCGCGGTGAACGTCGCGTCGGGATAGTGGCTGGTCCCCTCCAGCTGGAACCGGGCCTTGGCGATGAGCTCGGAGTTCTTCCGCACCACCGATTCCACCTGATCCTCGTACGCCCCGCGGGCACCCCGCATGTCCGGGTCCAGCCGGCGCACGAAGACGATCATCGGGTCGTCCGACGCGGCGACCGCCTCCGGCCCGCCATTCCACAGCGAGCGCCGCAGGCCCACGTCATACAGCTTGGTGCCCTTGACCAGTCGAGTCGCGAGCTGCCGGGGCGAGTCCTTCCCCAGGACCTTCTTCACGTAGGGGTGGTCTGCTCCGAGTTCCTCGCGCATCTTGGTGAGGCCGAGGCTGAGCAGCTCCACCTCCAGCTCGGGGTAGATGGGCGCCTTGCTGAAGGTGACCAGCTCCGTCGCCGGGAGCCGGGCGTCGGTGAACTCGCGGTAGCGCTCGACGTCCGGCTTCTCCCGCTCGGTCACGCCCCAGACGAGGTTGCGGGCGATGCCGAACAGCTCCGAGAAGTACTTGTTCTCCGACCGGATCCAGGTCGTCTCCCGCTCCAGCTTCTCCTCGATCTTGGTGGCCTGGGCGATCGCATCCCACGCTCCACCGACCTCCTTCTGCAGCGCGGGTACCTTCGCCACGCGGGCCCGGAGCGACTGCTCCTCCTTCACCTTCGACGCGAAGAACGCAGGATCGAGCAGCGCATCCCGCCTGCCGAACCAGGCCTTGTACGAGTTCTCCACTCCGAACAGCGTGGCCCGGCTGATGCGGCGCTCCTCGGTGCCGCGCTCGGCGAACTGAGCCACCCAGCCGCGCTCCTGGGCGAGCCGCGCGAGCTTCAGCGGAACCATCTCGTCCCGGAGCGAGGCGAGCTGCGCCACCGTCAGAAGGCGACTGGTCTTTCCCGGGTTGCCGGAGACGAAGGTCAGGTCTCCGTCGCGGGGCCCGCCCTCGCTCCACATGAAGTAGTCGGGGGTCTGCAGCGCCTTTCCGTCGTCGTAGACGCGGAGGAAGGCCACGTCGAGGTCGTACCGGGGAAAGTTGAAGTTGTCCGGGTCGCCACCGAAGAAGGCGATGGACTCCTCGGGGGCGAAGACCAGGCGCACGTCCTTCTTCCAGCGCCGGTAGGTGTACAGGTGGTACTGCCCGCCGTGGTACAGCGTGACCACCTCGCAGCGCAGCTTGTCCGAGGTCTGGCACCCCTTCTCGATGCGTGCGAACTCACCCCGCTGCGCCCGGAGGAACGCCGCGCCCGACAGGCCCCGCGTCACGCCCTGGACCCGGCGGGTGACGTCCTCGATCCCGATCAGCTGGTTGATCTCCATCCGCGGGCAGGTCCGCTCCTCGGCCGGGCTCTTGGCGTAGAACCCGCCGGCGGTCAGGTCCTGCTGCGGCGTGGAGAGGTCCTGGATGCACCGCCGCGCGCAGTGGTGATTGGTCATCACCAGGCCGTCCGGGCTCACGAAGCTCCCCGAGCAGCCGGGGGCCAGGCGCACGCTGGAGAGCCGGACGTGGTCCAGCCACGACTTGTCGGGCGAGAAGCCGTAGGTCTTCTGGACGCGGTTCGAGGGGAAGTTGTCGAAGGTCCACATCCCTTCCTCGGCACGAAGGGCAGAGGCAGAGACGAGAACGGCCAGGAGGGTCGGGGCGAGGAGTCGGATCATCTGGAAAGCGGCGCCGTCCCGTAGGTGGGACAGACGCCCATGTCAACGGAATCTGGCCAGTGACGCAGGTCCGGCAATACCCGCCGAGCCCAAGGAACCCAGGGGCAGACCGGGGTCATCCCTCTGTCGGGGGGTCGGCCCGCCGCCTGCAGGCAAGCAGGCTCTCGACATGCGCTCCCTGCTCCTTGGACTCACCCTGGTGCCAGCCCTCGTCCAGGCGGCGCCCGTTCTCGTCCCCCTTTCCCGCGGCATCGAGCTGCGGACCCAGGCGCTGGCGGACCCCAGCGCCGCCGACCTGGTGGTCCAGTCCCGCCTGCTCGCGGCGAAGTACGGCATCCGCTGCGTGAGCGGCGATTCCTTCGGGCCGAAGTCCCCGGTGGTGACCGGGGCGGCCTGCGAGGTGCGTGACGCCACAGGCCTGACCTATGAGGTCAGGGTCACCGCAGTGAACAGCGTCTCCGTCGCCTTGGAGGTGCGCCAGACCGGCACCCTGGCCCGGGCGGTCGACCGGACCCCGTTCGAGGCGCTTCCGGCCGACCCCGAGCTGGGCGTGCTCGCCCGCTACCAGATGACCGGCTACTCCATCGACGGCTCGCCCGTGAGCACCACCTTCGCCTCGCTCGTCCTGCGCGGTGATGGGAGCTACGCCTTCGGCGAGCGGAAGGGCCGCTGGTCGGTGGTGCAGGGACTGTTGCTGCTGGATGGGGAGTACACGGCCTGGGGCGCCGGCGCCCTGTCAGAGGATGCGCGCCGGCTGACCTTCCATGCGAAGGGCCCCCGGTTCAGCGTCTCCGCCTCCCTGGTGTGGATGGACCCTCAGGCTCTCGCCCTGAGCCAGGCGACCCGCTGAGCGAGCGCGTGGGCGCCGCGTCCTCGGCGCCGGGACTGGATGCGCAGCTTCCCGGAGAGCATGGAACCACCCACCGAACGACCCCTGCCCCCGTCAAAGGACCCCGTCGAGGGGAGCCCCGGTGCCCCGGACCCCCGTCCCCCTGGGCGGAAGCGGCCCGAGCCCGACCCATTCCCCGGCTATGGCGAGCCGCCACCCGACGTTCGCCGGGAGTCGCCGCCGAACGTGCCCCGGCGAGAGTCGGGGCCTCCCGGGAACACCGAGCCCTGAACGGGGTTCCAGGCGGGGTTGCACCCGGACGCCGGTCGAGCTGTCATCGTGCCCGTCATGTGACGTTTCACCCACAACTGCACTGGAGGCCCTGCGCCATGCACCTCGCCATCACCTTCCGCAATTTCGAGGCGTCCGAGTCCCTGAAGGACCACACGCGCGAGAGGCTGGAGCGGCTGGCGAGGAATCTGGAGCGGGCCTGTACGGCGCACGTGGTGATGAACCTCGAGCGGCACATCCATCACGCCGACCTGACCTTCACCCATGGGGCGCTGGTGCTCCGGGCCAAGGTCTCCACCCCGGACATGTACGCCTCGGTCGACCTCGCGGTGGATTGCCTCGAGGAGCAGCTCCGGCGGGACAAGGACCGCTCCAAGCATCACCACCGCCGCGCCTGGGTGCACCACCAGCAGGGGGTGCTCCCGCCCGAGGAAGAGGAAGCGCTCGACGGCGCCGCCTGAGAGCGGGAACCGGCCGGGTTGCCGGGTCCTCGTTTGCGATCCTCGCGGTCGCCCCAGCCCCGCTCCGGGCTGAGCGCGATCGGAGCGCGCCGCGCGACGGATCATCTCGACCGGAGCGGGCGGAGCCTTGCGCCGCTCGCAGGCACGGGCTATCTCGCGCGAACGCTCCCCAGTGGCACTGGCCGGGGTTTTCCGCTGGGCGAACGTTCGTGCCCATGAAGATCACCGAGTTCCTCAGCCCCCAGGCGGTGATCCCCGAGCTCCGAGGGCAGTCGAAGCTGGACATCCTTCGCGAGCTGGCGGACGCGCTCGCCGGCGCCTATCCGGGGCTGAACGGTGGCCGGGTGCTGGAGGTGCTCGCCGAGCGCGAAAAGCTCAACACCACCGGCATCGGCGAGGGTGTGGCCATCCCGCACGGGAAGCTCGCCGGCCTGCCGCGTCTCTACGCTTCCTTCGGGGTGTCACGGGTCGGGGTGGACTTCTCCTCCATCGACGGCAAGCCCACCCAGCTCTTCTTCGCCCTGGTAGCACCGGAGAACTCGGCCGGGATCCACCTCAAGGCGCTGGCCCGCATCTCGAGGCTATTCCGCAACCCGCAGTTCCGGGAGGCTATCCTCCAGGCGCCCGACGCCGGCCGGGTCTACGGGCTGATCGCCGAAGAAGACGCGCGCGCGTGAACCTGGTCATCCGACCGGTCCACGACGTGTTCCTCGAGGAGGTGGCCTTCCCGGCCTTAGCGGTCGGCGTGGTGGACGCCGCGAGCGGCCTGGGCAAGCTGCTGGAGTGGATCGCCGACGAGCGGGTGTCGTGGCTGCTCGGGCGCGTCCTCGACCGCACCGTCGGGGGGAGCTTCTTCGGCCTCGTGGACGACGAGTGGCTGGAGCTGGTGCACATCCTGCTCTTCTCCGAGTGGGAGCGCCGGCGTGACGGCTGGCACGTGGCCCGCGAGCACCCCGGGTACGCCGCGAACTACGAGCTCGGGCTGCACGTGGCGCTGATGCTCCAGGACCCGAGCTACCCCTACGGCGACGCGGCGGCCGCGGAGCGCTTTCGGGAGGAATGGCTCGGAAACGTCATCCGGAGCGGGCCGGTGGCGCTGGTGGCGGGCATCTGGGATCCCTTCCCGCCCTTCCCCCCGGACCAGGTGCTGGTGACGGTGGGCCGGAGCACCTATGCCCCCGCGGAGAACCTGGCGATCGCCGACTGGAGCTATCGCCCGTCGCACGCCGTCAAGTCGTGGGAACGGCGGCTGGACGAGCAGCTGCGGAATCTCCTCGGGCGCGAGCGCACCCGGCTGGGGCCGGTCAGCCTCCGCGAGTCGACCGAGCTGCTCGCGTACTGGACCGGTGAGCTGCCCGAGGCGCCGGCGCTGAGCGTGGCCTTCAGCGGGCTCGGGCCCACCGCGGGCGCCTGGGTGCGAGAGGTGGGGGAGATCAGCCGGCTCATCCGGAACGCTGCCTCGGCCGGGCACGGACTCACCTCGCTGGTGACCCGCGAGGGCGGTCCGGTCAACGCGTCGGAGCCTGCGGAACCTGCTCCAGCAGGATGGTGACCGGCCCGTCGTTCACCAGCGCGACCTGCATCTCCGCGGCGAAGACGCCCTCCTCCACGCGCACCCCGAGGGACTGGAGGGCCTCGCAGGCGCGTGCGTAGAGCCGGCGGGCCTCGTCGGGCGGGGCCGTGTCGATGAAGCTCGGGCGCCTGCCTTTCCGGGTGTCGGCGTAGAGCGTGAACTGGCTCACCACCAGCGCCGTGCGGTGGGTGTCGAGGAGGGAGAGGTTCATCTTCCCTTCCGGGTCCTGGAAGATGCGCAGGCCGGCGATGCGGTCGGCGAGTGCCACCGCCTCGGCCTCGCCGTCGCCTCGCCCCACCCCGAGCAGGACGAGGAGCCCCGGGCCGATGGCCCCCACCGTGCGGCCCTCGACCGTCACCGAGGCCTCGCGAACGCGCTGGAGGAGGGCTCTCACCGAAGGCGCTCGGAACCTACCGCACCGCCAGGGCGTAAACATCGTCGTCCGGTCGACATCCGTGGGTCCCCATGGATCACCGCCTCGCATCGGACGCCGGGAGTACGGTACGGGGGTCGAGCGTTCTGTCGAGCGCTCGCCACTTGGAGGTCCCATGCGTCGTGCCGTCCGTGTCCTCTGGTTGACCCCCCTCGCGCTCGTTGCCTGTGCGCATCAGCAGGTTGCGGAGGCCCCGCCCGCGCCCCCGGTGGTCGCCGAGGCCGCCCCCCCGGTGGCCGAGGCCCCCGAGAAGAGCAAGAGCGAGGACACCGCCGAGCTGCAGCGGATCCTCTCCGGGCCCATCGCCCACTTCGAGTTCGACCAGGCGCAGCTGACCCCCGAGAGCCGACAGAAGCTCCAGGCGCTGGCGGCGGCGATGAAGGCGCACCCGGCGGCCCGGATCCGGATTGCCGGGAACTGCGACGAGCTGGGGACCACCGAGTACAACCTGGCCCTCGGACAGCGACGGGCGGAGGTGGCCCGGAAGTACCTGGCCGACCTGGGCGTGCAGACGACGCGGGTGGAGACCATCAGCTACGGCGAGGAGCGGCCGGTGGCGTCGGGCCACGACGCGGAGTCGCACGCCAAGAACCGCCGCGACGACGCCGAACTGCTCAGCACGCGCTGAGAAACGGGCCGGTCTGCGGACCCGAGCGCTTCGGCCACCTTTCTCCTGGGCCTGCTGAGCCGTGCCCGGGGCGGCCGCCGCCTGCTCTGGAGCCGCGAGGCCTCGAGACTCTCCGGTGAGCGCCGCGGCGGTTTCCGCCGCCTGGCGCTTCCGCATCTGGACGTGCTCACGATGGGGGTGCCCCAACGATTGTGGCCGTCCAGGGCCGGCGCGGGAGGGCCGCGGAGCTGCTCCTTGGGGCCCTGGGGTTGTCCCGCAGGCCAGGTCCGTCCGGAACCGACCTCTCCGGCGCGCCCTGACCGGCCCGCGCATGACGATGCGTCCAAGCCGGACGGGCAGGCTGCCCCGGACCCCCCATTACGAAGCGTCTGACACCTTCGGAGCGCACCCTCCGAGCGGGCGGGCGAGCGACGCTCCTGGCTGGGACGCTCATTACGGGGTTCCATTACGAGGTGTCTGACACCTTCGGCGGACACCTTCCATTACGAGCTGTCCATTACGAGGTGTCTGACACCTCCGGAGCGGACACCTTCGGCCCCCGGCTGTGATCGCGGAATCCCTCGGTTCGCCAGCCTCTATTACGAGGCGTCTGACACCTTCGGGGCGACACCTTCGGGGCGGACGACGAACGGGGAGCCCTATTACGAGGTGTCTGACACCTTCGGCGGACACCTTGGGCGAGCGACGTCCCCTGGCTGGGACCGCGGAATCCCTCGGTTCGCCAGGTTTCGGGTCGCCGGCTATTGCGAGGCGTCTATTACGAGGCGTCTGACACCTTTGGGGCGGACACCTTTGGGGCGGGCGATGAGCGAGGAGCGCCCTCCGGGACTCGAGACCACGCTTCCCCGTGCCCGCTCCCGACCTGTGGACCCGGGCCCGCGGGCTGGCCACCACGGTTCGGTGCCCAGATCCGGCCATCCGCTCAGCCCCACGATTGTTCGGTCTGGCGCATCCCTTGCTGCGCGCCCGCCTGCCCGTAGACAGGGGCACCGCGTGAGCGCTCGGCCCACCTTGCGGTTCGGAAACGACGCAGGGGAAGATCGCACCCACGGCCGTTCGCCCCGGAGTGCAACCCGTTTGTCTCCCCGTCGTCCTTGCCTCGCCGCCGCGCTCCTCTGCACCTGCCTGGTCGCCGGTCCGGTCCGGTCCGCACCGTCGAAGGCTGCGGACCGCGAGGCCCTGAAGAAGACCCTTCTCGACCTCGCCCAGCGCGCCCCGTTCCGTGACGCGCGACTGGGGGTGCAGCTCGTCAGCCTCGACGACGGCAGCGTGGTGTTCAGCAAGGACGCCGACGCGCTGATGAACCCGGCGTCGAACGTGAAGCTGGTCACCGCGGCCGCTGCCCTGGCCCGGCTCGGGCCAGAGTACCGGTTCGACACCGAGTTCCTCGTCGAGCCTGGCCCCGGCGACCGGGTCAAGACGCTCTGGGTTCGCGGCAAGGGCGACCCCAGCATCACCACCGAGCGCCTCCACGCCATCGCCTCGGAGCTCTCGCACCTGGGGCTCCGGGAAGTTGGTGAGCTCGTCCTCGACGACACCTGGTTCGACCCCGAGCGCCTCGCTCCCGGCTTCGAGCAGGAGATCTCGGACCGGGCTTACACCGCCCCCACCGGCGCCCTCAGCCTCAATGCCAACGCGGTGGGGGTGTACCTCCGGGCCTCCTCCCCAGGCGGGCGCGCGGTGGTGGAGCTCGAGCCACCCTCCGAGTACTTCGAGGTCGTCAACCAGGCGGCCGGTGCCTCCAGCCGGGCGCGCCGGGCGTCGGTCGCGTCCCAATGGACCGGCAGCGCCCAGCGGATCACCGTGCGCGGCACCGTCCCCGTCTCCGGCGAGTGGGCGGTCTGGAAGCGCATCGACAACCCGCCGATGTACTTCGGGTACACCTTCCGGAAGGTCCTGGAGATGCACGGCATCCGGGTCCGCGGGAAGCCCCGGCTCGGAGTCGTCCCCGAGCGCGCGCGCATGCTCTACGTGGCCCAGAGCGAGACCTTCGATCTGGTCCTCAAGCGGATGAACAAGCATTCCAGCAACTTCGTCGCCGAGCAGTTGCTCAAGACCCTCGGCGCCGAGGTGAAGGGTCCGCCCGGCAGTACGGCCAACGGCGTCGCCGTCGCCGAGGAGTTCCTCGAGCGAGAGGCGGGCATCCCGCGCGGCTCGTACATCCTCCGCAACGGCTCGGGCCTGAATGACACCAATCGCTTCACCCCGCGGCAGCTCGCGCAGCTGCTCAAGGTGATGTGGGACCGCTTTCCCCTCGCTCCCGAGTTCCTCTCCAGCGTCGGAATCGCGGGCAAGGACGGCACCCTTCGCTACCGCTTCGAGGGCAGCGAGGCGGTGGGCCGGCTCCGGGCCAAGACCGGCACCCTGGAGAACGTCTCCGCGCTCAGCGGGTACGTCCAGTCAGTCGGCGGCGAGCGCTTCGCCTTCAGCGTCATCGTCAACGACCACCCTGGCCGTGCAGCACCGGTGATCCAGGGCATCGACGCCATCGGCGCGGCAGTCGCCGCGGTGGGGGCGCCCGGCGGGCCGGACCGCGCGGTGGCGACCCTCATGCAGCCCTCGAGCGTCTCCCCCAGCTCGAACGAGGAGGCCAAGGCCCGCATCAGGACGTACCTCGCCGTGGCCCAGAAGGCCGACCAGCGGAACCTTCCCTTCCTCCGGACCGCCTGGCGGACCGAGCGCGACCCCGCGGTCCGGGCGGTGCTGGCCGACTCCATCTACCAGAGCGACCCGCGCGACTACCTCGGCACCCGCGCCCTTCTCGACAGCTTCACCGCGGCCGATGACGTGTACGGCCGGCTCCGGCGACTCGCCCGGGAGATCAAGGAGCCGCTCCCCTGCGTCGGAAGCCTCACCACGCTGGCCGCCGAGGGAAATGGCGAGGCCCTCGTGCGCTTGGTGGAAGTCGCCCGCGCCTCGGCCGGGGACGCCGCTGCGCAGCGCACCGTCTCCGCGTCCCTCGCCGACGTGGCCCGGACCGCCCCCGACGAGCTGCTGGTCTCGCTCCGGGGCGCCGCCGCCGCCGACCGGGATGCCGCGCTCGGGCTCCTCGCCCAGGGCGTGGCCCAGCAGCAGGACGCCGACCATCCGCTCTGGACCGCGATCCGGAAGGTGATGGCCTCGACCGATGCCGCGGTGGCCGCCTTCGGGCGCGAGCTGGACGCCACGCTGAGCCAGCGCGTGGCAGCGGAAAAGGCTCCGCGGGTCGTCCAGGCCGCCGGGAGCACAGCTTCCCCCGCGGCGGCTCAGCCGGCCGTGGCGCCCGCCCCCACCGACCGCCCGGGCGGATAGCGCTTCCCTGGTGTCACCGGCGGTAACTCCTCGCAACCCCTGGGGGTGGGGAGGGGGGCCGCTCGTTCACGGAACTTCATGGAATGGCTCTGCACTTTCCCGAGCCTTTCGGGACGGTTCCGGGTAATTCACCGCGCCCCCGTTCGTTACACCCGGGCGTCCCCCACTGGCGAGGATCGAACGTTCCATGTTCCAGCCTGCTTCGACCACCACTCGCGACGACTCGAACTTCGACAGCGGAGTCGGAGTGAAGGTCACCCGTCGCTCCAACCGCAAGCGGTGGTTGATCGCCGGCGGTGCTCTGCTCGTGATCGTGCTGTTTCTCGCCGGCACGAAGTTCTTCCAGATCTTCACCATGATCCAGGCGGGGAAGCACATGGTGCCCCCGCCCGTGGCGGTCACGACCGCCCAGGTTCAGAGCATCGAGTGGCAGCCGCTCCGTCCCGCGGTGGGAACGCTCATCGCGATCCGCGGCACCACGCTCAGCGCCGAGGTGACCGGCACTGTCCGGGAGATCGGCTTCGAGAACGGGTCGCTGGTCAAGAAGGGCCAGGTCATCGTCCGGCTGGACACCTCCGCGGAGCAGGCGCAGCTGCAGAGCGCGATCGCCGACGGGGCACTGGCGAAGCAGACCCTCGAGCGGGCCGAGGGCCTCCGCAAGCAGGAGGTCAACACCCAGGCCGAGCTGGAAGCCGCCCAGGCGCGCGACAAGCAGACCCGGGCGAGCGTGGTCAACCTCCAGGCGATCATCAACAAGAAGGTCATCCGCGCGCCCTTCGACGGCCGGGCGGGCATCCGCTCCGTGGAGCTGGGCCAGGTGGTCTCCCCGGGCACGCCGATCGTCTCGCTGCAGACCGTGAGCCCCATCTACGCCGAGTTCCAGCTCCCACAGCAGGCGCTCGCGGACGTGAAGCTGGGGCAGAAGGTCGTGCTCAAGGTCGACGTGTTCCCCGACGATAGCTGGGACGGCACCATCACCACCATCAACCCCGAGGTCGAGCTGGCCACGCGAAACGTCCGGATGCGGGCCACCGTGGAGAACCCGGACGGTCGCCTCAACCCCGGCATGTTCGCCAGTGTCGAGGTCGCGGCGGGCAAGCCCACCCAGACCCTGGTCGTGCCGGCGACCAGCGTGATCTACGCCCCCTTCGGTGATTCGGTCTTCATCGTCGAGGAGAAGAAGGACGAGCCGCCGCCCAAGGGCGCCGACGGCAAGCCCGCCGAGGGCAAGGCCGCCGAGGCCAAGGCGGCACCGCCCGCGGCAAAGAAGAACGGCGACCCGAAGAACGGCGAGCAGAAGCCCGAGCTGGTCGCGCGCCAGCAGTTCGTCCGCCTGGGCGAGCGGCGCGGCGACTTCGTGCAAGCCCTCTCGGGCCTGAACGGCGGCGAGACCATCGTCAGCAACGGCGCCTTCAAGCTCCGCAACGGGCAGTCGGTGATGGTCAACAACGCCCTCGCCCCACCTGCCACGTTCGTCCCCGCCCCCGTCGAACGCTGAACCGAGCAGGAACGTCCCATGAGCAGCGAGTCACCTTCCCAGTCCAGCTCGAGCTTCACCGACCTCTTCATCCGGCGGCCGGTGATCGCCATCGTCGTCAACCTCATCATCATCATCGCCGGGGTTCAGGCGATCCGGACGCTGAACGTCCGCCAGTACCCGCGCAGCGAGAACGCGACCATCACCGTCACCACGGTCTACGTCGGAGCCAGCGCCGACCTGGTGCGCGGCTTCATCACCACCCCCCTGGAGCGGGTGATCGCCTCGGCGGACGGGATCGACTACGTCGAATCGACCAGCGCCCAGGGCCTGTCGACGATCAACGCCCGGCTCCGGCTGAACTACGACTCGATCAAGGCGCTGGCCGAGATCAGCTCCAAGGTGGATCAGGTCCGCAACGACCTTCCGCCCGAGGCGCAGGTTCCGGTCATCAACATCCAGAACGCCGACAGCACGATCGCGTCCGCCTACCTCAGCTTCTCCTCCAAGTTCCTCCGCCAGAACGAGATCACCGACTACCTGGTGCGGATCGTCCAGCCGCGACTCACCGCCGTGGAGGGCGTGCAGAAGGCGGACATCCTCGGGGCACGCACCTTCGCGATGCGGATCTGGCTCAAGCCAGACAAGATGGCCTCGCTCAACGTCAGCCCGGCCCAGGTCCGCCAGGCGCTGGCGGCGAACAACTATCTGTCTGCGGTCGGCACCACCAAGGGCGCGCTGGTCCAGGTGAACCTCACGAGCAACACCGACCTCCGCTCGGTGGACGAGTTCAAGAAGCTGGTCATCCGTCAGTCCGGCGGGGCGGTGGTCCGCCTCTCCGACATTTCTGACGTCGTGCTCGGCGCCGAGGACTACGACACCGCCGTGGCCTTCACCGGCGAAACGGCGGTCTTCATCGGCATCTGGGCGCTCCCCAACGCCAACTCCCTCGACGTGATCAAGAGAATCCGGGTGGAGCTGGCGGCGATCCAGAAGGAGCTCCCTGCGCAGCTCACCGCCACCATGGCTTACGACGCGACCGAGTACATCCAGAGCGCGATTGACGACGTGGTCCGCACCTTGCGCGACACGCTGCTCATCGTGGTCGTCGTCATCTTCCTCTTCCTGGGCTCGTTCCGATCGGTGCTGGTGCCGATCGTTGCCATCCCGGTCTCCCTCATCGGTGCGGTGTTCCTGATGCAGGTCTTCGGGTTCACCCTGAACCTCCTGACCCTGCTGGCCATCGTCCTCTCCGTCGGTCTCGTGGTCGACGACGCCATCGTGGTGGTGGAGAACGTCGAACGACATCTCTCCGAAGGAAAGACGCCGCTCCAGGCGGCGCTGGTCGGCGCCCGGGAGCTGGTCGGGCCGATCATCGCCATGACCATCACCCTGGCTGCGGTGTACGTGCCCATCGCCTTCCAGGGCGGGCTCACCGGCTCGCTGTTCCGCGAGTTCGCGCTCACCCTCGCCGGGGCTGTCACCATCTCCGGGGTCGTGGCCCTCACGCTCTCCCCGGTGATGTCCCGCTATCTCCTCCACGCTGGCGGCGAGCACGAGGGCTTCGCGGGGATCATCAACCGCGGCTTCGAGCGAATCCGGCAGGCCTACTCCCGCGGGCTCGAGGTGGCGCTCGGAAGCAAGCCGATCGTCTACACCGCCTGGGTCGTCCTCTTCCTGCTCACCATCGGGATGTTCAACATGGCGTCGAAGGAGCTGGCTCCCAACGAGGATCAGGTCTTCCTC
>JBKPMY010000306.1:0-3541 GCA_046732375.1 Myxococcota bacterium
GTTGAAGTAGAGCAGCGACGCCTCGACGCGGACGAGGAGCGCTCCAGGCACCGCCTCGTTCTCCGGGTTCCGTTCCAGGTCCGAGTAGGTCCGGGTTCCGGGGACACGCCCGAGGAACGCGACGTGGGGATGCGCCGCGCGCCGGATCAGGAGCACCAGCGAGATCACCACCGCCAGCATCACGCCCTTGAGGATGCCGAGCACGAGCACCGCGGCGAACGCGGCCATCGACATCCGGAACTCGGAACGGCTCACCTTCCGGAGGTGGCGGAGATCACGGATGTTGATCAGCCCCTTCACCGCCACCAGCACGATCGCGGCGAGGACCACGTTGGGAAGGGTGGCCAGGGTTCCGGTCAGGAAGAGCAGGCAGACGGCGATGGCGGTCGAGGCGAACACCAGGGACAGGGGAGTCCTGGCGCCGGCCTTGTCGTTCACCGACGACTGCGACAGCCCGCCGGCGACCGGGTAAGACTGGAAGACGGCCGCGGCCAGGTTCGCCGCGCCGAGGCCGAGCAGCTCCTGGCGCGGATCGATCTCCTGACGGTGGGCCGCGGCCAGGGCCCGGGCCGCCGAGACGCTCTCCACGTACGAGAGGAGAAGGCAGGCGAAGGCCAGGGGAAGGAGCCCGTCCATTTCTTGCAGTTGCAGCGCCGGCGGCTGGAAGTCGGGCAGCCCGCGGGGGAGGGCGCCCACCACGCTGAAGCCGAGCTCACCGAGCCGGGTGAAGGAGAGCAGAAGAATGGAGACGACCACCACTCCGAGCGCGACCGGCTTGCCTGGAAGGAACCGCTCGCCGAGCAGCAGGACCACGATGGCGGCCACGCCGAAACAGAGCACCGGCAGTCGGGTGGAGGGCAGCTGGTCCCAGAGCACGGCGAGCCGCTCGAAGAAGCCCTCCCCGCCGCCCTTCACGCCGAAGAGCTTGGGAAGCTGGGTGGTGGCGATGGTCAGCGCGGCGCCGGCCTTGAAACCGAGGAGGATGGTCTCGCTGATGAAGTTGACCAGCGAGCTCAGCCGCAACGCCCAGGCGATGACGCACATCCCGGAGGTGACCAGCGCGGTCAGCGCAGCGATCTGCGCCCAGCGGGCTGGTTCCCCGGCGGCCATGCCGGCGATGGTGGCTCCGACCAGGAGCGAGATCGCCGAGGTCGGCCCGATGGCCAGCTGCCGCGACGAGCCGAACAGCGCATAGCCCGCCCCGCCCACCAGGTATCCGTAGACGCCGTACTGCGGCGGCAGACCAGCCAGCGACGCGTAGGCGAGCGACACCGGGATGCCGTAGGCGGCGAGGGTCAGTCCGGCAATGGCATCGCCCGGAAGCCAGCTGGCCCTGTACCCCGGAAGCCACCGGGCAGGAGGGAAGACCGCCCGCCATCCGCGGACGGAAACGCCGCCGGGCAGTGCGCCCGCCGCGGGCGCGTCCGTGCTCATGCGGGCACTTCGGCACAGCAGGGGCGCTCCGGGGATGGGCCCTAGGTCGTACGGGGCGTCGCGGGGCGCCGCAGCAGGACCACGAAGGTGAGGTAGTGGGTGACCAGCAGCAGAGGGACCCAGAAGGCCGGGATCCAGTAGGCCGGCCCCATGTAGGGGTCTGCGTGGGTCACGTTCGAGAGGAAGATCGCGTTGAGGAAGTCGAGCGTGCCCTCGATGTTGAAGATCCACACCAGGACCCGGGCGTATCGGCTGCCGGCCCTCACCGCCCACAGCGCGAGCAGGGCGAGCACGGCGGCGAGGAGGTCCCCGTAGGCCGCCTGAACCGCGAACCGGGGCGGAATGCCGGGGTAGACGGCTCCCGCAGCGAGGAACATCAGCCCGAGGTGCCGGAAGGCGTGGAGCAGCAGGATCGGCGTCATCACGGTCCGGAAGTCGAGCCGATCGAGCCGGGGCACGACGTAGATCTGCGCGGCGAGCGCGAAGATCAGCGTGCTGAACGCCACGTTGACCGTGAGGATGTTCACCAGGCGGTGACTAACGACGGGGGAATCGCGAATCCCGCCAGAGGCGGCGGACGGCAGCCCGGCAGCAGTCGGCGAGCCACCGGGCGGCGAGGCCAGGACACCCCGTCTCAGCCCGCGCCACGCGATGTCCCGCTCGAGGCTCCGGCCTAGGGTGCGTCGCTCTTCTCGGCCTCGGCCTTGAGCCGCTGGTACTCCTCCCAGTGGCGACGGGCCTCGTCGAGGAGCCGGCGGATCTCCTTCTCCTCGGCGGTCCCGACCGCGCTCTGGCGCTGGCCGCCGGATCCGGGAGTGGAGCTCGCCTTCCCCTCGAGGATGCGAAGCTCGCGGGGCTCGGCCTCGCCGTCCCAGGAGAGCATGAGGTGCAGGTCGCCGCGGTGGCGCTGGAAGAGGGGAGCCAGCAGCCGCAAGGTGAAGGTGGCCTGCGGATCGTCCCGCACCACCAGGCTCTCCGCCTCCAGGCCCTCGGCCACCGCGCGGAAGACGAGGCGGCAGCCGCCGAAGGACACCTCGGCTCCCTGGTGCGTGGTGAGGCGCAGCCCGGGAAGGTTCGCGTCCTCCACCGCCTGCGACAGGGCGCCGGGGGTGACGGTGAGGCGGAGGGCCAGCACCTCCGCCGACGACAGCGTGGGTGACTGGCTCATGGCGGAGACTCGGTTTCCGCCATCAGAGCTCCACCTTCTTCTCGGTCTGGTTCTGACCGTCGAAGCGCAGGCACACGCCCTTGCCCTCCACCTTGGTCACGAGGTTGCAGGGCCGGCGCCAGACGGTCTGGAGGTTCCGGAGCGTCTCCCGGGCGTAGTCCGCCTTGAGATCCTGACCGTCGTGCTTGTGGGCCAGCAGCAGCTCGCCCCGGTTCTCGAAGTTCCCGTCCACCACCTCGATGATCGGCTGACCGAAGTTGGTGAGCTGGCTGAGGAGCTTGTTCTTCACCTTGCGGAACTCGCGGTCGAGGATCTCCCAGCTGTTCCGCTTCTCGTTGAAGCCGTAGACGAACAGCTTCTGCTCCATCGCGAACTCGGGGGTGAGGAAGGTGTCGATGAAGGTGACGTCGTTGTAGTGCTTCCTCACCTCGAAGATCTTCTCCCGTCCCAGTCCCAGGTTCTTGTCCCAGGCGCGGCGGGCCTTGAGGTCGTCACACTCGTCCCACTCCTTGCCGAACCGTCCCTTGTTCCACCGCTCCTCGATGTCGCGGTACAGCTCGATGCCCAGCTTGTAGGGATTCAGCGCCCCGGGACGCGTGCCCAGGGTGCCGGAGTGGTGGTCCGCGTAGTCGATGATCTCGTCGGCGGTGAGCGCCTTCCGGGTCATGATCGTCGAGTGCCAGTAGCTGGCCCAGCCCTCGTTCATGATCTTCGTCTGGCCCTGGGGCGCGAAGTAGTAGGCCTCCTCGCGGAGGATGGCGAGCACGTCGAACTCCCATGGCTCGAGGGGAGCGTGCTCGAGGAGGAAGAGGAGCACGTCGCGCTGGGGACGCTCGGGAAAGTGCTTTTTCCTCGCCTTCTCGTCCTCGACCTTCTTCCGCTGCGACTCGAGGAACTCGGTGGGGTTCACGTAGCCGCGCATGTACTCGCGGTCGACCC
>JBKPMY010000307.1:0-5866 GCA_046732375.1 Myxococcota bacterium
GTGCTGGTCGCAGCGAGCCCGCAGGCAGCGGGATTGCCCCTCCCTGCGGCTTCGGCCCGGGTCCTCGGGCTCGCGGCGCTCCTGGTGCTCGCGTCCGCCATCTCGATGGCGGTGCTCGCGGCGCTCCAGCCGGTGCACACCACCGAGCAGATCCAGGAGGGTGGCCACACCGGCACCGAGGGGCGCGGCGCACGCCGGCTCCGGACCGCGTTCCTCGGCTTCGAGGTGGGGCTGTCGTTGCTCCTGCTGCTCGGGATGGGGCTGCTCCTGCGCAGCTACCGGGCGGTACATTCGGTGGACCCGGGCTTCCGGAGCTCCGGCGTGCTGGCGGTGGATCTCCCGCTGGCCCGGCTGCGGCATCCCACCCCGGCGTCGCAGGTCCGCTTCGCGATGGACGTGCTGCGCGCCCTCGGCCAGGAGGGCGCGGTGGAGGCGGCGGGCTTCGTCTCCCGGTTGCCTCTCTCTCCCAGCAACACCATCGGCGACCTGGCCCTCCCTGGACAGGAGGATGCGGCCATTCCCTGTGACCTGCGGCTCGCCAGTCCCGGCTACTTCGAGGCGCTCGGGATTCCCCTTCGCAGCGGGCGGCTGTTCGAGGCCCGCGACGTCGAGGGCGGCCCCCCGGTGGCCATCCTCAACGAGCTCGCCGCTCGCCGCGCGTTCGGGGACCGGAGCCCGCTGGGACAGCAGGTCCTCGTCTGGGGTGAGCGCCTCCCGAGCGAGGTGGTGGGCGTGGTGGGGAACATCCGGCACACCGGGCTCGACGCCGAGCCCCGGCCGGAGGCGTGGAGGCCAATCGGCGCCGTGGGCTGGGCAAACCTCTCGCTGGTCGTGCGGGGCAAGGTTCCTCCCGAGGCGCTGGTCGCGCCGGTCCGGGCGGCGATCCATTCGGTGGACGCCGAGCAGCCGCTGGTCCATCCGGAGCCGATGCTCGAGCGGGCGGAGGCCTCGCTCGCCGTGCGCCGCTTCACCCTCGAGGTGCTCTCCGCCGGCGCAGCGGTGGCCCTGCTCCTGGCGCTTGCCGGCATCTACGGGGTCACCGCGTACGGGGTGGCCCAGCGGACCCGCGAGCTGGGTGTCCGTCTGGCGCTGGGCGCGACACCGCCCGACCTGGTGCGGATGCTGACCCGGGAGACGGTGACGGTCGTGGGGGCGGGGTGTGTCCTGGGGCTGGTCGCCGGCGGGCTCCTCTCGCGGCTCCTCTCCGGGCTCGTCTTCGGGGTCTCGCGGGTCGACCCGCTCACCTTCGCCGGCTGGCCGGTGGTCCTCACTGCGGTCGCCGCCGCCGCGGCCTGGATCGCCGCCCGGCGCGCCTCGGCCGTGGACCCGGCAGATGCCCTCCGCCACGAGTAGGCCCCGGAGGGGGTCCGGGCGGACACTCGCACGCGCTGTGATGGGCGCCCGGTCATGCATCCGAGCAGCATCAGGGGCGCCTGCACGGAACGCACCTGCCCGAGCTGTCGTCTGGGCGACGGCGTGCCTCCGCGCCCGGGAGGGGCTCGATTGGCGAGCGGGGCCCCCCTGCGCAGCTTCGGCCGCGGAGGGGCTCACAATCCGCTCGTTCGCGCATCCGATCCATCCTCTGGTCCTCGGCATCGCCCTCGCCGCGCTCGGCTGCAGCGAGCGCGTGTCCTGGATTGGCTTCCACGGCGACGCGGTGAGGAGCGGGTGGAACCCGCGCGAGACCGCGTTGACCCCCGCGACCGTCTCCAGCGGCCGCTTCGGAAAGCGCTGGGATTCACCTGCCTTCGACGCCTTCGAGGGCGTGCCGGGTCGGGCCTACGCCAGCCCCCTCTACCTCGAGGAAGTGAAGCTGACCGGCGGCACCTTCGAGGGTCGGATCCTGGACGCGGTGTTCGTCGCCACCAGCAACGCCGACGTCTACGCCGTGAGCGCGACGCCCGCCGGTGAGGTCCCCGCGGGAACGGTGCTCTGGCAGCGACACCTCGGAGATCCGGGCCACTCGATCGATGGGCTCCGCATCGGGGCGCTCGGCACACCGGTGCTGGATGTGAACGTCCAGCCTCCCCGGCTCTACGTGGCGGCCGACGTCAAGGATCCGGGCGTCGAGGTCGGAGCCGGCTGGCGGGTTTTCGCCCTCGACGTCGGCAGCGGCAGCGTGCTCCCCGGCTGGCCGGTCCTCCTGAACGCGTCCACGATGCTCCCGGTCAACCAGAACGGTCCGGCCGCGCTCGTCGACGCCAGCAAGCTGTCGCAGCGGGGAGGGCTGGCCCTCAGCCCCGACGGCCGTCTGCTCTACGTCCCGTTCGGGGGATACTTCAGCGGAAGCGTCGGCTGGCTGGTGGCGGTCGACACCCTGAACCGCCAAGTCGCCAGCTCCTTCTCCTCCGCCCCCGAGATGCGGCTCGGCATTGCGAACGGTGGGATCTGGGCCTCGGGTGGGCCGGCGGTGGACGCGGACGGGAGCGTCTGGGCAGTGACAGGCAACAGCCCGCCCGGCAACTTGCAGCGGACCTGGGGGGTGTCCGTCCTCCGGTGGTCCTCCGGTCTTCCCCTGCAGCTGACCGGCGTCTACACCCCCTGGAACCACTGCCAGCTCGACACCGGGGACATCGATCTGTCGGGCAGTGGCGTGACGCTCCTCCCGGAGCTCCGCGGCACGAGCACCCCGCGCCTCGCGGTCGTCGGCGGCAAGCAGGGCAACGTGTACCTCCTCGATCGGGACCATCTCCCCGGCGCGCTCGATGCCCGGGGGCCCTGCAACTTCCAGTCACCGACCGACTCCCCGCCGGACGGCTCGCTGTGGGACCCGGCCGCGCCTCGCCCCTACTACCGCAACGGAAGCCCTGGTCCCCTGAACGTCTTCGGTCCCTACAGCGAGGACGACGGCTGGGCGATGAAGGCGAAGGCACGCTCCACGCCGGCGGTCTTCCAGGCCGAGGACGGGACGACCTACGTGGTGGTCACCGGCTCGACGAAAGACCCGCTGGACCTGGTCACCGATCGTCCGCCGTCGGTGGCGCGACTCCGCGTGGTCACGCCTTCGCCCAGCCGGCCGGCGTACCTCGAGATCGAGGCCTACGAGATGACGCTGCTCTTCAAGAGTCCCGGGACCCCGGTGATCAGCAGCAACGGCGGGCGGGACGCGATCGCCTGGATCGTCGAGCCCAACGTGACCCGGATGGACAATCTGGTGACCGCGCCCCCGGCGACGCTCCACGCGGTGGACGTGATGCGCATGCAGGCCATCAGGAGCAGCAGCCCCGGAGAGCTCTACCCGGGCGCGAAGTACTCCCACCCGGTGGTCGCCCGGGGTCAGGTCATCGTGGCCACCGACCGGGTCTCGGCGTTCGGGGTCGACCGGCCGCTCTTCTAGGAGTCGTCGCCGCGGACCCGTGCAGTGACCGCCAGGCCCGTGGGCGTCGTGGCCAGGCCGCCCTCGCCGGTCTCCCGCAGCTCGGGGGGAAGCATCCGGCCCACCGAGGCCATCGCCCCCACCACCTCGTCCGGAGGAATGAAGGACTCGAGCCGGGCCAGGGCGAGCTGCGCGGCGCACACCGCGTGGACACTGAAGAAGGCGTTCCGGCTGACGCAGGGGACCTCGACGAAGCCGCCGACCGGGTCGCACACCAGGCCGATGCTGTTGGCCAGGGCGAGCGTCGCAGCGTGGACGCACGCCCGGGCGTTGCCTCCGAGCAGCTCGGTCACCGCGGCTGCGGCCATCGCTGCGCTCGAGCCGATCTCCGCCTGGCACCCTCCGGCGCTCCCCGAGATGTGCATCTGGCGGGAGATGGCCTGACCGATTCCCGCCGCGAGAACCAGCGGCATCACCAGGGCCTCGTCGCCGATGCCCAGGTGGTCGGCCACGCCGAGCAGCGCTCCGGGGACCGTGCCGGCGGAGCCCGCGGTCGGCGCGGCGACGATGCGCCGCATGCGCGCGTTCTCCTCGTTCACCGCCATCGCGTAGGCCTGGACCCGGCGGAGCAGCGGGGCGTTCAGCACGTCGGCGGCGGACCAGAGCCCGTGCGCGTTCCAGCCCACCATCCCGGTGAGCGACTTCTCGGTCGAGGCGAGACCGGCGGTGATCGACGCCCGCATCAGCCCCAGCCGCTCGCGCATGGTGCGGCGGATGGCCTCGGGATCGGCGCCGGTCTCGGTGCAGTCGCGCTGGAGCACCCACTCCGATGCCCGTCCCGGGACCGCCTCCAGCTCGCGCAGGGTGAAGCCTCTCATCGTTTGTCCTCAGCCCTCGTCCATCACCGGAGGGAGCATGCGCACCCAGTTCATCCCGTGGATGCGGGCGATCCAGGCCAGGGCCTCGACGGACAGGCGTGCGTCCAGCTCGAGGCACATCACAGCCTCCCCCCCACGGCGATCGCGGTTGCTCGAGAGCGCCGCGATGTTCACCCGATCGTCCGCCACCACCCGGGTCACGGTGGCGATGGCCCCGTAGAAGTCCTCGTGTCCGACCAGCAGCGTGTGCCGGGCGCCCCCGAAATGGACCGGCACCCCATCGATCTCGATGATCTCCACCGCGCCGCCGCCGAGGCTCGAGCCCACCACAGTGGTCTGCCTTCCTCCCCCTTCCAGGGCAAGGCGGACCGAGTTGGGGTGCACGTTGCCGAGGTTTCCCTCCGACCAGGCGACCGTCACGCCCGCCTTCTCTGCTTCGGATAGGGCGTCGGGAAGTCGACCGTCGTCGGGGCGCATCCCCAGCAGTCCAGCCACCAGGGCGCGGTCGGTTCCGTGTCCTCGGCCGGTCTTGGCGAAGCTGCCGTGAAGGGTGATCGCCGCCTTCTCGGGGGGCGCGTCGAGGATCGCCCGCGCGAGCAGGCCGATCCGGCACGCGCCGGCAGTGTGGCTACTGCTGGGGCCGATCATGACCGGCCCGATCATGTCCAGGATGCTCATGGGGAATCTGCAACCGCCCTTGTGCCAGACCGGGGTGGGGGGCGCCAGAGGCGTGCCCCTGGCCGGTTCGACCCATGCCCCGAGCCGGTCGGGAGCTCCCTACTCGGCGCGCAGGGCGATCCCCGGGTCGACGCGAACCGCCCGGAGCGCCGGCAGCGCGGAGGCCACGAGCGCCACCTGCCCCACGAGCAGCACCGTCGCGCCGAAGGCGAGCGGATCTCCGGTGCCAACCCCGTAGAGGAGCCCGTGCATCAGCCGGCCAGCGGCGGCCGCACCGGCCAGACCCAGGAGAACGCCGCAGGCGGTGAGCACGGCAGACTCGGCGAGCACCAGGCCGAGCACGCGCCGGTCAGGGGCACCGAGCGCCTTGCGAAGGCCGAGCTCGGGGAGGCGCCGGTTCACGCTGTACGCCAGCAGCCCGTACACGCCGGTGGCCGACAGCAGCAACGCCAGCAGGGCAAAGCTGGCGAAGATGGCGAGCTCGAACCTGCGCCCCTCGAGCGTCTGGTCCACCAGCTCGCCGAGCGCCCGGATCTTGGTGATCGGCAGGAGGCGGTCCTGGCTCCGGACGCGCTCCCGGACCTGCTCGACGAGATCTGGCGAGGCCCGTCCGGACGAACGGACGACCAGCTCGCCCCAGCGATGCCAGGGGTTGGTGTTCTGCGCGTACGGGACGTAGACGGTCGGTTCCTGTGGCTGGTCCAGTCCCAGGTGCTTCACGTCGCCGACAACGCCGACGATGGTCATCCACCCGCCGGACGACTCTCGCGCGAACCGGATGCGCTCGCCGATGGGATCGATGTCCGGGAACTCGGCGCGGACCAGCGCCTCGCTGACCACCACCGCGCGCAGCGCGCCCTCGCGGTCACGGGCGTCGAGGGCCCGGCCTCGGACCAGCGGGATGCGGAACGCCTCGAAGTAGCCGGGGCTCACGATGCGTGCGCCGGCGGAAGGCTCGGCCCCCTCCGGCGGAGATGGCTTCCGGGCGACCACG
>JBKPMY010000308.1:0-3519 GCA_046732375.1 Myxococcota bacterium
TGGAGTCGGTCCGGTCGCGGCGCTCGTGCCCGAGGCACGTGAGCAGCTCCGCCCGGAGATCTACGCGCACGATGCCGACGAGCTCGCCGTGATGTCGGCGGTGCGCTCCGGGCTCATGGCCTCGATCGAGCGCGAGCAGCCCGGGTTGATCGAGGAGTTCGCACGGGTCGCTCGGAGCGGAGATCCCGCCGCGATCCGTTCGATGCTCGAGCGCGCGATGGACGCCGTGAACGCCGCCCCATCCACCGAGCCCTCGGACGGCCTCGACGGAGCGCTCTTCGCCAACCTCCCCAATCCCCGCGACCGGAAGCTTCCGCCGCCCGAGCGGCCCCAACCTGGCCCCACGCCGCAGCTCTTCGCCAACCTCCCCAATCCCCGCGACAGGAAGCTTCCGCCGCCCGAGCGGCCCCAACCTGGCCCCACGCCGCAGCTCTTCGCCAACCTCCCCAATCCCCGCGACCGGAAGCTCCCGCCGCCCGAGCGGCCCCAACCTGGCCCCACGCCGCAGCTCTTCGCCAACCTCCCCAATCCCCGCGACCGGAAGCTCCCGCCGCCCGAGCGGCCGCAACCTGGCCCCGCGCCGCAACTCTTCGCCAACCTCCCCAATCCCCGCGACCGGAAGCTTCCGCCGCCTGAGCGGCCGCAACCTGGCCCTGCGCCGCAGCTCGCCGCGCAGCCGGCATGGGCGCTCTTCAGCTCGCAGCTCTTTTCGGAGCAGCTCGCGGCCTCGATTGCGGTGACGCTCGAGCGCTCTGCTCCAACCGGAGGCTGAGGGTGCGCCCACGGCAGGCGGCGCGACTCCTCGCGGCCGCGATCGTGTGCCTCTTCGCCTTCAACTGGATCGAGTCGCCGCTCCGGGCCCCGGCGGGTCGGCGCCTCCAGATGCTCGCGGTCGCACCGCAGTTCTGGGGCTACTTCGCCTCGCCGCGCGAGGACCGGATGGAGGTGTTCCGGTTGAGGGATGGCGCGTGGGTGAAGGCTGACTTTCCACTCGGCTCTCCGAGGAATCTCCTGGGCCTCGGACGGGGACCGGTGCTTCACAGCGCGGAGTTCCGCACCTTGATCTCGGTGGCTCCGCTCCAGTGGTCCGAGGTAACCCTCCGGGTGGGAGAGTTGCCGGAGACAGCGGCCCTGGGTCTTTCAGTCCGGAACCTCGCGCGTCAGCCGCAGCTCTGCGGTGACCTGCTGCTCCTCGAGCGCACTCCCTTGCCCTGGGCATGGGCCGGCTCGCACCGGGCGGTGGCGATGCCGGCGAAGTACACCCATCTGGACGTCAAGTGCTGAACCGCGCCGACCGACCCTGGACGAACGTGTACGGCGTGGCGCGCTCGCTGCTCGCCACGGCGACGCTGCTCACCCTGCTGGCGAATCCCGCCGACCAGCTCTTCCACCCGCTGGTCGTAGACGATGCAGGAATCCTCGATCGGCGCGCCGTCGAAGGTTTGAGCCTCTTCCTCCTCGCGCGCGATCACCTAGGCATCGCGAAGCTCCTGGCGGTGCTGCTGCTCATCGTGGTGATCAGCGGCTGGCGGCCCCGGCTCACCGCCCTGCCGCACTGGTGGGTGTCCTACAGCTTCGCGGCCTCGGCTTCGGTGATCGACGGCGGAGACCTGGTCGCCGCCATCCTGACACTCCTGCTGCTCCCCGTGGCGCTCGGCGACTCCCGGGTGTGGCACTGGTGGGGAATCGGGCGGGGGAGCTTCCCTGCCTCGGTCGCCGCCCAGACCGGGCTCCTGCTCATCCGTTTCCAGGTGTCGGTCATCTACCTGTTCGCATCGGTGCTGAAGTTCCGTAACGAGGAGTGGGCGAACGGGACGGCGCTCTACTACTGGTGGACCCATCCAAAGTTCGGCACCTGGGGACCGTTCCGCTGGCTGACCGACCTGGTGGGTCCGACGCGCTGGGTCGTGCCGGTGACCTGGAGCGTGCTGGTGCTGGAGCTCGGCCTGGCGTTCGCCCTCGTCGCACCAGCCCGGTGGCGGGCGCGGCTCCTCCCGGTGGGGCTGCTCTTCCATGCCGGAATCGCGTTGCTGCACGGCCTGCCCACGTTCGCGGTGACCATGAGCGCGGCGCTGGTGCTCTACTTGCGCCCCGCGTGGCGCCCGTTCGCGCTGCCCGCGCTTCGCCGTCAAGCCGCGCCGGAGCCCTCGAAGCAGCTCGCCCCCTCCCCGCTCGCGCACTGAGCGCTTCGGGTCATCGGCGCCCGGGAGCCGGAAGACCTGCCCGCCCGCCCTCTTGAGAGCTGCGAGCAACAGTCCGGTGGAGCGTAGGATGCTGGACAGTGCAACCCGAGCAGCCACCCTCCCCGCCGTCGGCTGGTCCCGAGCGCCACGCGTGGATGCTCCAGAACCTCCGTGCTGCGGTGGGCCGCGCCTGCTCGTCCGACCTGGCCGCACGCCGCGAGGACTTGGTCCAGGCTGCGCTGTTGCGGGTGCTCGAGCATGAGCGACGGGGTGAGAAAAACCAGGTCCGGACCGCGTCTTACCTGTGGCGCGTCGCGTTCAGCGTCATCGCCGACGAACGACGGCGGCGCAGGGCGGAAGAGCTGAGGTCGCGGAGGTCCACGGTGGACGAGCAATCTGGGCAGCACGGTGCCACGCCGCTCCCCGAGCTGGGCGTCGGCATCCGGGACTGTCTCGGAGGGCTGGCCGAGCCCCGCCGGGTGGCCGTCGTCCTGCACCTCGAAGGCTTCCGGGCGGAGGAGGCCTCGCGGGTCCTGCACTGGGACGTGAAGCGCGTGCAGAACCTGACCTACCGCGGCCTCGCCGATCTGCGGCGGTGCCTCGAGGTGAAGGGGCTGGTGCCGTGAGCGACCGCGAGCTCGACACGCTCCGGGCTGCGTGGGCGGCGCGGTCGCCCACCTCGCCCGGACCGGACTGTCCGCCGGCGGAGGCGATCTGGGAGGCGGTCGCCGGTGCACGTCCGGAGAACGAGGCCCGGACGATGCTCGCCCACAGCATCCAGTGCCCGGACTGCTCCGCGCTGTGGCGACTCGCGCGCGAGCTGCACGTGTCCGCCGGGGATGTCGCGCCGGCGGCGGTCGCGGAGGTCGTTCCCCTGCAGCCGAGGCGCCCGGTGCGCTGGGTCGCGGCCGTGGGAGCGCTGGCCGCGGCGGCGGCCCTTGTTCTGGTGCTCCTCCCCCGCGAAAAGAGCCCCGCGCCGGACCCGGTGGTCCGCGGGACGGAGACGACGGTGCTCCGTGCGGATCCGGCGACGAGCACGCTGGACCGCCGCCACCCGGTCCTGCGCTGGACCGGCGCGCCCGAGGGGAGCCGCTACACCGTCGTGGTCTCCACCCGAGACCTGACGGTGCTTTACAGGCGGAGCGGAGTGGTCGCGAACGAGCTCGAGCTGCCCCCCGACGCGCTCTCGGGGGTGGCCCCCGGCGGGGAAATCTTCTGGCGCATCGAGGCGATCGCACCCGGTGGGCGCCGGGCCGCCTCGGAGGCGTTCGTCAGCCGCGTACAGTAGCCCCTTGTGGGGCGTCTCCCCGAGCTGGTCGTGCTCGCGGGCCTCGCG
>JBKPMY010000309.1:0-6631 GCA_046732375.1 Myxococcota bacterium
GGTGTAGAGCGCTCCTGCCTGGTTGGCCGAGGTGGTGACCCCGCCGGTATTCCGGTCGATCCGCATCACGTTGCCGGTCGAGTTGTTGACCCAGAGGTTCTTGTTCTGGTCCAGCCCGATGCCGATGCTGGTCTTGCTCCAGGTCGAGGTGGCGTCGACCAGCGGGGTGGGCGTGCCGCCGTCGAAGATCCGGACCCCGCCGTCGTCCACGCTCGCGCCCCAGACCAGCGCCGCCGAGCCGAGGTTGTTCCGGTCGCCGCTGAACCAGACGATGCCCTCGTCATCGACGGTCACCCCACGGCCCTGCCCGATGCGGGTGCCGCTCGGCGAGGTGAGACCGCCGTAGTTGAAGACGTCCCAGGTGCCGGCATCGATGGGGCTCCCGTCGGGGGGCGGCGTGTAGCGGGTGGCGGTCGGCCCCGAGCCCCAGTTGGGGACCCAGACCCTGCCCTGCTTGTCCACCGCGATGCCGTAGCCGCCGCGGGGGAACCCCGAGGGTGGAGAGATGAGGTTGACCAGCAGGCTCGCGGTGTTGGCATCGATCACCGCCACGCTGTTCTGCGTCCGGGCCACGACCCAGAGCCGGTTCTTGCTGTCCACCGCCGAGCCGTACGGCTCGAGGGAGGGCACGCTGATGTACATCCCGCCCCCGTCCGGTAGCTGCCCCACGTTGGTCCCGGAGGGAACGGCCTTCGGAACGCCGGTGAACGGATCGAGCCGCCACATCCGTCGATCGAGCCAGGTGCCCACCCACACGTCGCCCGGGCCGCCCTCCGGGGCCGCGGCGATGGAGATGGAGCCCTCGCCGAATCTCCCGCTGACGTTGTTGTCCCCCAGTTCCTGAGTGAAGAGCACGCACTCGTCGTAGAGCAGAGGGTTGGTGGGGTCGCTGGGGTTCAGGTACTCGTTCGGGGTGATGATCCCGTAGTTCGCGACGTCGGCCGGGTCGTCGACGCTCGTGTCAATCCTCCCGTTCCCGTTGCGATCCACGCAGTTGAACGGGCTACCCGCCACCTTGGTCACGCTGAAGTACTGCCCGGCGTGGGAGGCGAAGTTCGCGACCCACATGTCGCCGTTCACGTCGATGGCGGTCCGGCTCGGGTCGTAGACGCTGGCCGACGAGCTGCTGTTCCTCCGGCCGCGCCCATCCAGCGGGAAGACGCTGATGTACCGGCCCACCTCGTGGATTCCTCCGTCGGAAAGGAGGTTCTTGGTGTCGAACTTCGAGACCGTCCCCATCTTCCAGTTGGCGATCCAGGCGTAGTTGATCTCGATGTCCTGGCTGTTGAGCGTGATGCGCCCGAGCGGGTCGACCGAGACGCCGTCGCCGCTGGTTCCCACGCCGCCGTCGAGGTTGAACCCGCCGTCCGGCGGGAAGCCGATGGTCCCGCTGAATCCGCCGTCCACCACCGGCACGCAGACGATGACCTCGCAGGGATCGGTGACGTTTCCGTCTCCGCCGTCCTTGCCCCCGTCAGAACTTCCGTTGCCGCCGCCGTCGCCTGGAGGCGTGATCACCACCGGGAATCGCGACACGTCTCCGCTACAGGTACACCCGGCGGCGGTGGTGAGCGCTGCGGCGACCATCAGGAACGGCAGCGCCCGGCGGGTCATCGGAGCGGTCTCCACGAGAGGCGGCACGGGCCTGTGCGCCCGACGGGCACACCCTCGGCCTTCAGGCGGGGAATCATCGGGCGGGCCCCCAGGTCGGTCAACACTCGAGCGCGCTCAGGAGGTCGCCGTCCAGAGCGATTCCCAGACTTCACGCACCCCTAGCTTCTCCGCGGCCGAGAAACCGAGGACGGTGTCGCGTGGAACGGTCAGACGCTCGGCGATCGCGGCGAGCTGCGGCTTCCGATGCGACTTGCCGACCCGGTCGATCTTGGTCGCCGCGACCAGCACTCGCCGCCCCGCGCCGACGAGGTAGGCCAGTGTGCGGACGTCATCCTCGGTGGCCCCCACCTCCGCGTCGACGATCGCCACCACTCCACGCAGCGACGTCCGTCGCTCGAGATAGCTGGTGATCATCCTCTCCCAGCCAGCGCGCTCCTCCCGGGACACGCGGGCAAATCCGTAGCCTGGAAGGTCGGCGAGGCGGACCGTGCGGCGCTGCCCGTCCTTCTCCAGCACGGCGTCGAAGAAGTTGAGGGTGCGGGTGCGGCCCGGCGTGTTCGAGACCCGGACCAGCTTCCGGCGCCCGGTGAGCGCGTTGATCATCGACGACTTGCCCACGTTGCTGCGGCCGACGAAGGCGATCTCCGGCGCGTCGGCGGGTGGCCACCCCTTCTCCTCCACCGCGGTGGTGAGGAAGCGCGCGTCGAGGACGCGGATCACCGGTCGGCGCGGGGAGAAGGCGGGGCGCCGCGCTTCTGCCGCTCGGCGCTCCAGTGGTCCATAAGCTTCAGCTTCTCGGCGAACTGGAAGGGACGGAGCGACGGAGAGCTCGGCTCGTGGCAGCTGCGGCACGACTTCTCCGACGGGTCCTGGAGGCCCACCAGACGGGCCAGCTCCGCATCTTTCATCACGTACGCCGGCGCGTAGTACTGGCCGCCGCCGTGGCAGGTCTCGCAGCTGATCGCGGTCATGGACTGGTCGGCGAGGTTGGGGGCGTGGCAGGTGATGCAGCGGGCCTCGCGCTGCTGCTCGGCGGTGAGGGATTCCATCGAGCGCGCGTGCTTGGAGGACTTCCAGGCCGCGTACGCATCGGGGTGGCAGCCCTTGCAGCTCTCGGGTCCGAGGAAGTCCGCGCCCGCGGCCACAGCGGAGCACAGCACGGCGAGCGCCAGCACCCAGCGGGTCGAGCATGGGAGGGTCATCGAGCACCGGGCAGATACGGGATTGCCCTCCCCTCTGGCAAGCGCCAGGAGGTTGAGGGACCCCTGCGGTCGGGGTAGACGGGTCGGATGCGCTGTACCGCCCCGAGCCGCACCCTGGTGGTCACGCTGCTCCTGGTCACGGCGGTGGGCCACGCCAAGGCCTGGAACGGCATCGAACCCGGCGTGTCGCGGCGTGACGAGGTTGTGAAGCGCTTCGGGCCTCCGAGCAAGACGGTCACCGTCTCGGGCAAGGAGGTCCTCGCCTACACCGACTCGCAGGCGATGAAGGGGACCTCGCAGGCCCAGTTCCGGGTGGAGCCGTCCACCGCCGTGGTGGACCGCATCGACGTGTTTCCGGCCACGGTCATCGACCACGAGACGGTGGAGGCCACCTTCGGCCCGCCCTGTCCGAAGTCGGGAGCACCGCAGCCGGCGGCCTGCTTCCAGAAGAAGCTCACCGACGACTTCCGCACCTACTACCTCTACAGCCGCATCGGGCTGGCGGTCTTCTTCGAGGAGAACGAGGACAAGGTGCAGTCCTTCGTCTACACCGCGCCCCGTCCGGCCCCCACCACTGCTCCTGCGGCCACCCCCGCTCCGGCGGGGTCGGCGCCCCCTCGCTGATGCGGGTGGTGGGGCTCACCGGTGGCATCGCCTCGGGCAAGAGCACCGTGACCGCCATGTTCCGCGAGCTCGGCGCCCAGGTCATCGACGCCGACCAGGTGGCGCGCGACGTCGTGGAGCCGGGCACGCCGGGGCTGGAGGAGGTGGCCCGCCGGTTCCCCGGAGTGGTGGACGCCAGCGGACAGCTGGACCGGGCGGCGCTCGGCCGGCGCGTGTTCACCGATCCCGCCGAGCGGCGAGCGCTGGAAGCCATCCTCCACCCGCGGATCCGCGAGGAGGTGGCGCGGAGGACCGACGCGCTCGCCCGGGCCGGGGTGACAGTGGTCCTCTATGACGCGGCGCTGCTCATCGAGAACGAGCTGCACCGGGGAATGGACGGGGTGATCCTCGTCTCCGCGCCGGAGGCGGTCCAGCGTGCCCGGCTCGCGGCGCGTGACGGGCTGAACGACGTCGCCATCACCGCCCGGCTCGCGGCACAGCTGCCCCTGGCCGACAAGCGGGCGCACGCCACCTGGGTGGTGGAAAACGGTGGCTCGCTGGACGAAACGCGGGCCCAGGTCCGTCGAATCTGGGAGCAGATCCGCGGGAGCGGATAAGTGGACGCCGCGGCCGTGAGAAACCCACGCCGGAGGCCGAGAGCTCCCCGGACGCTGCGGCCCTGACGTAAGGTCCTCGCCCCATGTCCCCGAGCGAAGGCGCCACGCTGGTCACCGGCTACCCGGGCTTCATCGGAAAGCGGCTGGTGGAACACCTCGCGCAGCAGGGACGAGGTCGGGTGTACGCCCTGGTGCAGCCGCGCTTCCTCGACGAGGCGCGGAGCCTGGCCTCGCGGGTGCCCGGCGCTCCGGTGGAGGTGCTGTCCGGCGACGTGACCGACCTGCACCTCGGTCTCTCCGGCGAGGAGGTGGAGCGCGTCGCTGCGAGCGTGACCCGCATCTTCCATCTCGCGGCGCTGAACCAGCTCACCGTGTCCCGCGAGGAGGCGTTTCGCACCAACGTGGAGGGGACGCGCAACGTGCTGGAGCTCGCTCGCGAGTGCAGGCGCCTGGAGCGCCTGGTGCACTTCAGCACCTGTCACGTGGCCGGCGCGCGCGAGGGGGTCATCTCCGAGGACGAGCTGGACCGGGGCCAGGAGTTCCGCAACGCCTGGGAGGAGAGCAAGTTTCACGCGGAGAAGGCGGTGGTGCGGGCAATGGACGCGCTGCCGGTCACGGTGGTCCGGCCCTCGACCGTGGTGGGTGACTCGCGGACCGGGGAGATCGACCGCTTCGAGGGACCGTACGCGCTGGGCATCCTCCTGGTGGCGAGCCCGCTGGTGGTCCCCCTCCCGCTTCCGGGCAACGGCATCGCGCCGCTCAACGTGGTCCCGGTGGACTTCGTGGTGCAGGCCACGGTCCGGCTCGTCTCCGATCCGAGGGCGAAGGGCCAGACCTTCCACCTGGTCGATCCGAACCCGATGAGCGTCGCGCGGGTCTACGAGCTCATCGCCGAGCGCGCCAACCGCCGCATTCCCAAGCTCACCTTCCCCGCGCGGGCCGCCGAGGCGGTGCTGCGCCTGCCCCTGCTCGAGCGGGTGACCCGCCCCCAGCGCGCGGCGCTGGGCTACATCAACCAGCTGGCCTGGTTCACGAGCGCCAACACCCTCGAGCTGCTGGACGGCACCGGCATCCACTGCCCGCGCCTGTCGACGTACCTGGACACTCTCATCGCCTACGTGCGCGAGGATTACGCCCGCCGACAAACCGCGGAGGCGGAGACGCTGGTCGAGGACCCTCTGGACGAGGGGGCCAAGGCGAACGCGTGAGCATCGCTCCGGGACAGACCTTCTCGCTGGTCCGCGAGTGCGACCGCTACCGCTCGCTCTACTACGCGGGCGCGAGCGGGGACTTCAATCCCATCCACATGGACGCGGAGGTGGGCCAGGCGGCGGGGCTGGGCGGGGTCATCCTCCAGGGGCTGTGCACGCTGGCCTGGGGCGTGGACGCCTTCGCGCGCTTCCTCGGCGACCCGGGGCTGGTGAGCGGGGTAAGGGCGCGCTTCAGCAAGCCGGTGCGCCCCGAGGACACGGTGCGCTACGACGGCACCGTCTCCGAGGTCTCGGGCGGGGTGGTGAGGGCGAGCATCGTCGCGCGAAACCAGTCCGGCGACGAGGTGCTGAGGAACGTGGTGGTCGAGGGCCGGGAGCGGACCGGGCCCTCGGCACCGACGGCCGTCCCGGGAATGACCGCGGACGTCGCCCAGGCCTCCGAGGTGCTCCGGCTGTCGCGTCCCGAGCTGCTGGAGGAGGCGCGGCTGCCACCCGCGTCGGGGACGGTTCCCGGATCGACCGGCGGAGGCGGTGGCCAGGTGCGGGGTCCGGGGCGAGCCGCGCTCGGTCGGAGCTGGGGGCCCTTCCGCTACGTGATGGGCGCCGAGAAGATGCGCGAGTACGCCGTCGCCATCTCCGGCGGACAGCCCTCGTATGCATCGACGGGGCTGCCGGAGGACCTCCACCCCGTGCTCCACGACGAGGAGGCGGGCGCGCGCTCCCCCTGGGGCTCGATGATCGCCTTCCCGATGTTCGCGGTGCTCTTCTCCATCGCTCCCGCACAGTCGGCGCTGCTCGACCCGGCGATGGAGGTGGACGTCTTCCGGGTGCTCCACGGCGAGCAGGAGTTCGAGTTCCGCGAGGTGCTCCGGCCGGGAGACGTGCTGCTGACCACCGGGACGCTCGAGTCGCACACCGTGCGAGGGAACAACGAGCTCTTCGTCATCCGCACCGACTCGGTGAACCAGCACGGCCGGCTCGCGGTCCGGGGGCGCTTCACCGCCTTCGTTCGGGGCTGAGCGACCCGGACCGTCCAGATCCCCCGGAGCGGATCGAATCCCTCACGGGTGGAGGCCTCGGACGATGAAGAGCGTGTCCAGGTTTCGGGCGAACTCGAAGGCAACGTTCTTCTCGTCCCTGGAAAGGACGACGTCCTGGAGCGGACCCGCGCCGCCCGGATCGGCCGGGCCCACGCTTCGTTCCTCCAGCACGGCCCCGGTCCGTGGCTCGACGCGGAGCAGGCGAGTCCGGCCAGCAGCTGTCGGCGCTGCTTCGGTGATCCACAGGCCTCCCCGGAGTGACCAGCCCCGGGGCACGGGATCCTTGGATTGACGTGGCAGCACCTCGCTCGTCCCGCGTTCCAGTGAAATGAGGACCACCCGGT
>JBKPMY010000310.1:0-11246 GCA_046732375.1 Myxococcota bacterium
ATGCTGCAGTGAAGGACCCCGCCCTCGAGGTGCGGGGGACAGTCACCACGTGGTCCGATTCGACCCTGGTCGGGATGAGTTACCAGCTGGTCGATGCCGGCACCGCCGGAGGAATTCCGGTGGATGGAGGCCTCTTCGCCCTCACCGTCCCTCTCCCGGCGCTGGACGGAGAGGACGTGCAGCTCGTCCTCGTCGCGCGTGATAGCCAGGACCGTGAGCGCCGGGTCGCGGTTCCGTTCCGGGTGGACGACGTGACACCGCGTCCCCGGTTCTCGCCCGGCGATGGCGAGCGCGGGGCGGACGTCCAGCTGACGATCGATTTCGGGGAAGCCGTCACCGGCACGGGGACTCCGGCTGTGCTGCTTCCCGATGGAACGACCGGAGCCTACGACTCGGTCCACCGCCGCTACGTCTTCATCGGGCTGAATCACGACACCGGTTACCAGGTGAGCGTCGATGGAGGCGTGGTGATGGACGCCTTCGGGAATCCGAACCAGCCCGGGACGGCCCGCTTCTGGACGGCAGCGCGTCCAGCGCAGACCGGGACCATCGGCGGACTGGACTCGGTCGTGTCGTTCGACGCTGCCTCCGACGAGGACGGGGTCGTCACCCTCGCCATCGAGACCGGCAGCAAGGTGGTGTGGGGTTGGTTCGTTCCCGCGAATGGAACGTTCTCCCAGCTGACCTTGCTCGACGTCGCTGCGCCGCCCTTGACGACACTGAGGACGACGACATCGTTCCAGGCCGATGGTGGCGGTCCGCTCCGCGTCGCGGCGGTGCTCCAGCGCGATGCGACGGAGCGCCTCGACGTGCGCACCGGGACTGGCTTTTCCACTCCCTCGGCGGCGTACGCCATCCCGGCGGGTCCCTCCTGCGCCGAGCCCGCGGCATCCTTCGGCACCGTGGGCCTGGTGAGCTCGACCGGGACCTACTCCCGCGGTCCGTACTCGCTGACCCTCGGCTTCGTTCCCGATCGGCTGGCGATCCGGTCCGAGCAGTTCTGGGAGGTGGTGGCCACCGACGGGCAGCACCGCCTGCTCAGGGCGTGGTTTCACGCGACCTGCGGAGCCGCTGCGGCGGAGGAGATTCACGTCGAGCCGCCGGTCCGGACGGATCTCGCCGATGATCCGCGGTTCTCCCTGGCGCTTTCCCGGACCGACCGCAGCCTGGTCGTGTTCGACACCCGGACCGGAACTCGCCTCGAGTCATGCCGGAGCTGCGAAGCGAGCCCGGATGCCGGACCATGCCCGCCCGCGGTCGAGCGGACTGCTGCCGGCGGGCTCACCGTGGCATCCAGGCACGATGGCGCCCGGGTCATCGGGGCGCGGCGGAACACGAGCAACCTCCTCGAGCTCCTCGAGCGGGACCTCGCCGGCGACTGCGACTCGCCCTGGACCGTGCTCGCCACTGCGCCGGACAGCAGCTCAGCCGTCGCGTGGCAGCCGGCGATGTTCGGACGGAAGCCGGGGCTGGTGTACAGCACCGCCAGTGACGTCCGGGTCTACGTGCCTTGACCTCTCAGAAGCGGCCTGCCACGGCGATCGAGCTGGGGCCGGCGACAACCGTGGTGCTCGGTGCCTTCCCGTCCGTCAGCCAGAGCCAGAGCCCCGCTCCGAGCGCGGCGGCTCCGACGGCATATCCGACGTACGCCAGGGCTTGCTGGGTCTGCGCGTCGCTGCGGTAGCCGTCCACCGTCGCCACCTGAGAGGGCAACGGCGCGCTCCCCCCGGCATAGGCCTGGTTGAACTTGGAGGCCGAGTCGTTGGCCTTCAGCTGGAACACCACCCCGAGGCCGAGCGCGACTGCGCCTGTCGCGGTCAAAGCGATGCCGGTGGGCGTGCGCCAGGTCCGGGCTGAAAGGCTCTGGGGCTGCGTGACCGCCGCCGGAGGAGGAAGAGCCAGCACCGACGCCTGGCCGGTGGATGGATTGACCACGACCACGCGGTCCCCGGTCTCACCGGTGACGACGAAGCGCGCCAGCTCACCGAGATCGTCGCCTCCGCTCCGGGTGCTGCCGAGCTGGATGCCACCTTCCCGCGTCCGCTGGGCGGTCTGGGCATTGAGCACCGCCGCGGAGAGCCAGCTGGGGCCTGCAGCAGGCCGGTCCAGCCGCAGGACGACCAGCTGGTCCACCTCGAGCAGCAAGGCGAGCTTCAACGCATTTCCGAGCGGGGTCTCGCGGCCGTCCCGCGGTTGCTGGAGGCAGGGGGCCCGCGAGGGCGGGATGGTCTGCTCGAACGCGAGATCGATCCGAAGGCTGGTGTCCTCCCGGAGCTGCACCAGGTGAGGAAAGGAGAACGCCTCCGGCCGGCCGACCAGGATCTGATACGTGCCCGGGACGAGCTCGAGGCTGGCCGGGGTGTGCCCGAGGGCGAACCCATCGACGTAGACCGTCGCTCCGGCGGGCTGCGACTGCACGGAGAGGCGGACCTTTCGCGCCCGGGCGAGCTCGGCCCGCAGCTTGTCGAACCGCTGGCGGAAGGTCGGTGAGAACGCATCCGGGCTCATGACGTGGCGCAGGTCGACCCGGAGGACCGCGCGAAAGGCGTCGTCCGAGGCATCGCGGCGCCGCTGCGCGCTGAGGGTCATGCCCCGGATCAGCTGGGCATCGCCGAAGGTCTTCGCGCGGTCAGGGCCCGGGGGCAGCCGCTCCAGCTCGGCGAGCGTCTGGTCGAGGAGGGCAAGCGAGTCGGCGACGCGGTCGTTGTAGAAGAGGTTCTCGGCGGTGGAAACCTGCCGGCGAACCTCGTCCAGGGTATGGGTGGGCGGAGGACCGACGCGGGCCTGGAACTGCTCCTCGGGAAGGAGCTGCGGTCCGACCCGCTCCGAGAGGCGTTCCTCGAACTGTTGCGCATACCGGAGCAGGTCGGGATCACGGCATTCACCGAGAGCGACCAGCGCCATCCGGGGAGCGGCCACCGCACCCGAGGAAGCGAGCACCACACCGAGTACCCAGCCGCGAATCGAGACCACCGTGGACCCCCCTCTGCGCTCGACGCCCGCACGCCCCTGGCATGCACCTCGCAGAGCCCAAGCAACGAAAATGCCGGGCCACGCTGGGCGATGCTATGACCTTTCTCGGCCGATCCGAAGGAGGGGGGCTTGAACGGCTTGCGGCGGACAGCGCTATCCGGGTCGCTGCTGGTGGCCCTGACCTCGCTGGCGGCTTCCCCGGAAAGTGAGGCGCCGGCGCTGGTTCCGCACCCTCTCGTCGTGGTGGGAGGCAGCGACGATGACGCGGCGCGCTTCGGTCCTCAGCTCGACGCCGAGCTCGCGCGTCGAGACGTGCGCGTGGTGGGTCAGCAGTGCGCTCGGAAATTCGTGGCCGCGCGACCGGGCGGGAGCTGCGGCGGGGACGAGCGGTGCCTCGCGGAGCTCGCGCGTTCCTGTGGTGGTCAGCGTGCCCTCTACATCACCGTCTACCCCTTCCGGCCGCAGATGGTCTTCGTCGGAAAGCTGGTGCGTTCGGACGGGCTGCTGGAGCGAAGCGTGTCCAATTTCGAGGTCACTCGACCGAAAGGCCGTCTCCGCCCGGAGATGGTCCGTCCAGGAATCGAGAAGGTCCTGACCGAGGGTCTCCACGTGGAGACTCTCGATCTGCAACCGCTGGTTGCCGCTCCGGTCGCGGGCGCTGCGGCTTCGTCGGGGGGGACTCCCGTCTCGGAGCCGCGCCCCGAGGTCCCGCCGACTGCGGTGGCGCCGGTGGTCAACCCGGGCGCTTCCGGTCAGCGCATCGCGGCGTATGCCTGCGTGGGCGTGGGCGCGGTGGCGCTCGCGGTCGGGACCGCGCTCTTCTTCGGGGCGAAGAGCGATGAGGACGCGTACCGGCAGACGCTCGACCCTTATGGGCAGCGTCCCCCGACGTCGGAAGCGGCCGCGGCGCAGGACTCGCTGCGGAGCAAGTCGGTCCCGGTGACACTCACGCTGGTCGCGGGGGCGGCGCTGGTGGCGACCGGAGTGACGCTGTGGGTCCTGGACGGGAGCAAGCCGGAGAGCGCGCGCCTCGAGCTCCGGCCCGGGGTGGGTGGCGGAACGCTGGTCATGGCGGGACGATTCTGAGGAGGCGCGATGCGGACCGGGATCTCGACGCTGGGGATACTGACCGCGCTCCTCCTGGTCGGAGCGTGCTTCGATCCGACGCGTCCGTGCAGCACGAATGCCGATTGCGAGAACGGCGGGACATGCGATCCCGGGACCAAGACCTGCGTTGCCGCAGGTAATCCGAACGACAAGACCGCGCCGGTGTTCTCCATCGTGGTGACGCCGCCTCCGTCGCGGCAGAACACGCCGAAGCTCACCGAGTACGACCCCGGCTCGCCGGATGCGGGTCGGTCCGCCTTCCGTCGCGACGAGAACGTCGTGGTGACCATCACCTCACGCGATCCGGACGTGGACGCGAGCTCGGTGAGGCTGGTGGTGCATGGCGTGGCCACGAATCCGGGAACGGCAGTGGAGGTGCAGCTCGGTCCGTGCGCGGCGTCGAATCCGGCAGTGTCGAATGCGTTCTGTCGGGAAGGGACGGTCCAGCTCGCGCCGCTGCCGTTCGAGGCGTTCCGGGCGGTGGTCCCGCTGGAGGTCTCGGGGTCTGACCTCAGCGACAACGTTGGAAGAGCGGATGCCGGGCTGGACGTGACGAGGTGGAAGTGGCGGTACTCGGCCGGGGCGCCGATCTACACGACGCCGGCGATCGCGGATGACGGGACGATCGTGTTCGGGACGAGCGATGGGGGGAGCGGGGCCGTCTACGCGCTGGCGGTCGACGGAACCGAAAAGTGGAACGCTGTCGGTATTGGCCCGATCAAGGCGAGCCCCGTCATAGGGAATTTGGATGCCGGGCAGCAGCTCGCTTACGTCGGAACCGCAGCCACAAGTGGAAAGATCGTCGCTCTCGATCTCGTTGATGGCTCGGTCGTTACAACATGCCCATCAGGCGCATCGGGTTACGCTGGACCCATTTTGGGCAGTCCAGCGCTCGTCGTCGGGGCGACCTCCTTCGAAGGGGCGCTCGCATTGGTGAATGGCGAAAGGCTGATCCATATCCGCCCAGGCCCGTCCATCCCCGACGACCGATGTGTTTCTGCCAGCGCTACGAGTTCACAAGCGTTTCCCTCGAGCGTCGTCTCAGCGTCGACCGCTGCCTACCTGGGTACGAACGATGGAACCGCTCGGGCTTTCAACCTGCTTTCGGGTAACTGGGTGCCGAACATCAACTGGGGCGGTGGCATCGGATACTCCCCAGTGGGGAATGCCCAGGTCCAGCTGGCGCTCGTTGTTCCCAACGTCATCGGTACAACGAGTCTGCGGGGAATTTTCGCACTCGATCAGGGCACGGGCGGACTTCAGGCGAACTACCCCGATGGTGGGATTCAATCTGATCCAGGTGGCCTGGTCTTCAGTCAGGGTGAGTATCTTTTTGGTGGCGGTTCCACAGCGTCCCCCGTCCTTTACGCTGCATCGCAGACGCTAAGCTCTGGGCTGACGAGCCCACTAAGCGAGGCGCTCGTCGGCACCCCCGTGGCTGGGAAGGATGGATTGGTCTACCTGGCGACTGTCGGAGGTACTCTGGAGTCTCGAGCTGGCACATCTACTCCCCGGTGGGCGGCAGCCTTTGGTCCGGGCGAGTCCTTTTTGGGCTCGCCAACTATTGGGTGCGGTCCACCGGCGACGGCGCTGGGAACTCTGTACGTAGGTTCGGTCTCAGGAAGTCTTTTCGCAGCCGTCGTCGACAGCCCGGGACTTGATCCCTCCTCTCCCTGGCCCAAGTACCAGCACGACGTCCGGAACACCGGGAACCCGACGACACCGATCCAGTCGTGCCCCTGAGGCGCCGATCACAGCAATTCGGTTGAACCGCTGACCCCCGGGCACTAGCAGCCCCGCGTGACTTTCCACGAGGGCGAGCTTCTCGTTCAGGACCGTGCCGGTGTCCGCGGCGAGGCCCGACGGGTCGGGCAGATGCTCCGGCCCGCAATTCGGCCGGATGCACGGACCTTCCTCGCCGAACGGCGATTCGCCATCGTTGCCGCAGAGGGCGACAGCGGACGGGTCTGGGCCAGCATCCTCGTGGGCCCACCCGGGTTCCTCGCCAGCTCCGACGATGGGACCTGGCTTGACGTCAGCGTCCTTCCGGAGCCCGGAGATCCGATCGCCCCGGCGTTCTCCCTCGGGAACTCCATCGGGCTGGTCGCCATCGACTTCGCGGCCCGCCGCCGCTACCGCGTAAACGGGATCATCCAGTCCGTTGGCCCAGGCTTCTCCCTCGACGTCCGCGAGGCATTCGGCAACTGCCCCAAGTACATCCACGCGTACACGCCGCAGCCCGACGGGCCTGTGGCCGCTGCGAGCGCGACAGCCTCCGACGAGCTCGACGATCGCCAGCACCAGTGGATCGAGACGTCCGAGACGTTCTTCCTCGGCACGATGCACCCCGACGCCGGTGCAGACGCCTCCCATCGCGGAGGAGCGGCCGGATTCGTCAGGGTCACCGGGCCCAGCAAGCTCCTCTGGGGTGACTACCTGGGGAACAGGCTCTTCCAGTCCCTCGGCAACACCGCCGTGCATCCTCCCGCGGGACTGCTCTTCCTCGACCCTGAGACCGGCTCCACGCTCCAGCTCACCGGAACCCTGGAGATCGACTGGTCCTCCGAGGCGGCAGCCACCATTCCCGGCGCCGAGCGGGTTCTGCGCTTCTCCATCGAGCAGGTCGTCGAGCGCCCCGGCGCGAATCCCCTGCGCTGGGCGCGCGGCCAATCTTCCCCGGCCAATCCGCCGGCGCGCTGAGCCCCCTCCCGGTCAGCGACTGCTTCGAGGCCCGAGCACCCCCTCACGCGTCGAGCGTCGCCTTCTCGATCCGGTCCAGCCGCAGCGTCCGCCGCTCCCCGCGCTCCAGGTCATCGCAGTGCACCAGCGTCAGCGAGCGCTCCATCGTGAGCCCCCGCACCCGAACCCGCCGGTCGGTCACCGGTCCTTCGGAGGCGCGGTAGCGGATGCGGGTCACCCGCCGCTCGAACCACGCGTCCTCCAGTGCCTCGCGCACCCCCGGCGCCGCGGGGTGGGCCGGGATGCCTACGAAGCTCAGCTCGCGCATCAGCCCCAGCAGCTCCCGCTGCGCCGACGCGGCCAGTGCCCCGCGCACCTTGTCGATGCTCCCCTGCAGCGTCCGGGTGAAGGGGACGAGCCGCATCCGGATCGCCCAGTCCCCCAGTGCCGAGAGCAGCGCCGCCTCCCGCGCCGTGAAGTTCACCGGCGGGAGCGAGTACGTCCGGTCGAGCGCATAGCCACCTCCGCGCCCGCGCTCCGCCGAGATCGGCAGCTCGGCCTCACGCAGCGCGTCGAGATCACGGTAGATGGTCCGCAGCGTCACCCCGAAGCGGTCGGCCAGCTCGGCCGCCGTCACCCCCGTCCGCCGGGCCCGGAGGTGCTCCGCCAGTGCGAACAGCCTTGCCTGCCGGCGCATCCATACAAACCTGACAGACACCTGACATCGCGGCAAGCCATCTTCCCGGCCGCACTCGCGATTGTCGCGAGACCGTACATCCCCCACCCAAACGAGGTGTCACACACTTCGTAATGGGGGGCTCGGAGCACTCCCATGGCCAACGCACTCACCTGGTTCGAGATCCCCACCCAGGACCTGGACCGCGCCGTCCGCTTCTACGAGACCGTCCTCGGCGTCCGCCTGAGGCGGGAGGTCTACGGCGGGGTCCCGCACGCCCTCTCCCCCGTGGGGGAGACCGACATCGGAGGCGCCCTCATCCACGACGGCCGCCGCAAGCCCTCGCAGGAGGGCACGCTGGTCTACCTCGACGCCGCCGGAAAGCTCGACGCCTGCGTCGAGCGCATCCGGGGCGCCGGGGGAACCCTCCTGATGCCCAAGACCGCCGTCGGCGAGTACGGGTTCATCGCCGGCCTCGGGGATACGGAGGGCAACTCTGTCGCCCTCCACTCTCCGCGAGCCGGTTGACCCTGCGCGTGCGACTCAGCGCGCTCCGTCCCCGCGCGGCCCGTCCCTGTCCGCCCCATCCACGCGCGCCTCGTCCCCGTGGCCTCCCCGCATCGAGCAGCGGTGGCAACGGTCGCGACCGGCACGCATCCAGCCGTCACACTCCGGGCAGCGCAGAAGCTGGTGGCGGTGCGCGTTCCGACACTGGGTACAGATGAACACGGCGTTCGCACCCGCGGCGCCGAGTGGCACCCGCAGGCCGCCCGACAACATCCGGGCCGGCCGCAAGCGCACCTGGTCCGCCTCGGACCTCCCGCAGCTCACACACGTCGGCATCCGCGCGGCCGCGTTCCCGTTCCCGTTCCCGTCCAGCAGCACCACGGCGACCGCCGGCGCCCCCATCGCGCAGGCCACACACAGCGTCGAGCCACGCGGCTTGTAGCGGTGGCACAGCAGGCTCCCGCCGTGCCGTGGACAGGTGTCGACCAGGGAGTCGGTCTCGAAACCGAACGCCGCCTCCAGCCGCCGCACCACGTCGTTCGGACCCTTGCCCAGCGCCATCCACGCCGAGAGCTGCGTCTGACGCGCGTCCAGAACCTTCGCTGCGCGGGCCTGTGTCACTCCCGCGAGACGAAGCGCGAGACGCAGCTTGTGTCCTTCGTCGGTGGTCAACGCTCCTCGCGCCGGCCACGGCGCGACGCACCCGCGGCCCGGTCCAAAACTCGCGCAGGATGCTCCGCCCGCCGCGCGCGCGTGCAGCTCGATCTCGTCGAGTGTGAACCACTCGAACGAGCGACTGTCCGTCATCGCTCGCTCCGCGCGCGAGCAACGCGATTCCGGACACGACCAACCGGAGTACCCGGAAAAACGGGGTGCAGCGCCTCGCCGCCCCGCGCATCGCCGGGTGTGCACTCCGCTGTGGCGCTGCGGGTCAATCGATGCGAGACCTGGACTCCCCGCCCTCCGGGGCAGTCGCGCCATGACGCTCTGCACGCCGCTGCTCGCCCTGACGCTGCTCGCGTCGCCTGCGCTCGCGGCACCACCGCGCAGTGACGTCGCCGCGCTGGGCTGGATCGCCGGTGAGTGGCAAGGTGACGGCCCGAGCGGCCGCGTCGACGCCTTCTGGCTCCCCCCCGGGGCCGGGACCCTGGTCGGAGTCCTCCGCCGTATCCGCGAGGGACAGGTCCTCGGCTACGCGCTGGCCAGCGTCGTCGAGAGCGACGGCTCGCTTCTGCTCCGCTTCAAGCGGTTCGACGCGCGGCTGGCCGGCCGCGACTCACAGGAATCGCCCACCCCGAGGCGGCTGGTCTCCATCTCCGACGCCGTGGTGACCTTCGAGGGGATCCGCCTGCGTCGCTCGGGAGACAGCGTCCTCCTGGAGCTCGATCGCCCCGGCGCGCGCCCCGAGCAGCTCCGCCTCTCGCGCATCGTCCGCAAGCGCCCGGCGGTCCCGCCCTCCACGCCCCAGGACCCGCCCGTGCTCCAGGCCGCCCCCCGCGCCGACCTCCCCGCCGCGCGCGCCTCCGCCGCCTCGTGGCTGGCCGGGTCATGGCTCGGCCAGGGCCTGGGAGGACTCTCCGAGGAGGCCTGGCTTCCACCCGCCGCGGCCTCGCTCGCCGGCGCCTACCGCGGGAGCCGCGGCGGCCAGGTCACCTTCTACGAGCTGATGAGCGTGGTGGAAGCGGGGGGTTCCCTCAGCTTCCGGCTCAAGCACTTCGCCCCCGACCTCCGCGGCTGGGAGTCACCCGAGCGTGCCGTGGAGTTCCCCCTGGTCCGCACCGCGCGCTCGGCCCTCTACTTCGACGGCCTCACCTACCGGCGCACGGCCGAGGGCCTCGAGTCCTGGGTCGTCGTCGGCATGGGCGACGGCGGCACCCGTCCCGAGCGATTCCTCTACACGCCCCGCGCGCCCTGACCGGCGGCCAGCTCTCCCAGTGCGGGAGCGTCGGGCTCGAGCTCCGACCGCGAGCGGGGGAGGACCACCGTGAACACCGAGCCCTGTCCCGGCGTGCTCTCCACCGAGATGCTCCCCTCGAGCGCGGTGACGATCTGCCGGGTGATGTACAGACCCAGCCCCAGGCCCGGGTAGTGGCGCCCGGACTGGCCGCGTTCGAAGCGCCCGAAGATGCGCCCGAGCACCGAGGGATCCATGCCGATGCCCGCGTCGCTCACCGAGATCATCACCTGCTCTGCCCCGTGTTCCTCGAGCCGGACGCGAACCGGCTTCCCCGCGCCGTACTTCAGCGCGTTGCTCAAGAGATTCGTGACGATCTGCTCGAGCCGCATCCGGTCCCACACCCCTGGGCAGCGCTCGGGTGTCTCGACCTCCAGCGAGGAGCCCACCTCGCTCGCCATCGCGGCCACCCGGGCGGCGCCATCCCGCACCACCTCCGCGAGGTCGACGATCTCGAGCTGGAGCTGCAGCTTCCCGGCGCGGATGCGGGTCACGTCGAGCAGGTGGTCGACCAGGTTGGTGAGCCGCTGCACGTGCCGGGAGGCCACGCCGACGTCCGCCGCCACCTGCAGCGCCGGCAGCGTCCCCGGGGCGGACTGCTCGGCCACCCGGCGCATCACGCCCAGCTTGAGGTTCAGCGGCGTCAGCGGGGTGCGGAGCTCGTGGCTGGCCACGGAGAGGAACTCGTCCCGCAGCCTGATCGCCTCCTGCGCCTCCTCGTAGAGGCGGGCGTTGTCCGCGGCCAGCGCCACCCGCCGCGCCAGCTCCAGCGCCATCTCGTGTGAGTACAGGCCCGGATCCGCCGCCGGGCGACGTCCCAGGGTGAGCACCCCGAAGACGGCGCCGCGGCTCACCAGCGGCACCGAGGCCCAGCGGGCAAGCCCGAGCGGGGCGGTGGGGTCGCCCTCCTTCCGCTCCCGGATGAGCACGCTCCCCGAGTCGAGGACCTCGCCGACGTTCAGGCCGTCCAGCTCCTCGGGCCCGAGCGAGTCCAGGCGCTTCTGGAGCTCGGGGATCGCCACGACCTGGCGCGCGAGCCCGCCGTCGGCCCGGAGGTGCACGGCGCAGAGGTCAGCCACCGCCGGGACGGCCAGCGCGCACACCTGGGCGATGACCTCGCGGAGGTCGAGCGATGCTCCGAGCACGCTGCTGGCCTCGGCGAGGAAGCGCGCGCGTTCCTCGCTGCGATGCTGGTCGTGCACGTCGGTCGCCGTGCCCAGCCACCCGGTGAGACGTCCATGCGCGTCGTGGGCCGGAATCGCCTGCGCCACGTGCCAGCGGTACGCGCCGGACGCCGAGCGCAGCCGAAAGAGCACCCGGAACACGGTCTGCTTCGAGCGGGCGGTGTCC
>JBKPMY010000311.1:0-6743 GCA_046732375.1 Myxococcota bacterium
TCACCGAGTCGCTCCTCGAGGAGACGGTGCGCGTGCTCCTGCTCTTCGGCACGAACATGCTCTCGTCGTTCGCCGATGCGGAGCGCGTGGCCACCGGGTTGGCCCGGACCGACCTCTGCGTCTCCTTCGATCTCTTCCTCAACGACACCGCCCGGCGCTTCGCGGACGTGGTCCTCCCGGGCACCTCATGGCTCGAGGAGCTCGGCTGCAAGAGCACGAATACCCACCTCTACCTGATGCCCCAGGTGCTCGAGCCGCCTGGAGAGGTGCGCTCGCCGATCTGGGTGCTGCGCGAGCTCGCGAGTCGCCTCGGCCTCCACGATTTCTTCCCCTGGGCGAACGAGGAGGGCCCGATCGACGCCATTCTCGATCATCCCTCCACTGGCCGGGCCACGGTGGATGCCCTCCGCCGTGAAGGTGGAATGCGGGCGCTCCGCATCTCTCACGTGGCCTACCCGGACCACGCGTTCGACACTCCGTCGGGCAAGGTCGAGCTTCACAGCGAGCGGGCGGCAGCGCTCGGTCTGCCATCGCTCCCCGTGTACGAGGACCTTCCGTCCTCTCGATATCCGCTGGTCTTTCGGCAGGGCCGAACCCTGACGCAGTTCCACGGCTTCTATGATCATGGGCAGGCCCTGCCCACGCTGGCACGGGCCGATCCCGAGCCCTTCCTGTGGATCTCTCCGCCGGATGCGAAGGAACGAGGGCTCGAGGACGGCGCGCGGATCCGGATCCACAACGAGCGCGGTGAATTTCGCGCCCGCGCCCGGGTCACCCCCAGGATTCAGCCCGGGACGGTGTGGATGCGTGACGGCTGGGAGGGGCTCAACCGCCTGACCTCGGGTGAGAGCTGCATCCCGGACGCCGCGGTCGACCTCTTCGCCTTCTCTGCCGGCCAGGCCTCCTTCGACGCGATGGTCGAGGTCGAGGCCAGCTGAGGCATCGGGGCCTTCGGTCGGCCGCGTTGCTCGGTGTCTCCGTGAGTGCGACAGTGTAAGCACCTTGACGCCTGGTCAGCGCCGCGCGGCCGAGGGAGTCTTGCGCGGTGACGTCCCCCGCCCTCGAGCTCGCCGCTCCGATCCACCTTCCCGGATCGAGCGTGCGAGCCCAGGCCCGCTGGATGGTGCGCGCGGGAATCGTGGGGCTCGCGGTGGCCACCGTCGTGGCCCTGCGCCTGGGATCGGTTCTCCCCGACGTCGCCAGACGGCACGCGCCGACCGACGACGCCGCTCCCTCCGCCAGGCTCGACGTCGATGCCGCCGCCGCTCTGCTCCGAGGCGACCTGCTGGAAGTCGCGGGCCTTCTCGTCGGATCGGAGACGGCGTCCCTCCTTCCTGCCATCTCCGCCCCGGCGCATGCGCTGGCCGGCTCGGCCCAGGCGCTCGACGTCGAGCTCGCCATCACCCTCGCCTTCACCGCCCTGCTCTTCGTCGTGCTCGGTCTGGCCACCCGCTGCGTGGGCCGCTCGGCGAGTGAGGCGCTGATCGTGCTGGCCATCGCCACGCCCATCCTGATGGGCAACCGCGATCTGCTCGGTCAGGCGGTGAGCGGAACGCCGGAAATGCCCTCCGCGGTGTTCACCCTGGCCGCGGCCGCTGCCTGGCTCGCCTCGCGAGCTTCGCGGAGCTACCGGCCGTGGGCAGTCGCCGTGCTGGGCAATGCGCTCTTCCACCTGAACTTCCAGGACGGCCTGATGTTCGCCCTTCCGGTGTTGCTGGTGGAGGCGTGCCAGGCCGGCGGGGTGCGGCCCCCGCGCGCCGTGGTCTCGGCACTCTTGCGGGGAGCACGGAATCCGGTCGGCCTGGCCCTGCTCACCCTGGTACTGACCGTGCTCCTCGGTGGATGGTGGCTGGTCGGCACAGGGGACCGGACTGCCACCATCTTCGGGCGTGAGCTGGGCCTCCGTGATCTCCGGGGCCCGGTCGCGGTGGCGGTGCCCGTGCTGTTCCTGTTCATCGAGTACTCGTTCTGGCGGGAGCGAGTGTGGCTGTCAGCCGAGATTCCTCGGCGGGCGAGATTCTTGTGGAACTGGATGCTCACGCCGATGATCGCCTGGCTCCTCGTGCCCTTCACCGGGCGTCTCCAGGCGCTCGGGCTGAGCGTGGCCTTCGCCGGTGACCGGTCGCCGCTCTCGCTGCCGCGCGCTGTCTGGGAAGGCTGGATGCCCTCCGACGCGCGCTGGATCGTGGTGGTCCTGCTCTGCGGCTCGATCGTCGCCGCCTTTCGCTCGGCAACGACGCGGCTGGTGTTGCTCTCGCTGGGCGCTCTGGTCCTCTTCGAGATCGCGGTCCTCACGCTGTTCCACCAGGGGAATCTCGAGCCGCGGCTCATCGTCCATCTCGCCCCGCTGGTGGCGCTCGCCGCTGCCGCGTGGGTTCCGGCGCTGCCCCGAACTCCCCGCCTCGTGATCGGCGCCGGCGCCGCCGCGCTCCTCCTCTGGGCTGTTCTGCCCCTGTGGCACGGTCCGGAGCTGGTGGCGACGCTCTCCCGGGGACTGGAGAGCACTCCGAACGGCCCGCCGTGACCTGGTCCGGACCCGGGACGGATTTCCGGGAATGGTGCAGCGAGCCGGTCTTCCGGAGCTTCGAACTGCTGGCCTCGCCGCCCCGGCGCCCGTCGCGGTCGCCTACAACTGAGGCCCGATGCAGGCTCGGAGAGCAGGCCGTATCCCGGTGCCGATCGCGGCGTTCGCGCTGCTCGGACTCGCGTGCTCGCACCACGCCGGGGACGCTGCGGGGAACCTTCCCCCAGGAATGACCAGACCGCGTGTGGCAAGCCCCATCGACTGGTCGTATCCCCCGGCGACGACCACCGGGGTGGCGGGAAACCTGAGCGTCCGGTGCGTCATCACGGAGGAGGGCCGGGCCGAGGACTGCCAGGTCGCAAGGTCCATTCCCGAGCTCGACCGGTGGGTGATCGCCAAGCTGGAGGGCGCGTCGTTCGTCCCGGCGACCTATCAGGGAGCGCCAGTCCGCAGCTCGTACCTCATCGACCTTCGGGTCGACATTCCCGAAGCGGCGATGAGATGGCGTCCACCTCTCGACCCGGGCCAGATCGCCGCATGCCAGGGCAGAAATGCCGGGGGGTGCATGGCCTCTGCGCTCGGACTCCTGTTTCCCGACGGCGGAACCCGCGAGGTGGACCGCGCCAGTCGGTTGCTGGGTGCTGCCTGCGCCGCAGGCTTGTCTGCTGCGTGCCGCCAGCTGGACGAGTCCTTCCAGGGACCACGCCTGATGGATGACGTGTCCCCGCCGTCGAATCTCGAATTCAGAGGTGCGGAAGGGGAAGTCATCTGCTGGATCTCCGCGGTGGGGCAAGCCCATGACTGTCGCGGACCGGGCTCGGCGCCCGCCGCGTGGTTCATCGATACGCTCACCCGTGCCCGGTTCGCCCCTGCCAGGTTCGAGGGAGAGCCGTTCGAGACCGAGTTCGTCGTCGGTTTCTCCTTCAAGAAGTACTGACCCCGGTCCGGGTGGTACCTCCTCCCACCGTGTTGGCTCGCGCCGGTTCGGATAGGGTCGAGACTCCTCAGGGCTCCGATCTCGCTCGAACCATGTCCGCCCTTCGTGACCTCGAGTCCTCGCCCGAGGTGGATCAGACCGCCCGCGACTCTGCACAGCGGCAGGTTGCGCTGCGGACCGAGAACCTGGCCGTCGTCTTCACCGACATCGTCGGCTACACGGCTCGAACCGGCCGCCAGTCGCGGGAAGAGAACGCACGGATGCTGGCCGAACACGATCGGCTGCTCCTTCCGATCGTCCGGGCCTTCGGGGGGCGGAAGGTGAAGTCGATCGGGGACGCGCTGCTACTCACCTTTCGCTCTCCCACCGACTCGGTCCTGTGTGGAATGGCCCTCCAGGACCGCCTCGCCCAGCACAACACCTCGCTGGCCGAGTCCGAGCGTCTGGTCATCCGGGTGGCGATCGGCCTCGGGGAGGTTCGCCTCGAACGCGGCGACATCTTCGGAGAGCCGGTCAACGTCGCCGCCCGGGTGGAGCACGAGACCCCGGCCGGTGAGGTCTGGCTCACCGATGCGGTCCAGCTCTCCATGAACCGGGCGGAGGTTCCCCTCCTGGAGGTTGGCACGCGCGAGCTCAAGGGGATCTCTCAACCGGTTCGGATCTGGCGCGTGCAGCGGGCGGAGACCGGATTGCCCTTCGGTGGCCAGGCCCTGGCTCGCGCGGAGTCCTCGAGGTCGCTGCTCGACCGGGTGCTTCCCCCGACAGTCCTGGCGGAAGACCTCAGGCGCCTCTCGCCCGCGGCCTGGGTCCGAGGATTGCCGGGGTTCCTCTGGGGTACGCCCGCCCACCGGCGTGTCTTCCGGGGCGTGATGCTCGCCGTGGTGCTGGCGACGGTCCTGATCGGCCTTTCCGCTCTCCGCCCCCTCGCTCGCGTGGAGCGAGCGCTGGCTCGCGGCGATTCCGACCGTGCCCTGCAGCTGCTCGACGGCAAGGAGTCCAGCGCGGCGACGCTGGCCCTGCGGGGACGCGCGCTGGCGCTCGCTCGGCGTTCGTCCGAGGCCCTCTCGACCTGGGAGGCCGCGGCCAAGCTCGATCCGGCTTCCCTCGATCGGCCCGAGATCCTTGCCGAGCTGGAGGAGGAGCTGGGTGGGCCGCGTTCGCAGGCGGCCGCGGATCTTCTCGGTCGGGCCGGCTCACCGGGCGTCCGCCGGCTGGTGAGCGCCACCCGCTCCGACAGCTACCGGCGCCGCTGGGCCGCGGTCGATGGACTCAAGCGCATCCATCAGGAGGACAGCATCGACATGCGCGACGTCTACCTGGCGGACCTGAAGGTGAAGGACTGCAACGTGGTCACGCGCGCTGCGGGAAAGCTGGCGGACCTCGGAGACGGCCGAGCGATCGAGCCGCTGCGCGAGGCCGCCCAGCGCAAGGGACTCCTGGGACTGACCGAGGCCTGCGAGGCTCCCGCGGCGCGGGCCGCCCTGAAGAAGCTCGAGAAGCGCTGAGGACTGCGCGACCGGCGTCTCTTCGCGCAAGGGCTGCGGCTCGTACGGAGAGCATGCGCACGCCTCGACGAGCCGCGCAGGGAGCGAGCACGCTGCCTGACAGCTCGTTCCCGTGAACCTCCGAGTGAATGCGAGCAACAGCACGCGCTGGGGGGCACCCCTGCTGGCTCCGGCAACGCACGCTTCTACCTCGGCCCCGGGCAGCCGTTTTGCATTCACCGCAGCACGGCGTGGCTCGTCCGCCCGCCGTCGGATGAACGGAGGTCGATCCATGAGCGCTGACATTTCCGGCTTCGTGCGCCGGGAGTTCGAGCCGGTCCGCGAGGTCTTCGCCCGGAACTTCGAGAAGAGAAAGGAGCTCGGCGCCGCGCTCTGCGTCTTCCATCAGGGCGAGAAGGTGGTCGACCTGTGGGGTGGCATTCGCGACGCATCCACCGGCGAGCGCTGGGAGGAGGACACGATGGTCCTGGTCTATTCCACGACCAAGGGCCTGGCCGGGCTGGCGATGGCGCTGGCTCATTCCCGCCGTCTGTATGAGTACGACGAGCCGGTGAGCACCTACTGGCCGGAATTCGCCCAGCAGGGGAAGGAACGCATCACCGTGCGGCAGCTGCTGGCACACCAGGCCGGGCTGTTCGAGCTCGACGAGCGACTCGATGCTGGCATCGTCGCCGACCCGGACCGGCTGGCGATCATCCTCGCACGACAGAAGCCAGCCTGGCCGGCGGGGCAGCGCCAGGCGTACCACGGCATCACCCTCGGCTTTTACGAGAGCGAGCTGCTGCGTCGCGTGGATCCGAAGCACCGGACCCTCGGCGAGTACTTCCAGGAGGAGCTGGCCGGCCCGCTGGGTCTCGACTTCTACATCCGGCTTCCCGAGACGATCCCCGATCGGCGACTCGCCCGGCTCCGGAGGGGCAGCATGATCCGGGCCCCCTTCACCTTGCCGCTCCCGTTCTTCCTCGCGGTGATGACTCCGGGCTCGCGCGTCCACCGCTGCCTGAGGGGCTCGGAGCTGCCGGAGAAGACGGACCGCATCTACGCGCGGAATCTCGAGGTCGCGGCGGGTGGCGGCGTCGGGACCGCGCGAGCGGCGGCACGTGCTTACAGCGAGTTCGCCACCGGAGGGCCGACGCTCCTGCTACGCGAGGAGACACTCCGGGAGCTCATGGCGCCCCCACGCCCACCGGCGCACTGCTTCCGCGACGCGTGCCTCAAGGTGAAGATCCCCTTCGCGCTGGGCTTCGCGAAGCCGAGTGCGCGGAACCCGTTCGGTCATCCGACGTCGTTCGGCGCCCCGGGCACTGGAGGCTCCTTCGCCTTCGCCGACCCGCACGCCCGGCTCGGGTACGCCTACTTCCCGAACCAGATGGGGATGCACCTCGAAGATCCGAGGGAGCTTGCGTTGCGGACCGCGGTGTACCGATCGATCCGCGAGCAGCTGCGGTCGAGGAAACGCACCACACCGCGCGGCACGGGGGTGGGTGACCTCGCGACGAGCCCGTCCTGAGGGCCGGCCAGCGAGCTCCTACCTTCCCTGATCTCCACAGGAGACCGCCTGCACTGCCGGGACGCCGACCGCACGGGTCGCCCGACGTCCCAGCGCCACGACCGCGGCGGCGGTGAGGTAGAGGACGCTCGCCCCGATCATCGCGAGCTGAACGGCGCGCATCGGTGCGCGGTCGGCCACGAAGAGCGAGGCGAAGACGGCGACCCCGAGCGCGGTGCCGATCTGCCGGCTGGCGTTGAGCACCCCGCTGCCGATCCCGGCGAGGCC
>JBKPMY010000312.1:0-8445 GCA_046732375.1 Myxococcota bacterium
AGATCAACGAGGCCTACGACCGGATGGTGCGCAGCGACGTGAAGTACCGGTTCGTCGTCGACCTCGCGAGCCTGAAGCAGTGATGCGCTGGTAGTCCGTCCGGCCGGATGCCCGTCCGAGGTGCCAGACACCTCGTTCCGGATCGTCAAGGTGCCTCGTCGAGGTGTCCTCAGCGAGGTGTCCCTCATCGAGGTGTCAGACACCTCGTAATAGACACCTCGTAATAGGAACCTCGTTCCGCCCGTTACGAGGCCGTCGAGGTGTCAGACACCTCGTAATGGATACCTCGTAATGAGCACCTCGGAGGGGCCGTCGAGGTGTCGGCCGTCCGAGGTACCAGACAGCTCGTGACGGATGCCCATCCAAGGTGCTGGACACCTTGTTTCGCGCCGTCGCCGGAGGCCCATCTCCGGGCGGAACTGTGCTGGCGCTGGAGCGCCGCGCACGTGAAACCTTCTCCGCTCGCGGCGCCGAGCGGCGCCCCTCACGACGGAGCAGCGCATGAACGGCGTGAACCTGGCTCAGAAGCTGGCCACCTTCTCGGAGCACTACGAGCCACGCACCATCGGCCAGTTCAACGGCCACGACCTCATGGTGGCGAAGCTGAAGGGCCCGTTCGTGTGGCACCGGCACGAGGACACCGACGACTTCTTTCTCGTCCTCAAGGGCCGTCTCCGCATCGAGCTGCGTGACGGAAGCGTCGAGCTCGGTCCTGGTGAGCTCTACGTCGTGCCGAAAGGCGTGGAGCACCGGCCGGTCGCTGACGAGGAGGCACACATCCTTCTCATCGAGCCCACAGGGACGCCAAACACCGGCGACCCCACGACGGCTGCGCCTCGCGTCGTCATCTGAGCCGTGCGCTCTTCGCGGCTGGCCGGCCGTTCGCGGATCAGCAGCAGTCCCGGTCCAACCCACCACGCCGGTCGGCGTGCACCTGGGCTTCCGTCCGACGCTCAGACGCCGCGTGCGTCAGGCGCCCAGAGAACCTTGTGCTGCTGGAGCTGGAAGCGGACCGGCAGCCGGTCGGCGATGATCCACTCGGCGAGGGTCGTCGGCGACAGCTCGCCATGGACGGTCGAGAAGAGCAGCCCCGCCGGTCCGCGCTCGAGACGGCGCTCGGCGATGCACCTCTTCGCCCACTCGAAGTCCTCCCTCGAGGCGAGCACGAACTTCAGCTCGTCTCGCTCGGTGAGGCTCTCCAGGCAGCGCCAGTCGTTGCGATCCGCCTCGCCCGATCCGGGGCACTTCACGTCGACGATCTTGTGCACCGCCTTCGGTACCAGCCGCACGTCGATGGCTCCCGAGGTCTCGAGCAGCACCGTCAGACCCGCGTCGAGCAGCGCCTCCATCAAGGGGTACACTCCCGGCTGGAGCAGCGGCTCTCCTCCCGTCACCTCCACGCGGGGGGACCCGAGCGCCTTCATCCGCTCCACCACTTCGGTCACCGACATGCGCGTCCCGCCCCGGAAGGCGAATGCCGAGTCGCACCACCGGCAGCGGAGGTGACATCCCGTCAGCCGCACGAAGCTGCAGAGCAGCCCCTGGTGAGAGGACTCCCCCTGGAGCGAGAGGTAGATCTCGCTCACCACCACGGAGTCGGCGCCCGGCACGCGCCGGGGCTCGATGTGCGGACGTGCAGCCAGCATCGCCGAGGGTCCTGTAACACGCTCCTCATCGCTGTGGCGGGGGCCGGCTCTCCAGGCGTAGCGTGCCGCCTGCCATGGAATGGGTCCCCGGAGGTGCTGGACGGCTGCGGGTGGAGAGCAGCGGGAGCGGACCGGGGACTTCCGTGCTCCTGGTTCACGGTGGCGGGGGCGACCGGAGCCACTGGCACGCGCTGATTCCGCTCCTCGCCGCCGACCGCACGGTGGTCTGCTTCGATCAGCGCGGCTACGGTGAATCCGAAGCTCCGGCCGACGGACGTCGTGACCTCGCATCGATGGCGGCGGACCTGGTCGCCGTCGCCTCGGCCACCGGCCTGAACCGTCCTGTCGTCGTCGGCCACAGCTACGGAGGCGCGGTCACCGGGGAGGCGGTGGCTCGCTTCCCCGACCGGTTCTCCGGCGCGGTCTTCCTCGACGCTGCCGGAGACATCCGAGGCATCCCCGAGAGCGAGCTGGCCGAGTGGCGCGCCGGGATGGCTCCCGACCGCTTTCGTGCGTCGAGCCGTCGAGGGTTCGAGCAGATCCTCCACGACGCCCGGCCCGAGACGCGCCAGCACGTCCTCGCCACCCTCGGCCTCACCGTCCGCGAGACCTACGTCGAATCGATGGAGTCGATGCTTGGGTACGACCCCACCGTGGTCCGCCGCTTCCCCGGCCCCAAGCTGCTCATCACCGTGCGCGAGCTCGATGGGCCGATGGCGATGCGCTCCGCCGTGCCCGAGCTGCCCAACGTCTTCGTCGAGGACACCAGCCACTGGCCCCATCTCGACCAGCCGACCGAGGTCGCCGCAATCCTGCGCCGGTTCCTGGCCGACGTGGACCGCCGCCGCGCCTGAGGACGCCCCAGCCGCGCGTCGTCACTGCTTCAGCTTGTACCCCCGCGCGAGGAGCGCATAGGTCGCCACGGTCGAGACCACCGCGAGCAGCAGGAGCATCAGCGCGCCGACTCCGGGAGCAAGCGCGGACGTCCCGAGCATCCCGTAGCGCAGCCCTTCCACCATGTAGACCATCGGGTTGAAGTGGCTGACGGTTCGCCACGGCTCGGGGAGCCGGCTGATGCTGTAGAAGACTCCGCCGAGGAACGTCAGCGGGAGCATCACGAAGGTCGGGAAGAAGTTGATCTGCTCGAACTTCTCGGCCCACACCGCCGCGATCAGCCCGAGCACCGAGAAGACGTAGGCCGTCCCCAAGAGGAAGCCCAGCGTCACCAGCGGATGGGCCAGATGGAAGCCGGCGAACAGCAGCGCCGCGGCCCAGGTGAGAAGGCCGACGGTGAGTCCGCGCACCATCCCCCCGCCCACGAATCCGAGCAGCAGCTCCCAAGGACCGAGCGGCGCCACCAGGAGATCCACGATGGTCCCCTGGATCTTCATGATGAACAGCGAGCTGCTGGTGTTGAGGAACGCATTGTTCGCCAGCCCGAGGAACACCAGGCCGGGAACGATGAAGGGGAGGTAGGGCTGCCCGGTGGCCTCCTCCATCCTCCCCCCGAGGCTCACCCCGAACACCACGAAGTAGAGCGTGGTGGAGATGAGCGGGCTGAGCACCGTCTGGCCAGGCACGCGGAGGAAGCGGCGCACCTCCTTCGCGAAGAGGGTCTGCAGCCCGGTGGCGTTCATGCCGGCCTCTCCGCCTCGCCCTCGGCCCGGAGAATCTCGATCAGCACGTCCTCCAGCCGGCTCGCCCGGGTGTCGACCTCCACCACCGGGAACCCGCCCCGGTACAGCTGCCCGAGAACCTCGCCGGCGCTGGGCTTTCCGTTGCGCTCGGTGACCACGAGCGAGCGCCGGTCATCGGCCAGCTCCGCCTTCCCGTCCAGCGTCGCCGGCAGCTGACCGACCGCTGCAGAGAAGGTGATCCGCACCCGCTTCTCGCCCATGCGTCGGAGCAGGGCGAGCTTGTCCTCCACCAGGAGCAGCCGTCCCGCGTTGATGATCCCCACCCGATCGGCGAGCTCCTCGGCCTCCTCGAGGTAGTGGGTGGTGAGGATGACCGTGGTCCCCTCGCTCCGGAGCTGCCGGACGTAGGCCCACAGGTCGCGCCGGAGCTCAACATCCACCCCTGCGGTGGGCTCGTCGAGGAAGACGAGCTTGGGACGGTGCACCAGCGCCTTTGCGATGAGCAGCCGGCGCTTCATCCCTCCGGAGAGCGCGCGGGTCTGCGAGTTGGCCTTCTCGCTCAGGCTGAGCGCCTCCAGCACCTCGCGGATGCGGGCCTCGTCCGGCGGGCGGGCGTAGTACCCGAGCTGGATCCGCAGCGACTCGCTCACGGTGAAGAACGGATCGAAGTTCACCTCTTGCGGGACGAGGCCCACGTCGTAGCGGGGCTGCAGCGGGGCCTGGTCCAGATCCAGGCCGAAGAGGCGAATGGTGCCGCTGGTCTTCTTCACCAGCCCGCAGACCGCGCCGATGAGCGTCGTCTTTCCGGCGCCGTTGGGGCCGAGGAGGGCAAAGATCTCCCCTGCGCCGATGGTGAGCGACACCCCGGCGAGCGCGGTGACGTCGCGGTAGCGCTTGACCAGCTGCTCGACCTCGAGGACGGGCGGGGAAGTCACCGGTGCGCGCGGCATAACAAAGGCGCACGGTTCTCCGCTCGTGTCCTGCGGGAACTGTCCGTTCTACTCCTCGGCCTCATCCGGTGAGCCGGGCTGGATGCCGGTGCCGCGTCCGGCCAGCGTGGCCCAGGCCTCGACGTCGGAGAGGGGCACGTCACCGCCCAGAGCCTCCACGTAAGCGACCTGCTCGTCCGGATAGACGCAGACCTCGTGCGGAACCCGGTCGCCGAAGGCCCAGACCTCGAGCACGCCCTGGCCGGTGTTCTCCAGGGTGTGCGCCTCTGGATCGCCGGCGTGGTAGCTCACGAAGTCGCCAGAGCGCACGGCCACGTGCTCCTCCCCGTGCACCAGAGTGCCCTCGCCGCGCACGACGACCAGGAGCTCCTCCTGGAACAGGTGGCGGTGCCGGCGAGACGCCCTGGCGCCCGGCGGGATCCGCTGGATGCGCAGGCCGACGTTCCGGGTGCCCACCGCCCGGCCGACGTCCCGGACGTCACCACCGACCCCCGGCGCGATCGCGTAGGGGAGCCACTCGAGTTCGGACAGATTGAGCTTGCGCACAGGTCCCCACATGCAAGCCGGCGGGTGCCGGAGGGGCGGTTCGCGCGGCCTTTGCGAGGCTTCGCGAGGTGTCAGACGCCTCGTAATTGAGGGCGGCGAACATCGCGCAACCCCCTGACATTTGAGGGACAACAGAACACCAGGGCAATTTGGTTTGACGGCTGATGATCAACCCCTTAACTATCTACCCATGAAGTTTCCCTGCCCCCGCTTCGAGAAGATCGAGCAGCTCGCCCGAGGGGTTCCCGGCCTCGACCGCGACGCGGGCTCGGCCTGTGTCCCGCACCACTACTTCCACAAGGAGTTAGACGCGGCCCGCCAGCAGCACAACCAGGCGTACGGCCTCTCCCGCGGTCGCTGGCAGGTCCTGATGGCGCTCTACAAGGCGCCGAGCGACGACGGGCTCACGCCCGCCGAGCTGGCCGACTTCACCGGCGTGACCCGCGCGGCGATGACCGGCCTGGTCGATGGGCTGGTCGAGACCGGCTACGCGACCCGCGGCGACGTGGGCGAGGACCGCCGCACGTATCGCGTTCGCCTCACGTCGCGCGCGACCGACTTCCTCGCCTCCGTGCTCCCGGACCACCTCCGCCGGATGCAGGACCTGCTGCACGCCCTCACCCCGGCCGAGCGCGACACCTTCGTGGAGCTCATCGAGAAGCTGCGCAGCCGCGTGGGTGTGTTTCGCCACGACTGACGCCCGTCTCGACCACCGACCCTTCCGCCCTTTGATCTCCGAGGAGCACTCGTCCATGTCCACCGCCACCGCCGCTCCCCTTCGTGACCACGGCCCACGCGAGGCCCCGGCCCCCGCTCCGGAGGCCCCGTCCGCTGCGCCTGCCAAGCTGGGCTTCCGCCAGCGCCGTTCCACCCAGGTCTTCGCCGGCCTCGTCGCGCTCGCCGTCGTCGGCGGCCTCGGTGCCTGGGTCATCGGGCACGGCAAGGAGAGCACGGACGACGCCCAGGTCGAGGGCCGTGTGGTCAGCATCAGCCCGCGCGTCTCCGGCCAGGTGGACAAGGTGCTGGTCATCGACAACCAGCATGTCAAGCAGGGCGACCTCCTGGTCCAGCTCGACACCCGGGACCTGGACGCGAAGCTCGCCGCGGCCCGCGCCGACGTCGAGTCGGCCAAGGCGAACCTCGCCTCCGCCCAGGTCAACCTCCGTCTCACCCAGGCAAACTCCGAGGCGTCGCTCCGGCAGGCGCGAGGCGGGCTCACCCAGGCCAGCTCCGGCGTGCAGGCCACGCGGAGCGCGCTTGCGCAGGCGAGGGCCGAGGTCGATGCCGCCGAGGCCGCGGATCGGCTCGCCCAGGCGGACTGGGTCCGGGCGCAGGACCTCGCGAAGGCCGAGGCCATCTCCAGGGCGGACATCGACGCCCGCCGTTCGCGTGCGGAGCAGGCGCGCGCTGCGCTCGAGCAGACCCGGGCCCGGCTCGCCACGACCGAGGCCAACCTGGCCTCCTCCGGTGGTGGGCTGACCACTGCGCAGGGCCGCCTCGCCGCGGCCGAAACTGCGCCCGAGCAGGTCAAGGCAGCGCAGGTCGCCGTGCAGGCGGCACAGGCTCGCCTCGACCAGGCCGAGGCTGCGTACGATCTGGCCGCGCTGAACCGGAGCTACGCCGAGGTCCGCGCTCCCGTGGACGGCGTGGTGAGCCGCCGCACCGTCGAGCAGGGGCAGCTGGTCGGCCCCGACCGGCCGATGCTGGCGCTGGTCCCGCTCCAGGACATCTGGGTGGTCGCCAACTTCAAGGAGGACCAGATCGGCGAGATGAAGGCCGGCCAGAAGGCCACGGTCCGGGTCGATACCTATGGGCGACGTGACTTCCAGGGCCACGTGGAGAGCCTGGCCGGTGCGTCCGGCGCCCGCTTCGCCCTGCTCCCGCCGGACAACGCCAGCGGCAACTTCGTGAAGGTGGTCCAGCGCGTCCCGGTGCTCGTCCGCCTCGACCGGGCGCCTGACGTCCCCCTCCGTCCCGGAATGAGCGCCGTCGTCACCATCCGGACGAACTGAGGAGCACGCCGTGGCGGAGCAGACGCCCATCCAGGGCAGCAAGCTCGGGATCACCATCGCCGCGATGCTCGGGGCGCTGATGGCCGTCATCGACATCAGCATCGTGAACGTCGCCCTGAGCGACATCCGGGCGAGCTTCGGTACGCCGCTGGATCAGATCGCCTGGGTGTCCACCGGCTACGCGATGGCCAACGTCACCGTCATCCCGCTCTCCGGGTGGTTCCAGCGGCGCTTCGGGTTCCGGAACTACTACGCCGGCTCCCTGTTGATGTTCACCGCGGCCTCGGCGCTCTGCGCCTTCGCCTGGAACCTGCCTTCGCTGGTGGTGTTCCGCATCCTCCAGGGAATCGGTGGCGGGGCGATCATCCCCACCTCGCAGAACATCCTCTTCGGGCGCTATCCGCAGAAGGAGCACGGGATGGCCGGGGCGCTGTTCGCGCTCGGAGCCATCACCGGCCCGCTCCTCGGCCCCACCATCGGCGGCAAGCTGATCGACGTCGCCAGCTGGCACTGGATCTTCCTGATCAACGTGCCGGTGGGCCTGCTCGCCGCGTGGGTCTCGTTCGTCTCCATCAAGGAGCCGGCCTTCAAGCCTTCCCGCGACCCCATCGACGCCCGGGGGATCGGACTGCTCGCGGTGGGTATGGTCGCGCTGCAGTACGTCCTCGAGGAGGGCAACCGCGACGGCTGGTTCGAGGACATGCGCATCGTGTTCCTCGCCTGCACCGCGGTCATCTGCCTCGTCACCTTCGTCGTGCACGAGCTCGAGACGCCGCATCCGGTGGTGGACTTCCGGGTCTTCAAGAACGTGAGCTACAGCGCCGCGACCGCGCTGAACTTCCTCGTCGGCACCGCGCTCTTCGCCGGCTCGTTCCTCTTCTCGCTCTTCGCCGGGACCATCCTCCGCTACGAGGCGCTGGACATCGGAATGCTGTTCCTGCGCGGAAGCTGGATCCAGCTGTTGATCATGCCGCTGGTCGGCCGGCTCGTCGGGAAGGTCGACAACCGCGGCCTCATCGCCTTCGGCATCGTGGGGATCACCGCCTCCCTATGGCTCAACGGCCACCTCACCCAGCTCGCCGACACGCACGCGATGACCCTGCCCATCTTCGTGCGCTCGCTCGGCCTGGGGTTCTGCTTCGTGCCGCTCTCGGTGGTCGCGCTGTCCGGCCTGAAGCCCAGCGAGCGCGGCAGTGCAGCAGGCCTGTTCAACCTCACCCGCGAGCTCGGTGGCTCCATCGGCACGGCCTGGATGAGCACGATGATCACCAACAGCGCCCACCAGTTCCGGACCGACCTCGCCCGCTACGCCGACCCGTACAACCCGCTGTTCCAGGAGCAGCTCCGCATGGCCCAGGGCGCCGTGGCCCGGCTGCCGGACCCCATCCAGAGCGGCTATGCGCTGATGGCCTCTCGCCTGGACCTGCAGGCGCTCGTCCGGGCCTTCAACACCGGCTTTCTGACCCTCGCAGCGGCGTTTGCGGTGTCGCTCTTCCTGGTCTTCCTGCTCCGGAAGCCGAAGGGGAACGCGGCGGAGATCGCGGCAGCCGCCCACTGAGTCCCGGGGGCGCGCCAACCAAACGAGCGTGTAGGCGCTCGTCCCCTCGAGGTACCAAACACCTCGTGACGCGGGCCCGAATGAAGGGTGCAAGAT
>JBKPMY010000313.1:0-2919 GCA_046732375.1 Myxococcota bacterium
AGAGCCTCGCCGTCCCGCTCCTGGCTGCGGGCGCGCTGATCCTGGTCCTTGCCACCACCGAGAGCGCTCCCGCCGCCGACAATCAGGTCAAGCCTCCGGACTCGGTGGCGCGCCAGACCTCGATACCAGCGGTGGCGACCCCCCGGATCAAAGCGTCCTCGGGCTCGCCCTTCACGAGCACGGCGGTCGCGCCCTCCCCCACCACGACGCCGGAGGCTCCAGGCCAGGCTGCGCCCGGACGGAACAGGCGGTCGGTGCGGGCGGCCCTCCTCGCAGCCAAGCTCCAGCATCTGCAGAACGCCGGACAGGGTCCGGCGCCCGCCGCGAAGCCACCCCGAGAGCACCTGCCCGCCGAGGAAGTGGCGGCGATGGAAGCGCTAGGGATGGACTGGAGAAGGCTCGAGCAGATGATGAGCGGCAGACTTCCTGCCGAGGCGTCCGCGCCCCGTGCGGAGGAACCGCCCAAGCCAACCGAGGGGAACGACGAAGAGACGAGGTGAGCCTCGCAGAGACCGTCGTGGCTCGTGCCGGCCGCGCCGCGCCTCGCACCTCCGAAGAGCCTCGGTGACGCCCTCGTGCGGCTCGTCGCCGGGGCACCACCGCTCCGCGAAACCACCGGCCCGCCGAACCGGCCTGGAGACCGGTCCTCGCGGAGGCACCCACCGCGGGTGTCGGTTCTCCGCTGTGTAGGAGGTGCTCCCTCGTCGCCGGACGACGCGGCGCAGCGTTCCGGGCTTCACCCGGGGGCCCCCGGCGGTGATAGTCACCATCTTCAACCCGATGGAATCGCCCGTCCTCTCCGTGTCCGACGCCCTCGCCGGCAAGCGCATCTTGCTGACCGGAAGCACCGGATTTCTGGGGAAGGTGACCCTCTCCATGCTCCTGCACCGGTACGGCGAGGTGCTGGGGCGGGTCTGGGCCCTGGTGCGCCGCGGGTCCTCCACCAGCGCCGAGGCACGCTTCGTGGAGAAGGTGGTCCGGAGCGAGCCCTTCCAGCCGCTCCGCGACCACCACGGCGACGAGCGGGCCGAGCGCTTCGTCCTGGAGCGGACCCGGGTGCTCGACGGTGACATCACCGACTCCCTCCTCGGACTCTCCGAGCAGGTCCTCTCCGAGCTGGCCGGCCAGGTGGACGTGGTCGTCAACTGCGCCGGGCTGGTCTCCTTCAACCCACCGCTCGAGGTGGGTCTCAAGATCAACACCTACGGGGTGCGCAACGCGGTCGAGCTGTGCCAGCGGCTGGGCGTGCCCCTGGTCCACGTGTCCACCGCATTCGTCGTCGGCAACAGGAACGGGCTGGTCTTCGAGGACGAGGAGATCGTCGGCTACTTCCCGCGCAAGGGCGAGCTGGACGGGCGCGACTTCTCGCTCCAGAACGAGCTCGATGACGCGGCCCGGCTGGTGAAGCGGCTCCGGGAGCAGGCCGAGGACCACGCGCTCACCTCCGAGTTCCGCGCCCGCGCCCTGGAGCGTCTCGAGGAGGACGGCCGCGACGGCCGGGACGAGAAGAGCCTGCGCCTCGCCGTGGGGCGGGAGCGGAAGCTCTGGCTCACCCAGAAGCTCACCGATGCGGGCATGGAGCGCGCCCGCAGCTGGGGCTGGCCCAACACGTACACGTACACCAAGTCACTCGGCGAGCAGGTCATCGCCGGCGCTCCGGACCTCCGCTACGCCATCGTCCGGCCGAGCATCGTCGAGAGCGCGCTGCGCTACCCCTTCCCCGGGTGGAACGAGGGGTTCACCACCTCGGCGCCGCTGTCCTACGCCGGCATCAAGGGGCACCGGCTCATCCCCGCCGCCGAGCGCAGCATCCTGGACATCATCCCCGTGGACCTGGTGGCCGGCTCGCTCGTCGCGATCACCGCCCGCGCGGTCACTCACGCCGAGCGCCGCGTGTACCAGCAGGCCTCGGGCGACTCCAACCCCTTCTACGCCCCGCGCTCCGTGGAGCTCGTCGGACTCTACCGGCGCCGGCACTACCGAGAGCGCGAGACCGGGAGCGCGCTCCTGAACGACGTGTGGAGCCGGCTGGAGCCGCAGCCGGTCAGCAAGCGCAGCTTCCTCTCCCGCTCCGCTCCCCTGTTCGCGACCGGCGCGCGCCTGCTCCGCAAGGGCATCGAGGACCACGGGCCTCGCTGGGGTGCCCCGCGGGTCTCGGCGATGCTGGAGCGAGCCAAGGAGCAGCTGGAGCGGGTGGAGGAGCAGGCCGGCTCGCTCTCCGCGCTCATCGGCCTCTTCCTCCCCTTCCTGTGGGAGAACCGCTACGTCTTCCGCTGCGACAACACCCGGTCGCTCTACGCGGCGATGGATCCCGTCGACGCGGCGAAGATTCCCTGGGACCCGCCGGGCATCGACTGGCGCCGGTACTTCCTCGAGGTGCACCTCCCCGGGCTGGAGAAGTGGGTCTTCCCCGGCCTGGAGGAGGAGCGCGAGAAGCGCAAGGCCATCCACGCCCACCGCGACCTGCTCGAGCTGTTCGACGCCGCGGTGCATGCCTACCGGCACCGGGTGGCCTTCCGCCGGGTGGAGGAGGATCGCGAGGAGCGCTTCACCTACGGCGAGGTGCACCGCTGGGCGGCACGGGTCGGCAGCTTCCTGCTCCGGAGCGGAGTGAAGCCCGAGGACCGCGTCCTGCTGGTGTCCGAGAACCGTCCCGAGTGGGCCATCGCCTACTTCGGCATCCTCCGCGCGGGCGGGACCGTGGTTCCGGTGGATCCCGCCTCCAGCGAGACCGAGGTGGTCAACATCGTCCGCCGGAGCCAGGCCAGGGTGGTGCTGCTCTCCGAGCAGGCGGCGCAGGACCTTGCCGGGCTGTGGCGGACGCTGTCCGATCAGTCGCTCCCGGTGAGCCTCGCGACCCTGGCCCAGGCCATGGAAGGCGACCCGTCGCAGCCTGGCCGGATCGGCGCGGTGCGGAAG
>JBKPMY010000314.1:0-4862 GCA_046732375.1 Myxococcota bacterium
CCTTGGTGCCGCCCGCCCTGAGGAACTCTCCCTCGTGCTGGAACCACTCGTAGTCGGCATGGTTGAGCACGCCGATGGACATGATGGCGAGCTCACGGAGCCTGGCCGGCACGGCGAGCTTCTGGCGGATGGTCCCGAACATCGTGTTCCAGGCCTGAGCGAAGTTCGGGCTGTGGAGGAGCATCCGGTCGAGGTTGAGCAGCTTGCCCTCCGGCCGGCGGGCGCGGATGGGACCCACGACCTCGGCTGGGCCAGCGGCATCGCTGTCGGGACGATAGGGGATTCCTGATTTCGACACGTTCGTGGGCTCCGCGGCGCTCGCCGAGGCGAGAGGGATCGAGCCTGCGAGAAGTACCGCGACGAGGGCGGCGTGGGTCGTTTTCATGAGGAGTCCCCTTTGCCTACTGGTGCGGGCTCGCATCCTGCAAGATCCGGGTGCGTGGAGACCGCACGCCGGGTGCCACCGGAAAGGTAGAATGTCGGGTATGGCTCGCCTGCGCGCGGCGCGAAGCTCGGTGCAGCTCGGTTGCCTCTTCCTGGCGGTCCTGAGCAGCGCAGTCGCGCACGCAGACCAGTGCACCTTCATCGCGCGCACCGGGGCGAAGGTGTCGCCGCGCTCGGGGACCTGCTCGCTGGACTCGGCCCCGGTGAAGGACGGCCGCGAGGTCTGCACCCACGAGGGGAAGACCATCTCCGAGACGACCTGGAAGAAGGGCGAGCAGCAGGGGCCGGGCTTCTACACGGACTACAACAACCAGAAGCTCGAGGTTCGCTGGAAGGGCGAGGTGGTCGATGGGCCGGTGAAGGTCTTCGACAAGACCGGGGCGCTCGAGTGCTCGATGACCGTGATGAACGGCAAGACCGAGGGCGTGGTCCGCGAGCTCTGGCCGGGCGGGCAGGTGAAGCGCGCCTCGCTGTTCAAGGGCGGTGAGGAGGCAGGGCCGAAGCTGGGGCTGCTCCAGGACGGGAAGGTCTTCGAGCTGAGCTGTGGCTCATCGTCGTTCACACCGGAGGACCGCAAGCTCTGTGGGCACGAGGGCAACGTGTCGACCGTCCAGTTCTTTCAGGTCGACGGCCGGAAGCGCGAGTACCTGGCGCGGTACCGCGGCGGGCAGCTCCTCGAGGAGGAGACGGTGGACGAGGAGGGCCGGCCGATGGTGCGGAAGCACGCGGGCGGAGACCGGGTCGACGTGACGCGCCGGTTCGAGAACGGGAAGACGTACCGGACCTACGCCACGGTGAAGGGCGACTACGAGGGCGATTTCAAGGAATGGAACGAGGAGGGTCGGCTCGTCGAGGAAGCCCGGCACGGGAAGGGCCGGGTCATCACTCGCACGCGCTACTACCTCAACGGGAAGCCGAAGCAGGAGCTGGCGGTGGACGCGAAGACCGGGGTGATCACCGCGAAGGACTTCTACGATACCGGCATGCCGAAGAAGACCGGGACCTACCAGCCGTGCCGGAACGACCGATGCCTCGACTACCCCACCCCCGACGGCACGGTGCGCGAGTTCGCCGAGGACGGCCGGCTGGAGCGGGAGAGCACGTACGCGGGCGGCCAGCTGGAGGGCGTCCGCCGCGTGCTCCACAAGAACGGGAAGCCCGCGAGCGAGGAGACCTACGCCAAGGGACAGGTGCGGAAGCTCCGGTGCTGGGCGAGCGACGGCAAGGTGCAGCTCGACGAGGAGTACTTCGAGGACGGGTCGCGGAAGTCGGGCTCCCCTGCCCTGTCGAGCGAGGAGCGCGCGCGACTCTGTCGGCCCGAGACCTGATGGCGGAAACCGAGCGGGTTGCGTGGTGCTCGCTGGCCCTCCGGCGCGATCTTCCGCTCAACCCACTCGGTCTCCGCCATGAGGGCACTCACGCCCGTGCGGTTGCGGGGCGGACGCCCTTGATCAGCAGCCAGAAGCCGAGCGGGATCTCGAAGAGGGCCATCGGCAGCCACAGGAGCTGGGTGACGGACCCGCTGATCACCTCGACGAGCCGCAGCGGCAGGCCCACGACAAGGAGGACCGAGGCGACGACGCCAAGCCAGGCGAGCCCGACGGGAATCATCCGGCCACGCAGGAGCAGCCAGGAGAACACGGTGCTCCCCAGGGCGAAGAAGGTGGCGATGATGGTCACGTTCCATCCCTGGATCTGGAGGAGCAGCTCCGCCAGCGCGGGGGTCGTCGTTGCCAGGGCGGGGTCGGCGTCGGTGGCCAGCCAGAGGACGCCGAGCGACGTGAGCGCGCCGATGGCCGCGAGCACGCCCTCCCCGACTCGAAAGGCAAGGCCGATCACCGCGAGGTCCGGGTCTTCGTCGCGGGTGATGGCGTAGAGCGCGCAGGCGAGCACCACGGCGGTTGCGCAGATGACCAGCGCGAGCACGATGTTCACCCGCGTCCGCCAGGCGTGCCGGGCGATGAGCGTGAGGCGCTCTGCGGTCGAGTCTGCCTGGGTCACGCTGGAGAGCACGATCTGGGTGATGCCGACCGCGATGTAGAAGAGGAACGCGAAACCCGCGACTCGGGCGTTGGTCCGCTGTGTCATGGTGCGTACCCCCAGCGATTCCCCCTACGCTCCGGGGGTCGAACGATTGTGGGTGGTCAGCGGCCGCGGTGGAGGCTCGCCGTGCTCGTCAATCGGCGTAGAAGACGTCGATCGTAGGGAACGCGGCCTGTCCCCGGATGCAGTCCCAGAGGTACACCGCAAGTCCCGGGTCGCCGGTCCAGAGCGAATACCGCAGGTCGCCGAAGCGTGCCCTGTCGGCTTCGAACTGCGCGATGGCGTGCATGGCGAAGGAGCGCGCACGCCGCAGCCACAACGAATCGCGCGTCCGCTCGAAGAGCGCGAGGAACGCGTAACCATTCCCCGCCGTTCCGTGACAGAGATTGCTTCCCTTGCGCAGCGGCCCGGCGGCCCAGATCGCCTCGCCACCTGCCAGGAGCAACGGGTCGATCTCGTCGCCAGGAAATCGGCCGAGACAGACGAGGACGCCCGGCGCGCCGTGGCAGATCTGCATGAGCGTGGGTCCTCCCGGGGCGAGCTGAGTCCGCCAGTTCGCGAGATTGCCCGCGCGGGTGACGGTCCGCGCCACCGTCTGCGCGATGCACGTGCGCCAGCGCTCCCAGTCCTCGCCGGTCATGAGATCGCGGCCGGCGATGAGCGCTGCCGCGGTTCCGGCGAATCCGTGCACGGCGCCGAGATAGGTGCTCTTGCGTCCGTACAGATCCTGCACCCAGTACCGGCAACCGAGCTCCTCGGACCACGACAGCTGGGACCACAAGTTCCGGGCGGAGGCGAGGAACAGGTCGGCCCACCGAGCATCGCCGGTCCGCCTGAAGAGGAAGAGCGCGGCGAGCATCGTTCCCGGCGCTCCCCACATGAGCTCACGCGCGGGATGCTCGAGATTGGCTGCGATGTGGGCTTTCAGGCGATCCGCATCCGCCCCGTCTCCTGTGAGCCCGTGGCGGAGCATGAGCACGCTCGTCTCCCCCATCAGGTAGGACGCACCGCCAGCCACGATCCGCTCCGACCTCAGCCACCGACCCACGCCGGTCAGGAGGGCGTCGAGCTCCGGCGTGAAGTCGCGGTGCGTCCGGACGGCCCCGGACGCGTCGAGATACCCCAGCGCCCAGATGACCCCACAGGCACCGTGATACAGGGGCAAGGCAGGCTGCGTCTCTTCGCCCTCGACGTCGTTGGGATGGAGCGGCCACCACTCGCCCGGCCGGAACCGGCCTTCGGTCTCGTCGACGATCCGGGCGATGGTTGCTCGCGCGCGTTGCGAGCTCCAGGGGAGCGAGAGGAGAGGCTCGTGACGTGTCTCGTCGAACAACATGTCTCTGACCCGCCCGCTTGCCACCAGTCGATGCCTGCAGCCGGGCCGCCCGGCTGACATACTGCCGCCGTCCCCGTCAGGCGACCCCGGGAGCTGAACCGTCCCGGGCGGCCGGAACGACCCTCTCCGGCCCGCCCGTGGTATGGCATTCGGGGTGAGGCTCTTCCGATGCGCCAGCTGAAGACGCTGAAGCGGCTCTACGACGAGGAACGGCACGTCGTCATCACCGAGAAGGGCAGCCCGCCCCGGGTGCTCTTCTTCGGCGAGGACTTCCTGCTCGAGGACCTGCCGCTGGACACGCGGGTGATCTTCCCGCGCCTACCGCTGCAGGGCGTTCCGAACGTGAAGGCCGCGATCCGCTGGGCGATCAACCACCCCGAGGGAATGGAGCCACTGCACGCGCTGCTCCGGCCGGGGATGAAGGTGACGATCGCCATCGACGACATCTCGCTGCCGCTTCCGCCGATGGCGCTGCCGGACGTGCGGCAGACGATCCTGGAGATCGTGCTCGAGCTTCTGGCGGATTCGGGCGTGGACGACGTCCATCTGATCATCGCCAACGCGCTCCACCGGCGGATGACCGAGGCGGAGATGAAGCGGATGGTGGGGTCGAAGATCTTCGACGACTACTACCCCGACCGCTACTACAACCACGACGCCGAGGATCCCGACGGGATCGTGGAGATGGAGCGGACGAGCGAGAACGAGGTGGTGGCGATCAACCGCCGCGCCGCCGAGTCGGACCTGCTCATCTACGTGAACATCAACCTGGTGCCCATGGACGGCGGGCACAAGTCGGTGGGCACCGGCCTCACCAACTACGAGTCGCTGCGCGCGCACCACAACCCGCACACCATCCGCAACAGCGACAGCTACATGGAGCCGAAGCGCAGCCAGCTCCACAAGAGCACCGAGCGCATCGGCCGGGTGATCGACAAGAACCTGAAGGTGTTCCACATCGAGACCGCGCTGAACAACCGGATGTTCGACGGTCCGACGGGGTTCCTGGGGAAGCGGGAGGAGGACTACACCGAGTTCG
>JBKPMY010000315.1:0-7320 GCA_046732375.1 Myxococcota bacterium
GTTGCAGGCCGCTCTCCCTGATCCCTCCCAGCACGGTGCGGAGCTGGAGGCCGAGCAGAATGAAGACCAGGCCGTTGATCAGGAACTCGACGCTCTCCCAGACCGCCCGGCCGGTGAGGCGCATCTCGTTGTCGAGGATGACCGGTGACATGCGCCCCAGCATCAGTCCCGCGGTCACCACGGCGAGCACGCCCGAGGCCCCCACGGCCTCCGCGGGGAGGTACGCGAAGTACGGGGTGAGCAGGGAGAACACCACCGCGAGGGTCGGCTCGGTGAGCAGCCTGGAGACCCGGATGAGGATCCATCCTGCCACCAGGCCCACCGCGACTCCCGCGCTCGCGACCCACAGGAACCTCACCACCATCTGCCCCGCCTCGAAGGTGCCCGTCAGCACCGCCACGAGGGCGAAGCGGTAGGCGACCAGCGCCGAGGCGTCGTTCACCAGGCTCTCGCCCTCGACGATGGTCAACAGGCGTTGGGGCAGGCCGAGGCGCTCGGCGATCGCCACCGAGGCGACGGCGTCGGTCGGAGAGAGGATGGCTCCCAGGGTGAAGGCCACCGCCCAGGGCAATCCGGGCAGCGCGGCGTGCGCCACCACTCCCACCGCCAGCGTGGTCGCGAACACGAGGCCAACCGCGAGGAGCAGGATCGGACGGAGATTCGCCCGAAAATCGCGCCAGGACGTGTCCCAGGCGTCGCCGTAGAGCAGCGGAGGAAGGAAGAGCAGGAGCACCAGGTCGGGCTCCATGTGCACCGGAGGAATGCCGGGGACGAGCGCTCCGGCGAGCCCCGCCAGCACCAGCAGCAGCGGTGGAGGGATGTGCAGGCGGCGGGAGAGCGCCGCCAGGAACACCACAGCGACCAGCAGCCCGAGGATGAGCTCGATGGTGGTCTTCAGTTCGCCCACAGTCGGGACCGAGACTACCGGTGGTCAGCTGGTCGTCACAGGGCCAGGCTGGCCACGCCGCAGCTCGCGATCCTGGAACTGCTGCGCGAGCGCGAAGAGGACGCCGGTGGACCAGGCGAAGGTCATCAGTCCGGCGATGGCGATCATCCCTTCGAGGAGCCGCCAGTTCTTGGGCAGCGCGTACTCGCAGCCGAGGGTCGTGTAGTCGAGGAGGGCGAGATAGTACGCGCTGCTCCCGTTCGGAAGCGCGCCCTTCCAGACGAAGAAGCCGGCCCAGGCGAAGACCTCGACCAGATGGGTGAGGGTGATGAGCCAGGCAGCGACGACGAGGAGCAGCAGCGACGCGGCCAGCCCCAGGTTCGTCCCCAGTCGGGTCTTCAGCCGGTGGACGCCTCGCAGGGTCCAGACCATGCCCAGGCCGTGGAGCACCATGGTGATCGCGACGAGGGCAACCCCCCACGCGATCTGCTCGAATCCTGCGACGAAGGGGTCGACGTAGGGTTCCAAGGCGGTCTCCTCGAGAGGCGGGCCTGGGGTGACGAATCAACCATTCCGCCCGCGTTCTAGGCAGGTCCCGTGGAGCTGACGAGGCCGCCGCGGGACCCCTCGGCGGGAACGGGAACGGGGACGATGTTTAGCTCGGGCGAACATGTTGGCGTAGCGCTCGTCGGAATCCGGACATGCCTCGCCCAGCACGCCGAGAGGCGAGGGTCGGCCGCTTACCCGGAGCGATTGGAGCCCTGCGCAGGAGGCACCTGCGTGAGCCGACGCCGGCTCACTCCTTGCCGCCGTACTTGAACGACACCCTCACCTTGGCGCGGTAGGCGCGGACCTTTCCGCCCTCGAGCTGGAGGTCGAGCTCGGAGATCTCGGCCACGCGCAGGTCGCGCAAGCTCTTCGATGCCGTGGTGACGGCAGCCGCTGCAGCCTTCTCCCAGGATTCGGTGCTGGTCCCGACGAGCTCGATCACCTTGTAGACACTCTCTGGCATGACGTCCTCCTTGCGCGTGGCCGGGCCCTTCGCGTGGCCGCTTGGCCTCGGGAACTCTGCGCACGGTCGGCGAAAACGGCGAAGGGGCCGGAGCTGCGCGGGCGACCCCGAGCGACTCCGACCCCTTCAGCGTGTCGGGGAGACAGGATTCGAACTTGCGAAACCTTGGTCCCGAAGCACGGACGGACGCTTCCAGTGAGTCCTCGGGAGTCCAAGCCGTTGCTTTCGTTCAGGCTTCCGAGGGCCTCGCTCACGGGTCCGCACAGCCTGGACGCTCCGGGACGCTCGGCCGTGTGACCCCCGTGTTACCCAGCTCGCGCCATCCCGATTGCAGAGGACATCGTTCCCTGGCTCAAGGCCGCGCTAGAGGCCTCAGAGAGCTCCCTCGTGACGTGGATTTCGAGGGCTTCCCGCGGCGGGCCCTCGGCCGTGCGGGGTTCGATTCTGGCGGCACGTCTGCCGCCGCCGGGGCTGCAAGCACGTTGAGGAGTTCCGGGAGCAGACGCTGCGCGTTGTCCGAAGTGCTCCATGAAGCTCTGGCCGAAGCTGCTACGGGGCTGGGCGTCGAGCCATTGCTCGCTTACGGTGAATCCATGTCCGGAAACGAGACCGGCGGAATGAACCCGCTGATCGTTGCCCCTGTGGTCCTGGCCGTGCTTTTCACGGCGCTACTGGGATGCCTTCTCCTGGGCCGACGCCTTGGCCGGCGAGATTCCGCTCGCGGGACTGACCTGAGTGGACTGGGGGCGATCGACGGCGCCGTCTTCGGCCTGCTGGGGCTACTCATCGCCTTCTCCTTCTCCGGAGCCGCCGCGCGCTTCGACACGCGGCGCACACAAATCGTCGAGGAGGCCAATGCCATCAGCACAGCCTACCTCCGGATCGACGTGCTACCCCCGGGCAGCCAGCCCGCGCTGCGCGAGAGCTTCCGCAGATACGTCGACGCGCGCCTCGCCATTTACCGAGCCATTCCGGACGAGGCCGGAGTGCGCACGGCGACCGAGCGCGCCACCGCCCTCCAGGGCGAGATCTGGAAACAGGCGCTCGGCGCCGGCCAGACGAGCCCCGGGGGGAGGCCGGACCCCTTCGTCCTCTCGGCGCTGAATGCGATGTTCGACATCACCACCACTCGGGCAACGGCGAGCCAGACGCATCCGCCGATCGTCATCTACGTCATGTTGCTCGGCTTGGCGCTGGTGGCTGCCGTGCTGGCTGGCTATGGAATGTCCGGAAGCAGGTCCAGTCGACTCCACGCCGTCGCTTTCGCGCTGGTCTTGACGGCCACCGTCTACGTGATCTTGGACCTGGAGTATCCGCGGGTAGGACTCATCCGAATCGATGCCGCGGATCAGCTGCTGGTCGACGTCCGCGAAAGCATGCGCTGAGCGGTTGTTCGAGCCCAGATGCCACTGCCAGAGGCACCCCGCCGTCGGGCGGCATCGGCTCGTGTGACCCCGGTGTTACCCCACTTGGCCAGAAAGACCGAAGGGGCCGGAGCTGCGCGGGGAACCCCGAGCGACTCCGACCCCTTCGACGTGTCGGGGAGACAGGATTCGAACCTGCGACCCCTTGGTCCCGAACCAAGTGCTCTACCAGGCTGAGCCACTCCCCGAGGCCGACACCCCTCTTTCGAGGGACGCCCTCCGTAACGGATTTGACCCCGTAGGGTCAACCTTGGGTGAGGTCAGGGATGACCGCGCAGGGAGCGACCCCCACACCCGAGGTGACCCACGCCCCCCAGGCCCAACCCCGCGCGACCTCTGGAGGTAAGCGCCGGTGTGGATCTTGCGATCCACCCATGACGCGAGAGTCCAATGTCCGAGAAGCCCACCATCCTGATCGCCGATGACGAGCCTGGCGTCGTCGCTGCCCTGGCCCGCGAGGCCCGGCGCGCAGGCCTGTCCTACATCACCGACACCACCTCCCAGCAGGTCCTCGAGCTCGCCGTGAGGCACCAGCCCGCCGTCATCATCCTCGACCTGAAGCAGCACGTGGACGGCCGGGACCTCCTGGCGGCGCTGAAGAAGGACCCCCGCACCCGGGACATCAAGGTCCTGGTGCTCTCGGCGATCGAGGACCAGTTCACCCGCCACGTCTGCCTGGAGCTGGGCGCGGACGACTACGACGTGAAGCCTTTCGACCCGTCCTTCATGTCCAAGGTGGCCCGCCTGGCCGGCGCCGGCGAGCGTCACTGAAATCGGGCCCCCCCGACCCCCTCCGCCGGCAGCCCGTTGGGGTAGCGTCCTTCCGGTGAGCTCGGACAACTACAGTCCACAGGAGCTGGCCGGCAGGGTCTCCAAGCTCACCTCCATCCTCGACGTGGCCAAGGCCATGGCCGCGGCCCGGGACCTGGATCTCCTCCTCCCGCTCATCATCTACGAGGCGGCGAAGGTGGTGGACGCCGACCGCTGCACCCTCTTCATCCTCGACCGCGAGCGCGGCGAGCTGTGGAGCAAGGTGGCCCAGGGAGCGTCGCACGAGATCCGGGTCAAGCTGGGCAAGGGCATCGCCGGGTCGGTGGCCGAGACCGGACAGGTGATCAACATCACCGACGCCTACGGCGACGCCCGCTTCAACAGGGACATCGACGCCGCCACCGGCTACCGCACCCGCACGGTGCTCTGCGTCCCCATGCGCGACGCGCAGGGAGAGGTCACCGGCGTCCTCCAGGCGCTCAACAAGCACCTGGGCGTGTTCACCGACGAGGACGCGGAGCTGCTGCTCGCCCTCGGCGGTCAGGCGGCGGGCGCGATCGAGAACGCCCTCCTCCACGACGAGATCAACCAGCTCTTCGAGGGCTTCGTCTCCGCCTCGGTGGTGGCGATCGAGTCGCGGGATCCCACCACCGCCGGCCACTCGGGCCGGGTGGCCTCGCTCACCGTGGGCCTGGCCGGAGCGCTCGAGCACCAGGCCACCGGGCCATACGCCCGCGTCCGCTTCGGCCTCCAGGACGTGCAGGAGATGCGCTACGCGTCGCTCCTCCACGACTTCGGGAAGGTCGGCGTTCGCGAGCACGTCCTGGTCAAGGCCGAGAAGCTGTACCCCCAGGAGCTGGACACGCTGCGAGCCCGGTTCGCCCTGGCCCGCAAGGACCGGCAGCTGCGGAGCGCGGAGCGCCGGCTCGAGGCCGCCCGGGAGGGAAAGCTGCTGGCCGCGCTGGAGCGCGAGGAGATCGAGCGGCTCGCCACCGAGCTGCGCGAGCTGGACGAGACGCTGGAGTTCGTCCTCGCTTGCAACCGCCCGACCATCCTCCCCTCCGGAGGGTTCGAGCGCCTCGCCGATCTGGGCCGGCAGCACTTTCGCGACGAGCGCGAGGCCGAGCAGCCGCTGCTCCTTGCTCGCGAGGTGGAGCGGCTGAGCATTCCCCGCGGCTCGCTTTCCTCGGACGAGCGGCTGGAGATCGAGAGCCACGTCAGCCACACCTTCCGCTTCCTCTCCCAGATTCCCTGGACCCGCGCGCTGAAGCGAGTTCCGGAGATCGCCTACGCCCACCACGAGCGGCTGAACGGAACCGGCTACCCGCGGAAGATCCCCGCCGAGACCATCCCGGTGCAGTCGAAGATGATGGCCATCTCGGACGTGTACGACGCGCTCACCGCGGCCGACCGCCCGTACAAGAAGGCCGTGCCCCATCCCGCCGCGCTGGACATCCTCCACCAGGAGGCGAGGAGCGGGATGCTCGACGGCGACCTCCTCCGCATCTTCGTCGAGGCCGAGGTGCCCCGCCGCGCGCTGCGTCCGCCCGGCGTCTGACGGATTGCAACTTCCCCGGCGGCCCGCGCGGGACGCTAGGCTCGGCCGGACCGATGCCCGTCCAGACCCGCCGCGCCCGCCTCGCTGCTCGCGCCCCGTGGTTGCTCCTGCTCGCCGGTTGCGCCACCACCGCCGCGCCGCCGCTTCCCTCCACCCCCGACGCCATCGCTCCCGGAGCCTCAGCCGCCGTGGACGGCATCCGTCCCGAGGCGATCTCGGCGCACATCCGCTTTCTCGCCGACGACCTCCTCGAGGGAAGAGCACCGGGCGACCGTGGCTTCGACCTCGCCGCCGCCTACGTGGCGAGCCAGCTCCAGGGGATGGGACTCGAGCCGGCCGGGGAGAAGGGGAGCTGGTTCCAGCCGATGACCTTCCGGGCCGGGAAGACGCAGCAGGCGCGCCTGGAGGTGGGCACCCCGGCCGGTGACACCGCGCCGCTCGTGCTCGAGCGCGACTTCATCGCCCGGGCTCCGCTCGGCAACGGGCTGGCAGAGCTCACCGCCGCTGTGGTGTACGTCGGGCACGGGATCGTCGCCCCGGAGTACCAGTGGGACGATCTCGCCGGCGTCGACCTCACCGGGAAGTTGGCGATGGTCCTGGTGGGTGCCCCGCTCGGAACGACCCCCGATTTCTTCCCGCCGATTCCCAGCGCGGTGTACGGCTCGGCGCGCTCCAAGCTGGAGCGCTTCCTCGCCCGCGGCGCGGTCGGCGTCCTCTGGGTGCAGACTCCGGCCCGGGAGAAGATCTCCCCCTTCACCCAGACCGTCTCCCACGCCCAGCGCGGCTGGATGACTTTGGTCGAGAACGGCGCCGTGCCTGCCCGCGACCAGATCCCGCAGGTCGCGCTGTCCATGCCCGGCACGGACGCGCTGCTCGCGGCCGCCGGGCGCGCCGAGCGCGTGTCTACCCTGTTCGCCGCCGCCGAGCGCCGGCAGCGGGAGCCCTTCGACCTCGGCACGCGGGTCCGCATCCGGGTGGAGGCGGCACTTCGCACGGTGCACACCGCCAACGTGCTCGGCCTGCTGCGGGCTGCGCCCGGCTCTCCGGCCGCGGGTGAGGCGGTGGTCTACACCGCCCATCTGGATCACCTCGGCATCGGCAAGCCGGAGGCGGGGGACGCAATCTACAACGGCGCCTCGGACAATGCCGCCGGGGTGGCCAACGTGCTGGAGACCGCGCGCGCCTTCACCCGTCTTCCCCAGCGTCCGCGCCGCGCGGTGCTCTTCGCCCTGGTCACCGGGGAGGAGGAAGGGCTGCTCGGCTCGGAGCGGCTGGTGGCGCAGCCCCCGGTGCCGCGCGAGGCGCTGGCCGCCGACGTGAACTGCGACTCGGGCCTGCCGGTGTTCCAGTTCAAGGAAGTGTTCGCGCTCGGCGCCGACGAGAGCACGCTCCAGCAGGACGCGGAGCGAGCCGCCGCGGCGCTCGGATTGAGCCTGGGGCCCGACCCCGATCCGAAGCAGGCCTTCGCCGTGCGGAGTGACCAGTACAGCTTCCTGCGCGCAGGCATCCCCGCCGCCGCGACCAAGGTGGGGCTGAGGGGCGCGACCGAGGAGCAGCGCGCCGCCGCCGCCGCGTACCAGAAGGCGCACTACCACCGGGCCGCGGACCACTGGGAGGCCAACCGCGATCACGGCCCCGCCGCGCTGCTGGCACGGTTCCAGTTCCTGCT
>JBKPMY010000316.1:0-2410 GCA_046732375.1 Myxococcota bacterium
CGGAGATGGCTTCCGGGCGACCACGCAGTCATGGGTGAGGTTGCTTCCGGCCAGGGGAAGCTCGCTCACGAAGCCGGCGGCCTCCACCCCGGGAATCCGTTGCACCTCCTCCAGGAGGCGATCCCAGAAGCGTGCCTGCTCGGGCACCCGGAGGTAGCGTGACGCGGGGAGGTCGATCCGGACCGACAGGCAGTGTTGAGGGTCGAACCCGAGCCGGACCTGCCGGAGCTGGAGGAGGCTCCGGGTCAGCAGTGCCGAGGACGCGAGGAGCGTGGTCGCCAGGGCGACCTGGAAGATGACCAGCAGCCGCCGGAGCCGGGGGTGGACGCTGCCGAGGCGGGAGGTTCGCAGCGCGCTCGCCAGATCGACGCGCGCTCCCTGGAATGCGGGGAACGCGCCGAACACCAGTCCGGTCAGCAACGCCACCCCGAGAGCGAAGGCAGCCACCCGCGCGTCGACCGAGACCTCGCTGGCGCGGGGAAGGGTGTCGGGGGCGACGCGCAGCACCCAGGGAACCACGCCCGCGGCCAGCGCCAGACCGACGGCGCTCCCGGCGAGCGCAAGGAGCAGACTCTCGGTGAGGAGTTGCCGGGCCAGCGTCCTCCGGTCCCCGCCGAGCGCCGCGCGGACGGTGAGCTCCTGAGCACGCGCCGTTCCGCGGGCGAGGAGGAGATTGGCGAAGTTGGTACAGGCGAGCAGCAGAAGCAGAGAGACCGCGGCGAGGAGGAGCAGGAGCGTCTCGCGGGCGGACTCGGTGATGCTGCTGCGCAGCGAGACCAGCGGGTACGCCCGGTCGCGGTTGGAGGCGGGATAGAGCTCGGAGAGGTGGCGACCCACGGCGTCCACCTCCGCCTGCGCATCGCGGAGCCCGGCGCCAGCGCGCAGCCGGGCGACCGTGCTCATGAAGTGCGCCGCGCGGGCCTCGGCGGCCTCGGGGTAGGCCACCTGCATCGGGAGGAGGATCTGCGCCTCGAAGCCGGGGAGGCGGAACCCGCGAGGGAGGATGCCGACCACGCGGAAGGGCCGCCCGCTGAGGTCGAGGGTCGCCCCGAGCACGTTCACCCCGCCGTGCTTCCGGGCGAAGTCGTCGCTCACCACGACCACCGGATCCGCGCCCTTCCGGTCGTCCGCGAGCTCCAGCACCCGACCGGCCGCCGCGCCGACCCCGAGCACCCGCAGCGTGTCCCCGTTCACCAGGGCGCCGGGGATCTGAACGGCCTGGTCCCCCTCCAGCATGTCCGCCGGCCACGGGGTGAAGGCCCCAAGCGCCTGGAAGCTTTGCACCTGGGTCCGGAAGTCCTCCACGTCCGGATACGACTGCGAGTTACTGAACGCGACCAGGGACTCGGGACGCGGGTAGGGCATCGGACGGAGGAGCACGCCGTCCACCACCGCGAAGAGCGTCACGCTCGCGCCGATTCCCAGCGCCAGCGAGAGCACCACGAAGGCGGTGAAGGACTGCGCATGGCGCAGCGAACGGAGTGCCGTTCGGAGGTCTTGCAGGAGCAAGCGCATGAGGGATTCCTGAACACGCATCATCCATGCCAGCCGTCGGTGCGTGCTCCCCCTGGCCGCGCCTGCTTTTCGTGACGGCATGTGTGGTTCCCGGGACGGAGCGTCCCAGGGGCGGACGTCATCTGCCTGCGCGAGGGCCCAGAGGAACATCACCGACGCCAGGCCTCGCGCCCGGGGCATGGCCGGTTCGGCCCTCGGATCGCGTGTGAGATCGAGGGCGAAACGATGCGCCCCGGTCTCTCGAGGAGCTCGCCATGGCCATCATCCCCGTTCCCGCCCGGGCGACCCACGTCAGCGCCCGCCTGGCTTGCATGGTCGCCGGGGTCCTCGTCCTCGCCGGCGTCGCCCTGGTGACGGCCAGCCGTCCTCGTTCATCGAGAGCCGGAAGCGGCCCCGTTCCGGACGAGCATCGTGCGAACCGAGGCGCACACGGCCTCGCGGTCGATGCGGCCCGCGAATGCCGGCGAAGACACCGGCCCGGGATTCGCCGAGACCGAGGTGGCCCGGCTGCCCCAGAGCAGACCCTGACCGTGAGAGGCAGCTCCGTTCAGGCCGAGGCCCGCGCCGCGTCGCCGCGCTGAAACTCCTCGACCACGTCCTCCACGGTGAGCCGGCGATCGATGTGGCCCACCTGCTCCTCGAGGCCCTCCGCCCGGAGAATGTCCCGTACCGAGGCCCGGGCCCCCACCAGACGGACGGCGATGGCGGACTCGCGAAGCTCCTCCCCGAGGTCGGCCAGCATCCGCGCGCCCGCGACATCCATCGCAGGAGAGGAGGAGAGGTCCAGCAGCAGCAGCTTCAGCGGCTTCGGTGCGGCGCGGATTCCCTCCCGCACGGCCTCGCGGACGTTCTCCACGTTGAAGTAGAGCAGCGACGCCTCGACGCGGACGAGGAG
>JBKPMY010000317.1:0-14811 GCA_046732375.1 Myxococcota bacterium
GAGCGGGACAGCCCGCCGGCACCGGCGGCGAGCGCATCGGCGGTGGTGGCCACGGCTCCGGGCCACCCCAGCGCGGTGGCGGCGGCGGCCGCGGCCAGGGTCACCAGCCCGGCCCAGGCGAGTGGCTCTCGTCCGCGGACGTTCCCGGTGGTTCGGGCGAGCAGCGCCCGCCGGGCCACCTGCTCCACCCACCGGGGGCGAGGCGCGCGTGGTTCCGCGGCCGGCGCTCGTCGAGCAGCCTCGGTCAGCCGCTTCCAGCGGGCCTCGAAGTCGTCACTCATCGAAGCCCTCGAGAGACAGGAGCCGGCGCCCCGCATGCTGGAGCCGCCGCCGCGCGCGAAAGGCTCTGACCTTGAGGACCGTGCGATTCCGCCCCGTGAGCGCGGCGACCTCCTCCAGCGAGCGCTCCTCCAGCGAGAGGAGCGTCAGCAGAAGCCGGTCGTCCGGCGGTAGCTGCGAGAGCAACGCCTCGACCGCCGCCCGCGCCGCGAGCACCTCGTCCACCGGCGGCGCCGGGTCCGCGACCAGCGAACCGATCCACTGCAGCGTCTCCGGCGAGAGCGAGGGCATCGGTCTCCTCCGGCGCTCGGAGCGGAGCGCATCGCGGCAGAGATTGATGGTCAGCCGCGAGAGCCAGTGCTCGAAGGGAACTCCGTCCCGCTCCTGGTAGCGGTCGAGGCGGGTGAAGATGGCGAGGAAGACGTCCTGCACCAGGTCGTCCTCGGGGACCGCGCGCGGACGGTGCGCTCTCACCAGTCGCCGGACCTGCGGCTCGAAGCGCCGGACCAGGGCCTCCGCCGCGAAGCTCTCCCCGCGCCGCACGCCGTCCACGCACGCCTGGACCGACGCCGGCACCTCCGGAAGCACTGGGCAGGAAGCAGCCATCCACGGCCCCGAGAACGACGGGGCATTGCAGCGGTTACGTCCGTCGACGAACAGCCTTGCCCGGCATCACCGGGTGTCGTCCTGGACTCGTCATCCGCCGGATCGGAATCCGTGAGCGCGGACCGGGGGTTCTGCAGTCCTCGGGTCCAATGGCCATCGTTCTCGCAGTCCGAGCATCGGGAGGCGTGGCATGGCGAGGTGGAAGTGTGCGGTGGCGCTCGGGTGCTTCCTCCTCGCCTGCGGTGGGGACGGCGGCCCCACGGTGGATCGGGGCGCGACCGGAGGCGGGACCGGAACCCAGAATCCCGGGCCGGGGGGACAGCCGCCGGTGCAACCGGGGACCGACGGCGGCCTGCCACCAGACGCGGGCTCGATCGACGCCGGCACGAACGACGCCGGTACGAACGACGCCGGTACGAACGACGCCGGTACGAACGACGCCGGGATCGACGCGGGCATGGGGCTCTAGTGACGGGCCCCTCGTGACGGGGGGAGCGGCCGCGCTGAGCCCGAGCGGGTTCCGAGTCAGGGCGGATAAGCAGACGCCGGAGCTCGCAGCCGCGCCCGGATGCTTTCCAGCGCGTCGCGGTACAGCCGATCGTCCGGCTTCTTCGACACCGCGTCGGCGTAGAGCGGCTCCGCCTCCTCCCAGCGGCCGAGGGCCTCGAGCACCAGGCCGAGGTCGTAGGCCGCCGCGGCGAGCTCCGGATGGCGTGAACGCACCGACTCGAACGAGGCGCGCGCCTCCTCGAGGTCTCCGCGGCTCGCGGCAGTCGCTCCGGGCTGGAGCAGGGGACTGTCCACGTCCAGCTCCACCTCCTCGACCCGCGGGCGCGGCGCGAGAGCGCGGAGGAGATCGTCCACCGCGCGCAGGCTCGCCTCGACCAGGAGCTGCGACTCGCTGGCGCGCGTGACGTCGGACGCGCTCTCGGTCCCCTCGACCAGGCCGCCGGTCTCGTAGGGCTCGCTCCATGGACCCTCGGGGGTGCGCGCGACACGCGTCAGCAGCCGGACCCGGGCCTGCGGCTCCGAGGCACCGCGCTCGGTCCTCGGAGAGGCGAAGCTCCACTCCGCGACGTCGAGCGACACGTAGGCCCGCCGGCCGCTCGCATCCGCCGGCTCCCCGGGCTTCCAGGCCTCGATCTGGAACCAGCCCTGCCGCGCGGCGCGGCCCTTCAGGGTGTGAACGACGACCTCGGGCGAATCGGCCGGACCGTCCACCCGCACCAGCGAGAGCACGCGCGCCCGGGGACCGAGATCCACCACCGCCGGGGTGGGCCGAGCCACGTGCAACGTCGGGGCGCACGCTCCGAGCAGCAGCAGAGCCAGGTGCGCGCTACGGCATCCTCCCCACCGCATCCATCCCAAAGGTCAGCTCCGCCTGCCACGGTCCCGCCGGGAACCCGTCGAGCACCAGCACCCGGTCGAGCATCCGCAGCATCTCCATCCCCAGCCTTCCGAACTCCACGCCCAGCGCCGGCGGGGTCTTCGGCCGGGACGTGCCTCCGGTCAACCACACGATGGCGCCGTGGAGCATGAGGCGTCCGCTATCGAGCTGCAGCTCGAGCAGGATCGGCACCCCGAGGCGCAGTTCCTTCTGCAGCTCGCCGGACTCGAGCTCCACGCCGGCACCTCCGCGAGAGAGATCCCGCACGCTCCACACCTGGGTCTTGCCCTGGGCCTTGAGGTGCAAGGGGACTCGCGGATAGCGGCGCGACTTCTCGTGACGGTGCGCCTCGAAGAGCTTGAGGAGCGCGGCGTCCAGCCCCTTCCGGGTCCGGCCGGGCACGTACTTGATGTTGAGGAAGTACTCGCCCGACGCCGACCGGCGGACGTCGACCACCTCGCCGAGAACCTCCACCGGATGCGCGACCGACTCGGCGGTGAGCTCGAAGAGGAATCGCGTTCCTCGCTCCAGCGGCCGCTGGCTGGGAAGCGACACGCCACCCTTGCCGACGCTCTTGGTGAACGCCTGAAGCAGCGACTCCGGGCTCCGGTAGGAGATGCGCAACCGGACCGGCTGGACGGAGTGCGGGGCGGCCGGAACGTTCATCGGCGGACGGCAAAGTTCCCGGAAAGTCGAGGGACTCACAAGCCCTCCGGGGGTGGGCCTCCCGTCTTTCTGGATCAGCCGTGGAAAGAAGTGGTATGGAGTGGATCAGCAGGGATCTCCAGCGGCAGGCAACCGTGTGTTCCGGGGCGTCTACGAGCATCAGATCGATGGCAAGGGGCGAACGAGTCTACCGGCCAAGCTCCGGGAGACCCTGGTGGGCGCCTACGACGAGCGGCTCATCGTCACCACCGCCCTCGACCCCTGCCTGCACGCCTATCCGGCCAGGGAGTGGGAGCTGCTCGAGGCCTCTCTCGCCACGCGAAACCCGATGGAGCCGGGGGTGAAGACCTTGATGCGGCTCTACGTCGCGCCGGCGCAGGAGTGCCTGGTCGACAAGCTGGGGCGGATCCTGATCCCGCCCACGCTGCGGGCGCACGCCGGGCTGGAGAAGGACGTGGTCTGGGCGGGAATGGTGAAGGTCATCGAGGTGTGGAGCCGGGACGGCTGGCGCAGGGCGCAGGAAGACGCGCGCGGTGCCGCCGATTCGGCCGACGTCATGCGCGTGCTCACCGAGCTGCGCCACGGAAGGGAGCAATCGTGACCAAGGCGGCGAAGAAGGCCATACAGCTCGAGGCCGAGCCATCTCTCAGGCTGAAGCACACCACCCTCTCCTGCATGGGCGAGCTGGACCGCGACGCGCTGCGCGCGATCCGCGACCGCATGCTCCGGCTGCTGGATCAGGGGTGCGTCTGGCTGGTGCTCGACTTCACCGACGTCAGCCACATCGACTACCGGGGCGTGCCCTGGCTGGTCTCGCAGGCGGAGGAGTACCGCCGCCGGGGCGGGGACGTGAAGCTCGCCGGCGTGTCGCGGTACCTCCTGGCCATTCTCCGCGCCGCCGGCGCGCACGACGCGTTCGAGATCTACTCCGACGCGGGCGATGCGCGAGAGGCGCTGAGCCAGGGTCACACCGCCTGGCTGCACTGAAGCGTTCGTTCCTTGTCGTTCGTCCACGCAACCGTCCTCCGCGACGAGGTGGTGCAGCTCTTGAAGCCGGTTCCCGGAAAGCGCCTGGTGGATGCGACGCTCGGAGCAGGGGGGCACGCCGAGGCCCTGCTCGCGGCCGGGGCCGAGGTCATCGGCGTGGATCGAGATCCGTCCGCCATCGCGGCCGCCCGTGCCCGGCTCGCCGGCTCCGAGCGGTTCCGCGCGCTGGAGGGGCGCGCCGGAGAGCTGGAGTCGCTGCTCGGCTCCCTCGACCTGCTCCCGGTGGACGGCGTGCTGCTCGACCTCGGGGTGAGCAGTCCCCAGCTGGACACGCCCGGGCGCGGATTCAGCTTCCAGGCCGAGGGCCCGCTCGACATGCGGATGGGGCCGGAGGGTGAGACCGCCGCCGAGCTGATCCGCCGGCTCTCCGAGCCCGAGCTGGCGGCGGTGCTGCGGGAGCTCGGGGAGGACCCCTTCGCGAGGCCCATCGCCCGGGCTCTGAAGCAGGACCTGCCGGCCACCACCCTGGCCGCGGTCGAGTCCGTGAAGCGGGCGGTGCCGCGCAAGGCCTGGCCCTCGAAGGTGCACGTGGCGACGCGCACCTTCCAGGCGCTGCGGATCGCGGTGAACGACGAGCTGGGCGAGCTGGACCGTGTCCTCGCCTCGCTCCCGCATCTGCTCGGGGTGGGAGGTCGGGCGGCGGTCATCGCCTTCCACAGCCTCGAGGACCGCGCGGTGAAGCAGGCCTTCCGCGCGCTCGAGGGCCGCTGCACGTGTCCGCCCGGGCTGCCGGTCTGCGCCTGCGGCGCGCAGGGAACGTTCCGGGTCCTCACCCGGCGGGCGGTGCAGGCCTCGGACACCGAGGTGGACCAGAATCCCCGGGCGCGCAGCGCGCGGCTCCGGGCCGTGGAGAAGGTGGCATGAGCCGGAATTCCGGGAAGGGGCGCCGGGTCTCGCTCGGCGCGGTGCTGGGGCAGATGCTTCCGGTTGTGCTGTGCTTCGGGCTGCTCGGTGCGGTGGGCATTCTTCACGTCGCCTCGCGGAGTCGGGTCGTGGACGCGGCCTACCGGCTCTCCTCGCTCGAGTCGGAGAACCGCACCCTGGCCCTGGCGAACGACCGGCTGAAGCTCGAGCTGGCCACCCTCAAGCGCCCGGCGCGCCTGGAGGCCATCGCCCGCGCTCAGCTGGGAATGGGACCGCCGGATGCCGCGGTGGTCGACTCGGTCGCGGCCCGTGCAGGGCCGGTGGCGAGCCATGCCGCCGAGGGCCGGCGCACGCTGGCCGATCGCCGCTCGCAACGATGATCCCCCGCCGCTCCACCGAGCGGGGCCGTCCTCCGGCGGAGCTGACCCGCTGGACCCGGGCGCGGGTGCTGGTCATGGGCGGGCTGCTGATGGCCGCGCTCGGCGCGACCTTGGTACGCGCGGTCAGCCTTCAAGTGCTCCAGCGCGCCCGGCTCGCCTCGATGGCCACGGACCAGACGGTGCGGGAAATGGAGATCCCCGCCAGGCGTGGCGAGATCTACGACCGCCGCGGAATCCCGCTGGCCCAGAGCGTGGAGGTGGACTCGATCTGGCTGGACCCCTCGATGGTCGGCGACCTCCGGCGCGCTGCCCGCGACCTCGCCCGGACTCTCCACCTGGACCCCGCCGAGCTCGAGGCCCGGCTCGCCCGCGCCCGCCGCTTCGCCTGGGTGAAGCGCCAGGTGACGCCCCAGGAGGTCGCCCTGGCGCAGCGGCTGGAGATTCCCGGTCTGGGAGTCGCGAAGGAGCCGAAGCGCTTCTACCCGCAGCGTGAGCTCGGGGCGCAGGTGCTGGGCGTGGTCGGCACGGACGGTCACGGGCTGGAGGGGCTCGAGCTGGCCTTCGAGGACGAGCTGTCCGGCCAGAGCGAGAAGGTGGAGGGGACCCGCGACGCGCGGGGCCGGAATCTCCTCCTCCAGGGCGCGCCCGAGGCAGTCGGCCGCCGGGGAGCGACGGTGACCCTCACCCTCGATCGACAGGTCCAGTACGTGGCGGAGAAGGCGCTTGACCGCGCAGTCGAGGAGAGCAAGGCCATCGCCGGGATGTTGGTGGTCCTGGACCCGCGGACCGGTGAGCTGCTCGCGCTGGCGCAGACTCCCCGCGTGAACCCCAACGCTCCGGCGCCGGGCATCGCCGCCGGCGCGCTGCGGGACCGGCCGGCTCTGGACCTCTTCGAGCCGGGCAGCACCTACAAGGCCTTCGTCGCCGCTGCGGCGCTGGAGGACCGCGTCGCCCGCCCCGAGGACTCCTTCGACTGCGAGGGGGGGAGCTGGGAGGTCGGCCGGCACGTCATCCACGACACGCACCCGCACGGAATGTTGAACCTCGCCCGCATCCTCGCGGTCTCCTCGAACATCGGCGCGGCCAAGGTGGCCCAGCGGCTCGGTCGCGAGGGGATGATGCGGACCGCCCGCCGCTTCGGCTTCGGCGAGCGGACTGGGCTCGCCCTCCCCGGCGAGGGAAGGGGCAGCATTCCCTACCCCAAGGCCGAGGTGACCCTGGCGACCCAGGCCTTCGGACAGGGGCTGAGCGCGACCGCGGTCCAGGTGGCCGCAGCGTACGGGGCGCTGGCCAACCGGGGTGTCCTGATGCGGCCCTACCTCGTCTCCCGGGTCACCGACCCGGACGGGGTGGTGCTCCTGGAGAACCAGCCCACCGCCGTGCGCCAGGCAGTGCGCGAGCAGATCGCCCGAACGGTGGTCCAGATGCTCGAGGGCGTGGTCCAGAAGGACGGGACCGCTCCCCGGGGCGCGCTCGAGGCGTACCGGGTGGCCGGGAAGACCGGCACCTCGCAGAAGCCCGACCCCGTGGCACGGGGCTACTCCGACAAGCGAATCGCCAGCTTCGCGGGCATCGCCCCGGCCGACGACCCCCGGCTGGTCATCTACGTGATGATCGACGAGCCCAAGACCGACGTGTACGGAGGCCTGGTCGCCGCCCCGGCGTTCAAGGAGGTCGCCACGGCGGTCCTTCCCTACCTTGGCGTCCCACCGTCGCTTTCCGTGCTTGCCAGTGCCAAGAAGGTTCCCAACCCACCCCCGATGCAGGTAAAGGAGGAGCCCGCCGCGGCCCAGCCGGTCACCGAGCGGCTGGAGCAGGGGAGTGTGTCGGTCCCGAACGTGCAAGGACAGGTCGGTCGTGATGCCGTGGCGCGCCTGCTGGCGACCTCCCTGGAGCCCAGACTTCGTGGCAGTGGACGGGTGATGGCGCAGTCACCGGCCCCCGGAGCGCATGTGGCGCGCGGGGCGAGAGTGACGCTCGAGCTTGGCGCCGCGCCCTGAGCAAGGATTTGCGTACATGAAGTTGACCGAAGTGTTGGCGGGGATTGGTGCCGAGCAGCAGTCCGGCTCTCGGGCGTCGCTCGAGGTCACCGGCGTTGCTCACGACTCGCGCAAGGTGAAGCCGGGCGATCTCTTCATCGCCATCCCCGGGGCCACCTCGGACGGGGCCAGCTTCGTCGCCGAGGCCAAGCAGAAGGGCGCGGTGGCGGTGGTGGCGCAGCGGCCGGTGCAGGCCGAGGGCCCGGTGTTCCAGGTGCCGAACACGCGGCAGGCGCTGGCGCTCATCGCGGCGAACTTCTACCGGAAGCCGGCCGGCGAGCTGATGCTGCTCGGGGTCACCGGGACCAACGGGAAGACCACCACCACCTGGCTGCTGGAGTCGATCTGCGCCGCCGGCGGCGCGGCCACCGGCCGGATCGGAACCATCGACACCCGGTTCGCCGGCCGCTCGCTCGAGCCGACCCACACCACGCCGGACGCGCTCGCCCTCCACTCGCTCTTCCGCGAGATGCTCGACGCGGGCACGGACACGGTGGTGATGGAGGTGAGCAGCCACGCTCTGGAGCAGGACCGGGTGCACGGCCTCGTCTTCCGGGCCGCGGGCTTCACCAACCTCAGCCGCGACCACCTCGACTACCACCCGGACATGGAGGCGTACTTCCAGTCCAAGCGAAAGCTCTTCAGCGAGAACCTCAGCCCCGGTGGCGTGGCGGTGGTGAACGGCGACGACACCTACGCCGCGCGGCTCTACAACGAGGTCCGCTCCAGCAAGCGGATGGCCTGGAAGTTCAGCCGCAACGGCGGGGAGATCTCCGCGGCGGGCGTCGAGTACTCCATCGCCGGCATCAAAGCGACGCTCAAGACGCCGGCGGGGGACATCGCCATCCAGTCGGCCCTGGTGGGACCGCACAACCTCGAGAACATCCTCGCCGCCGCCGGAATGGCGCTCGGCGCCGGCTTCAGCCGCCAGGACGTGAAGGAGGGCATCGCCCGGATGAAGGGCGTGCCAGGGCGGATGGAGCGGATCGAGTCCGAGGGACGGGTGGCCCTCATCGACTACGCCCATAGCGACGACGCGCTCCGCCGCTCGCTCGAGGCGGCCCGTACCCTCGCCCGCGGCCGGGTGGTCGTGGTGTTCGGCTGCGGCGGCGACCGCGACAAGGGCAAGCGACCGCTGATGGGCCAGGTGGCCGCGGAGAACGCGGACCTGGTGGTGCTCACCAGCGACAACCCGCGCACCGAGGAACCGGACGAGATCATCTCCCAGATCACCGCCGGCGTGGAGAAGGCGGGCCTCCGCCGGATGAGCGCCGGGAAGGCGAAGAGCGGCGAGCGCGGCTACCTGGTGGACGCCGACCGCCGGGCTGCGATCGAGCTCGGGGCCTCGCTGCTGAAGGATGGGGACGTGCTCCTCGTCGCGGGCAAGGGGCACGAGGGCTACCAGATCGTCGGGACCGAGAAGCGGCCCTTCGACGACGTGGCCGAGGCCCGGGCTGCCCTGGCCAAGGCTCGGGCCGCCTGACGTCCCCGCCGATGGCCGCCGAGCCGCGGTTCACCCACGCCGAGGTCATCGCCGCCACCGGGGCACATCCCACCGCAACGCCCCGCGCGCCGTTCGACGGCGTGTCCACCGACTCGCGCACCCTCGTTCCCGGCGCGCTCTTCGTCGCGCTCCGGGGCGAGCGCTTCGACGCCCACGGTTTCCTGGCCGACGTGGTGGCCGGAGGAGCGGCGGGAGCGGTCATCCAGGCCGAGCACCCCCGCGCGGCGGTTCCTCGTGGCTTTCCGCTGTACGAGGTGCCGGACACGCTCCAGGCGCTGGGTGGCCTCGGACGGTTTCACCGCCGGCGGTTCACCTTGCCCGTCGGCGCGGTGGGCGGGAGCAACGGGAAGACCACCACCAAGGAGATGGTCGGAGCCATCCTCGCAGTCCGCGGCCCGGCGCTGAAGACGGAAGGGAACCTCAACAACGAGGTGGGGCTCCCGCTCACGCTCTTCCGCCTCCGGCCGGAGCACGTGGCGGCGGTGGTGGAGCTGGGGATGAATCACGCCGGCGAGATGAGCCGGCTCACCGCGGTCGCCGAGCCGGGCGCGGCGCTCATCACCACCGTGCAGCCCGAGCACCTCGAGGGTCTGGGGAGCATCGAGGGAGTGGCCGACGCCGAGGGTGAGCTCTTCGCCGGGTTGGCGCCCGCGGCCACGGCGGTGGTGAACCTGGACGATCCGCACGTCGTCCGGCAGGGCGCACGGGCCCGTGGCAGCAAGCTGGGCTTCGGTCGCGCCGCGGGGGCCGGGGTCCGGCTGGTGGAGTCCAGGCCCCGGGGAAGGAGCGGACTCGCCCTGACCATCGAGGCCGGCGGCCGGCAGTGGCCGGTGTCGCTCGGCTTCGTCGGCGAGCACAACGCCCTCAACGCCACCGGCGCCTTCGCCCTCGCCTCCGCGCTGGGCTTCCGGCCCGAGGAGTGCGTCCAGGGCCTGGAGGCTGCACGCCCGTACGCGCGGCGGCTCAACGTGCTGGAGACACCCGGCGGCTGGACGGTGGTGGACGACTGCTACAACGCCAACCCCGCCTCGATGGCCGCGGCCCTGGAGACTGCGCGCACCCTCGCCGGCGGCGGCCGGGTGGTGGCCGTGCTCGGCGACATGCTGGAGCTGGGGCCCGGCGAGCAGGACGACCACCTTGCTCTGGGTACGCGGGTGTCGCACGTCGCGGCGCTCGCGGCGTTCCTCGGACCGCGGAGCGCATGGACCGCCGGAGCGGCGCAGGGAATCGAGTCGGCACACTTCCTGGAAGTGGAGCCTCTCTGGGAATGGCTCCGGCCCCGGCTGCGGTCGGGTGACCTCGTCCTGGTGAAGGGAAGCCGCGGAATGCGTCTCGAGCGGATGGTGGAAAAACTGACCGGAGGGGCCGCTTCCGGGGGACACTAGCGCCACCTCGCAACCGTGCTCTTCCTCCTCTACCGGCTGCTCCAGGATTCCCAGGCGCAGCGGTTCCTCAACTTCCTCCGCTATCCCACCTTCCGCATCGTCGCCGCGGGGGTGGCGGCTCTGTTGATCGGCCTGCTCTGGGGACGCCGGTTCATCGAGCAGCTTCGCCTCACGCAGCACGGGCAGAACACCGTGCGCGAGGACACGCCCGACCGTCACCAGACGAAGAAGGGCACGCCGACGATGGGCGGGGCGATGATCCTCGTCTGCATCGGCCTGGCGACGCTGCTCTTCGCGGATCTCTCCTCGCGGGTGGTGTGGGTGGCGCTGCTCTGGACCTTCGGCTTCGGCTTCATCGGCTTTCTCGACGACTGGCTGAAGCTGTCGAAGCGGAACAGCAAGGGGCTGGCGGGGAAGAAGAAGCTCGCTCTGCAGACGCTGTTCTACCTGGTGGGGGTGCTCGGCATCCTCTGCACCTGGAAGGGCGGCGTGCCGCATCTCTTGATCGAGACCCGCATCACCGTCCCCTTCATCCCCACCCGCCACTTCAACCCCGACCTGGGCTGGCTCTACGTGTTCTTCGGCTGGGTGGTGGTGGTCGGCACGTCGAACGCGGTGAACCTCACCGACGGGCTGGATGGCCTGGCGATCGTCCCCACCATCGTGGCCGCCGCCACCTTCGCCATCCTCTGCTACGTGGCGGGCAGCGGGCTCCACATCGCCGACGTGCAGGAGGTCGCCGGGCAGCAGCGGCTGGTGAGCACGCCACTCTGGCGCTACCTGGGCATCCTTCCGGTGCCAGGTGGCGCGGAGCTGGCGGTGGTCTGCGCGGCGATCGTGGGCGCCGGCCTGTCCTTCCTCTGGTTCAACACCTACCCGGCGAGCGTCTTCATGGGGGACATCGGCTCGCTGGCGCTGGGGGGCGCCCTGGGCGGGCTGGCGGTGCTGAGCAAGAACGAGGTGGCCTCGGCCATCATCCACGGGGTGTTCCTGGCCGAGGCGCTCTCGGTGATGATCCAGGTGGCGTCGTTCAAGATGACCGGACGGCGCGTCTTTCGCATGGCGCCGGTGCACCACCACTACGAGCTCAAGGGGCTGTCGGAGCCGAAGATCATCGTGCGCTTCTGGATCGTCTCCATCGTCTGCGGCGCGGTGGCGCTGATGACGCTCAAGCTGCGCTGACCCGTGGACCTCGGCGGACGGATGGTGGCGGTGCTGGGCGCGGGCAAGAGCGGGCTCGCCGCGTCCGAGCTTCTGCTCTCGCGTGGCGCCCGGGTCGCGCTGTGGGACGAGCGGCCCGCGGACCAGCTCGGGGCGGAGGCGCTGGCCGCGCGGGGGGTGACGCTCCGCGCAGGCGCGCCTCTCGGCCCGGCGGATCTCGGACATCCGGACCTGCTGGTGGTCAGCCCGGGCGTGCCGCTGCGGCTGCCGTCGATCGTCCGCGCGCGCGAGGGCGGAGTTCCAATCTGGGGCGAGGTCGAGCTCGCCACACGCTTCCTCCCGCCGGGAGCGCTGGTCCTCGGGGTCACCGGGACGAACGGGAAGAGCACCACCACGGCGCTCCTCGGGGCGCTGTGCCAGGTCGGAGGGCTCGATCCCTTCGTGGGTGGGAATCTCGGAACGCCGCTGTCCCGGGCGGTGCTCGAGCCGCCGCGGCGGGCCTACGTGCTCGAGCTGTCCAGCTTCCAGCTCGAGGGGATGGAGACGGTCCGGGTGCACGGCGCGGCGGTTCTCAACCTCACGCCCGACCACCTCGACCGCTACGAGGGGCTGGAGGGCTACGCGGCGGCGAAGGCGCGTATCTTCCGCAACCAGGAGCCCGGTGACGTGGCGGTGGTGAACGCCGACGACCGCTGGACCCTCGGCATGGTGGCGGGTGCCCGGGCGGCCCGGTTCGGCTTCACCCTGCGGCCCGGATCGGCGCCGCCGCCAGGGCTGACCGGGCTGGCGCAGCCGGTGGAAGGCGGCTTCCAGCTCGACTTCGCGGGGCTGCGGTTCCGGCTGGTCAACCGGGCGCTGCGGGGCGGCCACAATCTGGCCAACGCGATGGCCGCGACCCTGCTCGCCTTCCACGCCGGTGTCCGCACCGACGCGCTCCAGGCCGGGCTCGACGGCTTCCCCGGGCTTCCGCATCGCCTCGAGTCCATCCGGACGCTGGACGGCGTGGAGTGGATCAACGACTCGAAGGCCACCAACGTGGACGCGGTGCTCACTGCCCTCGCGGCCTTCCCCGCGGGCCAGCGGCTGTGGCTCATCGCCGGCGGGAAGGGGAAGGGCGCGCCCTACCGGCCCCTGGTGGAGGCCGCCGTCGGAAAAGTCGCGGGGGTGCTCACGGTTGGGCAGGATGCTCCTCTTCTCGACGCGGAGTTCTCACCCGTGCTGCCCGTGTATCCCTGCGAGACGCTCGACGGCGCCGTCGCCCGTGCGCGCGCGCTCGCCCGTCCGGGCGAGGTCGTCCTTCTCTCGCCGGCCTGCGCCTCCTACGATCAGTTCCGCAACTTCGAGCACCGCGGCGAGACCTTCCGCGCGCTGGTGGAGGCGCTCTAGTGCTCCGACCGGGGTATGCTGACCGCTGCGGCGGCCGATCCTCTCGGTCAGGTCAGCCGCTCAGAGGCCCACCGCGCGGAATCTCCGGCACGCCGCCGTGGAGCCCAGGCGGCTGTTGCACGGCAATCTGCGACGGGCAGCCTCGTCGCTACGCTGCTCGACGCCCCCCGCACCAGGGGGAGGCTCGCGGAGCCGCGCAAGCGCGCGGCGCGTTCGGGCTCACTGCCAAGCGGCACGCCCCCGCTGCTCGCTCCTCGTGTCCCCCGTCTCGCTTCGGTCTCTGCCGCCTCGCCAGGCTCACCACACCCCGGTCGGAGCACTCATGATGCGACCGCGGCGGAACACCTCGCCCTCGCCGGCCCTGCCCGACGGCCGCTCGGAGCCGGTCCGGCTGTCGGTGGATCCGGTGCTGCTCGGAGCGGTGCTGGCGCTCGTCTCCCTCGGGCTGGTGATGGTGTACTCGGCGAGCGCGGTCACCGCGGCCGAGAAGCAGGGTAACGGCTTCTACTTCCTGGAGCGGCAGCTGGTCGCGGCCGGGGTGGGCCTGGTGGTCATGGCTGCTGCCGTGCGGGTGGGGTACCGGCGGCTCGCCCGGCTGGCGTATCCGATGCTGCTGCTCAGCATCGTCCTCCTGATCCTCGTGCTGGTCCCCGGGGTGGGAACGGTGGTGGGTGGCGCGCGGCGGTGGCTCCGCGTTCCCGGCCTGAGCCTCCAGCCGGCGGAGATCGCCAAGTTCACCTGGGTGGTGTACCTGGCGTACTCGCTGGCGAAGAAGCGCGAGAAGGTGGCCACGTTCTCCATCGGGTTCCTGCCGCATCTGCTCCTGGCCGGGCTCCTGGTGGCCCTGTGCATGGCCGAGCCCGACTTCGGCAGCTCGGTGGAGCTGCTGGTCCTGCTCTTCATCCTCCTCTTCGCCGCTGGCACGAAGCTCTCCTACCTGGTCGGCTCGGTGCTGCTCGCGCTGCCGCTGGCGTACGGCGCCATCGCCCACTCGCCCTACCGGCTGAAGCGCATCACCGCGTTTCTCGATCCCTGGGCGCACCGGCACGACATCGGGTACCAGGTGGCGCAGTCGCTGATCAGCGTCGGGTCGGGCGGGCTGTTCGGCCTGGGGCTGGGCGAGAGCCGGCAGAAGCTGTTCTTCCTCCCCGAGGCTCACACCGACTTCATCTTCAGCATCATCGGCGAGGAGCTGGGCCTGCTCGGCGCGGTGGCGACCATCGTGCTCTACGGAATCGTGGTCTGGCGGGGGACTCGCGCCGCGCTCCGGGCCAGTGAGACCTTCGGCACCTACCTCGGCCTGGGCCTGACGGCGATGCTGGGATTCCAGGCCGCGGTGAACATGAGCGTCGCGATGGGCATGCTGCCGACCAAGGGACTCACGCTTCCCTTCATCTCCTACGGGGGCTGCTCCCTCGTCGTCTCCATGGCCGCCGCCGGGGTGCTGCTCTCGCTGAGCGCCTCCTCCGCGCCCATGCGCAATCCCGGACCCTCACGCGTCCGCCAGCTGCGGGAACAGGTCGCATGAGAATGCTCATCGCCGGCGGCGGGACGGGAGGCCATCTGTTCCCCGGCATCGCCCTGGCGGAGGAGGTCACCACGCGGCATCCGGACAACCGGGTGCTGTTCGTGGGGACCACGCGTGGACTGGAGGCTCGGGTGGTACCGGCGGCGGGCTTTCCGCTGGAGACCATCGAGGTACGCGGGCTCAAGGGGATGAGCGCGCTGAAGGCCGTACGGGCTCTTCTGCTGCTCCCGCTGTCGTTCGTCTCCAGCTGGCGCATCGTGGGCCGCTTCCGGCCGGACGTGGTGGTGGGCGTGGGCGGGTATGCCTCGGGGCCGGTGGTGCTCGCGGCCTGGATGCGGGGAATCGCCACCGCCATCCAGGAGCAGAACGCGCTGCCCGGCATCACCAACCGCATCCTCGGACGCATCGTTCGGGCGGTGTTCATCGCCTTCGAGCAGGCCCGTGCCGCCTTTCCGCCGCGGAAGACGTTCCTGGTGGGGAACCCGGTTCGCCGGAAGCTGATGGACAACTACCTCCGGAGCCGTCCTCCGGTGACCGACGGGCGGTTCCGGCTGCTGGTGGTGGGCGGCTCGCTCGGTG
>JBKPMY010000318.1:0-14912 GCA_046732375.1 Myxococcota bacterium
GGTGAGTGGGTCGCGACGTACACGAGGTCGTTTGAAGGTCTGCGGTGACCCATCGGGTGACTGCGAAACACCTGGATTCTGGTGGTTCCTTGCTGGCGTGACATCTGCAAACAGGGGTCTGCAAGATGGCCAGGTCAGGACAGCGAAGAAGGTGTCAGGTTCCCCAGTGCGGGCGTCCGGTCCATAGCCGCGGATACTGCGCCAGCCACTACCGTCAGCTGCTCCGCGGCCGAACCCCCACCCGCCCCATCCGGCCTCGCGGCAACGGCGAGAAACCGGTCCTCGCAGTCAGGCTTCCCGCGCCGCTCATCTCGGCCATGGACCGCAAGCTGCGAAGGTCCGGACTGAGCCGGGCCGAGCTGCTGGAGAAGCTGGTGCACCGCTGGGTGAAGCGAGCCTGACCGGCTAGACCTCGAACGCCTCCACCTGTCGACCGTCCACGTCGGTGAAGTCGAACTCGCGTGCGAGATCGGCCACCCGGAGTACCTGTCCCGTCCGCTCGAGGACTCGGGTGTCCGCCGCGAGCGCCACGACCGCACGACCGAGGTAGCGGGGTGACTCGGTCCTCGCCAGCGCCGGACGCTCGCGCCAGTGCGCCTCGTCGGTCCGGTGCCCGGCCAGGATGAGCTCGGTCCTCATCCAACCGGGGGAGACCGCGACCGAGGCGATCCCATGCGGGCGCAGCTCCTCCGCCATCCCGAAGGCGAGCCGGTTCATCGCCGACTTGGCGAGGTCGTAGAACAGGTTTCCTCGGAGATAGCGATCGCGGTCCCAGAAGGTGGTGGTGACCACGAGCCCGGCGCGACGACGAAGCATCGAGGGAACCGCGGCCCGGCTGGCGAGCAGATGGTTTCTCACGCCCCGGTCGAGCATCGCCTCCCATTGCTCGAGGGGCTGCTCCCAGAACGGCGTGTCGAACACCCCGGTGAACGCTTCGTGTCCGCCCCAGGCGTTGTTGACCAGGAGGTCCAGCCGCCCCTCCTCCTTCTCCACCCGGGCGAAGAGCCGCTCCACGTCCGCGGCATCGGTGTGATCGCAGCGCACCGCGACGCCGCGGCCGCCCTCGCGGGTGACCTCCTCGGCGGTGTCCTCGATCGTCCCCGGCATGCGGGACAGCTTGGAGAGCTCGAGGATCCGTCCGTAGGAGGTCGCGGGCTGCTCCCGGGTGCTGCGCCCCGTGACGTAGACCGTCGCCCCGGCCGCTCCGAGCTCGACCGCGATTCCCTTACCGGCGCCGCGGCTGCTGCCAGTCACCACCGCGACGCGGCCACTCAGCGGGCGTTCGACGGCACCCATGACGGCCTCAGCCCTTCCGGCGGGCGAGCGTCAGCCCATCGCCCACGGTGAGCACCACCGCGTCCACCCGGGCATCGTCGCGGATCTTGACGTTCAGCGCCCGGAGCGCGGCGGTGTCCGCGTCGGTCACCGCCGGATCCGCCACCCTTCCCGACCAGAGAACGTTGTCGATGGCGATGATGCCCCCGGGGCGCACGAGCTGCAGGCACGCCTCGTAATAGGCGTCGTAGCCGGTCTTGTCGGCATCGATGAACGCCAGGTCCTGGCTTCCCGCCCCCTCCGCCGCCAGCAGGCGGGCGAGGGTCTCGGTGGCCGGCCCGAGGCGCAGGTCGATGCGGTCCGCCACCCCGGCCTCCTTCCAGTAGCGCCGGGCGACGGAGGTGTACTCCTCGCTGATGTCGCAGCAGACGATCCGCCCGCCGGGCGGGAGCGCCATCGCCATCGCCAGCGCGCTGTAGCCGGTGAAGGTGCCCACCTCCACCACGCGACGCGCGTCGAGCATCCGGACCAGCAGCCCGAGGAAGAGCCCCTGATCCGGACCGATCTGCATCGAGGAGCGCGGATGCGCCTGCGTCTCCTTCCGCAGTCTTTCTTGAGGGTCGGTGCGCGGGGAGAGGACGTCGAACAGGTACCGCTCGAGGGGCTCGGGAAGGAAGGTGCGGGACATGGCGTGCGATGAACCTTGCGCGACCTCACCACCCGGGAACAAGCTGTCTTCTGGCTGCTGCTTCGTGAGCAAGACACCTCCCAGGGACGTGGATCTCAACCGGGTCGCGGTCTTCCTCCGGGTCGTGGAGCTGCAGAGCTTCACCGCCGCCGCCGAGGTGCTGGGGCTGCCCAAGTCGAGCGTGAGCCGGAGCGTGGCCCGGCTGGAGGAGTCGCTCGGGGTGCAGCTGCTGCAGCGCACCACCCGCGCCATCCAGCTCACCGAGGCCGGCCGGCTCTATTTCGAGCAGGCTTCACGCGCGCTGTCCGAGCTGGAGCAGGCGCACGAGGCGCTCTCCCAGCTCGACGCGAAGCCGCAGGGACCGGTCCGCATCACCGCCCCCTCGGACCTCGGGGCACAGGTGCTGGCGCCGCTGGCGGCCCGGTTCGTGCGCCGCACGCCCGGCATCACCCTGGAGTTCATCCTCACCGGCCGCCTGGTGAACCTGGTCGAGGAGGGAGTGGATCTGGCTGTGCGGGCGGGCCCGATGCGCGACAGCTCCCTCATCTCCCGGCGGGTGAGCGGACTCGAGGCCTGGATCTTCGCCAGCCGGGCCTACCTCGACGCGCGGGGGACGCCCACCTCGCTTCAGGATCTCGCCGGTCAGGACTGCGTGCTCTTCCGGCCCCGCCGCGGGCAGTCCGAGTGGACGCTGATCGGGCCTCGGGGCAAGGAGCAGGTGACGGTGCGCGGGCCGGTCGCCGGGGACGACTTCATCTTCCTTCGCGAGGCGGTGCTCGCGGGGGCGGGCATCGGGCTTCTACCGGCGCTGCAATGCGAGCAGGACGTGGCGCAGGGCCGGCTGGTCCGTCTCCTCTCTCCCTACACCGGTCCTTCGGCGCCGCTGCACGTGGTGTGGCCTGCGTCGCGCCACGTGCCGAAGCGGGTGTTGCTGGTCCGCGAGTGGCTGGTGAAATCCCTGGGGGAGATCGAGCCGACGTCCGGACAGCGAGACGGGTGAGAGAACAGCGTCGGAGGTGCGAGCCACACCTCCTGGGGTGGTTCTGTCCCGCGACGCATGTTCACTCTTGTCAGAGAAATCCGCTGCCACCCTAAGCTGGGGCCATGGGGCAGACGGAGGAACCGCGGACGCTCCTGGTCGTGGACGCGAGCTTCGACCTGGGCAACGCGCTGGCCGTTTCGGCGATGGAGCACGGCTGGGAGCCGTTCCTCGCCGGCAACGCCGAGGCCGCGCTGAGCATCCTGCCGGGCATCCTCGGAGAGGTTCTCGTCCTCGTCGACCTCACCTCTGCGGTGAGCGGGGGACTGGCACTGGTCCTGAACCTCCGCCGCAATCCACCGCCGCCCAACGTGCGGGTGGTAGTGATGGTCGGCGATCACCCCATCCCGGAGGCGGTGAAGCGCGCCCCGTTCGTCGTGGGCGCCATCCGCCGCCCGCGCCACCCGGAGGAGGCGGAAGCGCTTGCGCGCGCGCTCTTCGACGCGCCGGAGCTCAGTCACCCGGTCTGAAGCGAGACCTCCCGCGGGTCAGGCGGCTCGAGTCAGTTGTCGAGCGCGCCCGCGAGGATCCAGGACTCGATCATCACCAGCTCACCGGCGGAGAGCGGGTTGCTCCCTTCGGGCATCCGCGTGCCGCAGCTCGTCCCGCGGAGCTTGTCCATCAGGCCCGAGCTGTTCGGTTGATTGGCGATCACTCGCGTCGCATTGCTGCAGGAGTGGACCATCGCGACATTCAGAAGGGCGACATTCACGGCTGCCGTGAGGTCGAGCTGGCCGTCGGCCTGCGTGGCGTCGTGACAGGGCATGCACCTGGAAGTCCAGATCGCGCGGATGTCGTTCGCGTAGGAGGGCGTGGTCACCGTCACGGTGACCTCTCGCACCACGGGCGGGTTGTGCCCATCGGAGACGGTGACCTGGAAGGTGAAGGGAAGGGACGCCACGCCGAGCGGGGGCGAGATCCAGGTGGTGGTCGCGCTTGCGGGGCTCCCGAACGGGTTCGGGGGAGGGCTGGGCGCAGTCTGTTGCCAGGCGATGGTGAGCGGGTCTCCATCCGGGTCGCTGGCGGTGATGGAGAGCGTGACCGTCTCGCCGGCCACAGGCATCGCGGGGGACACCGTGATGCTCGGCGACACGTTCGGCGACCGATTCACGGTGAGGTGAGTGACCGTGACCTGGCAGGTCGGCGAGGCCGATCCTCCTTCCCCGTCGTTGACGCTGACCTGAAAGGTGAAGACCGTGTCCTGGGCGACGGCGGGCGCGGTCCAGACCGGGTTGCGCACCGTGCGCGAGCTGAAGCTTCCCTGCGGGCTGGCCGGCGACGTCTGCGTCCAGGCGTAGCTCAGGTTGTCGCCGTCGGGATCGTCCGCCGTGACGGAGAGCAGCGTCGAGCCGCCCTCCAGGATGGGCGTCGCGGTGGGAGCCGGAGCGACCGTGATCTCGGGCGGATGATTCGCCGGGTTCGGGGGTTCCGTGCTCCCGCCCGGGCCGGTGATGGTCCCCGTGCCGCAGGCCAGGGCCAACAGGGCGAGTGCCCGTGCGAGTCGGCGCGCGTCCAAGACTGCGGGCATGGTGGCATCGCGCCCGGCGTGGGGGGAACGTGCGCGCAGGTCCCACCGCTTTCCGCGGAGACCGTTGCCGGTTCGCGCGGTGGTGCTACCTTGACCCACGTGACCGAGACGCCCCCTCGACGTGTTGCCGGACTGACCGAGCCGGTGGTGAGCCCCCCGGAGCGGGTGCCGATCCGCCTGCGGGAGAGCTCGGTGACGCTCTCCGCCTGGCGCATGGAGGTCGGCGCCGCCGAGGGCTCCGGAGCGCTGGTCCGGGTGGAGACGCCCGGCGGATCGCTCTTCCGCGGCGAGGGCTGGTTCCTCGGCTGGAGTCAGGACGCGATGTCCACCGCCTGGACCGACCTGCTGCCGCCCCCGCCGCCCGAGCCGGTCGGCCTTCCGCAGCTCGGCTAGACCTTTCTAGAGGCCGGCCAGACCTGGCTCGAGCCGTACGTAACCGCGCTCGACGGCCCACAGGTCGAGCGAGAGCGAGCGCAGCTCGTCCACCTCCGGCACGGCCCGTCCATCGACCGAGAGGTCCACCGACTTCACGTACCGCTGGCAGGTCTCGCAGGCCTCCACGCGCATCGTGGGGAACGCCTCGCTCTGCCAGCCTGGCAGCCGCTGGGGGTCGGTCTCGCCGCAGCTCGGACAGCGGATCCGGTTGGTCTGCCACTCGGTCCCGCACAGACCGCATCCCAGGAAGCGCGCGGCGCCATCGGAGCCGGCCATCGACCGGCGGAAGGAGATGCTCGGAGGCGCGCCACAGGCAGGACACCGCCCGCTGCCCGGCTCACGGGGGCGATCCAGCTCGACTCCGGCGTGCACCAGGGCTTCGGCATACGCCCTGAGCACGGCGTGGGAGAGGAAGTCCAGCCGCTCCTCCGGTCCACCCCTCCACGCGGTCCGCAGGCGCGCGGCGAAGAGCTCCGGAGGCTCGGCAGCGCGGCTCGCCGCCCCATCGCGGAGCGCCGCTGGACCGGATTGCGCCAGGAAGCGGAGCACCGAACGCAGGGGCCTCTCGACGCGCGGTACGTCCTCCTCGAGGGTGCCGCTCAGCGCCCGCCGCTCGTGCTCCTCGAGCACTCCGGAGGCGGCGCGGGCCTGTGCCCGGAACAGACCCGCGGCAAAGCGCAGCGGCTCCACGCCAGAGGACGGCGTCTCTGCCAGGGCCTCCGCACGGGCCGCTCGCTGTTTGAAGCGCGCCTGGAGACGGTCAGCGGCGTCGCTCACCGGTCACGTCGCGGTACCAGGCGGGATGGTGGAGGCGCGCCCACGCCTTGGTCACGGTCCCCTTCACCATTCCCGTGAACGTTCCTGGCTCGGCGATGGACAGGTAGATGTGGCCGAGGACCAGGAGGAAGAAGAGGATGAAGGCAACGTCGTGGAGGATCCACGACCCCTCGCGGAAGGGGTTGGAGAAGTAGTTGGGGAACCAGAGCACCACCCCCGTTGCCAGCAGCGCCAGCGCGGCCAGGCTGCTCAGCCAGAACAGGCTCTTCTGACCCCCGTTGAACTTGCCGACCTCGTCGTCGTGGTACTGCCAGCGCATGTAGGCGAGGAAGTTCTTCAGCTTCGTGAACCGCTTGTCGGCCTCGGTCATCCGCATCTCGCCTGCCCAGTGGACGAACTGGAGGAGGGCGAAGACGGAGAAGGCCACGCCGGCCCACGGGTGGAGCCAGCGGCAGACCGCCAGCCCGCCGAAGAGCGGCGCCAGCCATCCGAAGATGGGGGTCCAGATGGGAAGCCCCGTGAAGAGAGTGAGGAAGAAGGTCAGCGCCACCCCCCAGTGCACCGCCCGGGTGTAGTAGCGGAAGCGGACCACTTCCTCACCGACGACCACGTCGTCCCGGTCCTGGGCGGCGAGGATTCCCGGATCGGCGCTGGAGTGGGGGGGGACGGCGCGCAGTGACTCGGCCATGTCGTCTCTCCTCGCTGTTCAGGCCAAGGGGGGTGGGGGTGCGGACGGCGGCTTCTTGTCAGGCACGCGGGGACCGAACTTGAGGTAGTGACCGACCAGGCCCACCACGACGGCCCCGATGCCAATCAGTCCGAGCGGGCGGAGGTAGCTCTTCACGAACCGGACCGACTTGGGAACGGTCGGGTCTTTGGGCAGGCCGTAGAGCTCTGGCTTGTCGCCGTACTTGAGAACCGTGATGACTCCGGTGCCTCCAACGCCCGGCGGATCGTAGAGCGCGGCGGTGGCGTAGCCGTCGGCCTTGAGCTGCTTCACTCGCTCCTTGCCCAGCTCGATCATGTTCGCCTTGGTGCCGAAGTGCAGGCAGCCCGTGGGGCAGGCCTTCACGCAGGCCGGCTCGAGGCCCACCGTCGTCCGGTCCACGCAGAGCGTGCACTTGGACATCTTCCCGGTCTTCTCCGAGAAGCGCGGCACGTCGAACGGACAGCCGGTCTCGCACAGGCGGCAGCCGATGCACTGATCCGGGTTCACGTCGACGATGCCGTTGGAGTACTGGACGATCGCCCCCGGAGCCGGGCAGGCCTTGAGGCAGCCCGGATCCGCGCAGTGCATGCACTGGTCCTTGCGCATCAACCAGCTGAAGTTCCCCTCCACGTCCGTCTCGGTGAACTTGATGAGGTTCCAGAAGTTCGCGTGGAGCGTGGGGAGCGTCTGGTAGCTGCCCTGCTGAACGGTCTTGGCGTTGGGGAGATCGTTCCACTCCTGGCAGGCCACCTCGCACGCCTTGCAGCCGATGCAGGTGGTGGTGTCGATGAGCTTGGCGACGTTGGGCACCGTCCGCTGGCCGGAGATGGTGCCCCGGAGCGACGCCGACGACTGAATGACCTCGAGTCCGGGAATCGCCATGGCTAGGCCCTCCCCTCGGGCTTCTTCGCCGGTTCGCCCTGGTCACCCGGTTTCGCCTTCTCCCCGTCGGCCTTCTCCACCTGGACCTGGAAGGCCTTGTACTCCGGGGTCCAGGTGTTGGGGTCGATCGCCCAGGACGTGATCAGGTTCGCCAGCGGCCCGGCATGCTTGGCGTCGCCGCTGAATCCCCAGTGAATGGGGAACCCGATCTGCCAGATCCGTTTCCCGTTGAGGTCGAAGTGGGGCATCCGTTTGGTCACCATCGCCGGGCCAGTGATGGATCCCCGGGCGGAGCTGATCCGGATGGTTTCCCCGTTCTTGATTCCTTTTTCCTGGGCCAGTCCCTCCGGGATCTCGAAGAAGATGCCCGGCTGGACCTCGTTGAGCCGCCCGCCTTCCTGGTGCTTGGTCCAGTAGTGGAAGTGCTCGGTGAGACGGTAGGTGGTGCAGACGATCGGATAATCCGACGCCTTCCCCCAGGTGTCCTTGTCGCTGGTGAACCGCTTCACCACCGGGCTCGCGCTCACCTTGGGATGGAGCGCGTTCTCCACCGGAGCCTCCACCGGTTCGTAGTGCTCGGGGAAGGGCCCGTCGTTGAGCACCGGGGCGAAGAGCCGTCCCACGCCTTCGGGGAGCATGATGAAGGCGCCGAACTGCCCGGGTGGCGAGTCGGGCTTGAAGTCCGGGACGTCCCCCACCCACTTCTCGCCGTTCCACTGGATTCCCGCTCGCTTGGGATCCCAGGGCTTGCCCGCCGCGTCGGCGGAGGCGCGGTTGTACATGATGCGACGGTTGGCCGGCCAGCTGAAGGCCCACTGGTGGAACATGCCCAGCCCGAGCGGATCGGCGTTGTTCCGGCGCATCGTGAGGTTCCCGGCTTCCGTGTAGCAGCCGGAGTGCAGCCAGTTGCCGCACATCGTGCTTCCGTCGTCCCGGAGCTGCCCGAATCCATCGACCTGCTGTCCGGCGGTCTTCAGGACCTTCGGCGGCTCCTTGGACTTGGGATCCTTCGGCGGCTCGGTGAGGTCGGCGAGGGCCTTGCCATTGATCTCCTTCAGCACCTCGGCCAGGTCCGGATTGGTGTTGCTGGTGTACGACCAGGAGACGTTGAGCACCTGCTCCGGGAGCGCTCCGGGCTCCTTCTTGTACAGGTCGCGCACCGCGAGGAACATGCGGGCGATGATCTCCTGGTCGCTCTTCGCGTCACCGGGAGGATCGACCGCCTTCCATTTCCACTGGATCCACCGCGCGGAGTTGGTCAGCGTCCCGTCCTTCTCGGCGAAGTTCCCCGCCGGAAGGAGGTAGACCTCGGTCTTGATCTCCGAGGCCCGTGGGCCCTTTAGCTCCGCCGGCGCCTTCCAGAAGACGGCGGTCTCGGTCTCCTGGTTCTCCACCATCACCAGCCACTTCAGCTTGGCGAGGGCGGCGACCATCTTCTCCGAGTTGGGCCCGGTGCCCACCGGGTTCATGCCGAAGGAGATGAACCCCTCCGGCCCCGGCTCCTTGCCCCCGAGGCGCATGGAGTGGCCCCGGTACATGTCGTCGAACATGTACGCCCAGGAGTAGTTGCCGTCGGCCTTGGGGAGCCAGGCGTAGCCGAAGTCGTTCTCCTTGGTGGCGGTCTTCCCGTAGAGCGCCTTGAGGAGCGAGACCATGAACTTGGGGTAGTTGCTCCAGTAGTTCATCGACGACCAGGCCATCTTGTTCAGAGTCCAGGGCGTGCTCTTGTCGAGGTACGTGGCGAGATCGGTCAGCGCGCCGTTGGGGGTCTTCAGGTAGCCGGGGAGGATGTCGAACGTCCCCGCCATGTCGGTGGCGCCCTGGATATTGGAGTGGCCGCGCAGCGCGTTCACCCCGCCGCCCGGACGCCCGACGTTGCCGAGCAACAGCTGGAGCATCGCGGCGGCACGGATGATCTGTACCCCGGTCGAGTGCTGGGTCCAGCCCAACGCGTACATGATGGTACCCACCCGCTCCGCGTTCCCGGTCGAGGTGACGATCTCGGCCACTTTCAGGAATTGGGCCTTGGGCGTGCCGCAGATCTTCTCCACCATCTCCGGGGTGTACCGGTCGACGTGCTTCTTCAGCAGCTGGAAGACGCAGTTCGGATTCTCCAGCGTCTCGTCCACCCGGTAGCCCTTGGACTTTTCGTCCGGCTGGTAGCCCCAGGCCGTCTTGTCGTACTCGCCCTTCTTCTCGTCGAAGCCGCTGAACAGGCCGTCCTGGAAGCCGTACTTCTCGCCGACGATGTACGAGGCGTTGGTGTGCACCTTCACGTAGTCTGCGTGGTACCGCTTGGTCTCGATGGCGTAGCGGATGATGCCCAGGAGGAAGGCGATGTCCGCGCCGGCCCGCACCGGAGCGTAGACGTCAGCGACCGCGGCCGTCCGCTGGAACCGCGGATCCACCGCGACAATCTTCGCTCCTCGGTTCTTCTTGGCTTCCAGCGCCCACTTGAATCCACACGGGTGGTTCTCGGCCGGGTTACCTCCCATCACGAAGACGACGTCCGCGTTCTTGATGTCCACCCACCCGTTCGTCATCGCACCGCGACCAAACGTGGCGGCCAAACTGGCCACCGTTGGACCGTGTCATACTCGTGCTTGCGTGTCTCGGTACGTGACTCCGAGGCCGGCGCTAACCTTCCACTGGAGGAAGTTGAACTCGTTGGTATCGGTGCAGCCCCCGATCATCACGATGCCCGGGGTGCGGTTCACCGTCTCGCCCTTCGCGTTGGTGGCGACGAAGGTCTTGTCGCGGGTGGTCTTGATGTGGCGAGCGATCCCCGCGAACGCCGCCTCCCAGGAGATCTCCTCCCACTTGTCGGATCCGGGACGGCGAACCTTGGGGGTGGTCAGCCGTCCGGGATGCTGGATGTTGTCCTTGAGAGTGATGCCCTTGGGACAGAGCGTGCCGCGATTGATTGGGTGATCAGGGTCCCCTTCGACGTGGACCACCGAGCCCTTCACGTTCTTGGCCTTGTCTCCGAGGGTGTGGATGATCACCCCACACGAGACCGAGCAGTACGGGCAGGTACTGCGCGTCTCGGTGGTGCGGGCGATCTTCAGCTCGCGCATCTCGGCGCGCGCTTCGGAGAGATCGAAGACTCCGAGTCCGAGCGCACCACCGACGGCGGCCGTACCCTTGAGGAACGTTCGGCGGTCCACGTGCATGGGCCCCTCCAGCGAAAATTCGTTCCGCGACGGAGGGCAACGCTGACCGCGGTGCACACGGGTGTCAAGAAGCACCGAGCGGTAACGCCGAGCGTCATCCTCCTGAACAGGCTTCGGAGATTCCTGGGAAACAGTGGCGCAACGACTCCTCGCTCATGTGTCGGTTCGCCGTCACGCACGAAGCCGCCGGCCGGACCGTCAGCCGCACGTTCAAGTCTCCATGGAGCTCATGCCGGAGGGCGCCGGCAATCACGAGCCGGGGCCGCCGGACGGCGACCGACAGTGAAACCTTCGCGACGAACCGCTCGCGCGCGATTCGTCACGCGGTGTCCGAGTCACGAGGCAGTCACGAGGTGTCTGGCACCTCGCAAAGCGGTACCTGGCGGGGGGGACGGAACGCCTGCAAAGGAGGCGTAAAGAGTGCCGGTATCGAGGTGCTTGGCACCCTTCGGCGGGGCCGCGTTTTCGGGTAACGAGGTGTCGGTAACGAGGTGTCTGGCACCTCGGCGGCAGCACCTCGGCGGCACCCCGGTCTCGAGGTGCCTGGCACCTCGGCGGTAGCGAGGTGTCTCGTAACGAGGTGTCCGTAACGAGGTGTCTGGCACCTCAGCGGCGGGCAGGCGCCTCGTAACGAGGCGTCCGTAACGAGGTGTCTGGCACCTAGCGACGCCTCAGCGTCGGGTCCGCGCCCTTCAGGCCGCGAGCCCGCCGGCCTGGGCCGGGAGGGAGGCCTCGGTGGCACGCCCGGCCTCGCGGCGGAGCGTCGCCGGCGCGAGCCAGGTTCGACGGAGCGCGTCGGAAACGGCGTCGCTCAGCACCACCAGCCCGAAGATGAGCAACACCATCGTGCCGACCTGATCGTAGAAGCTCAGCTGAATGGCGTTGTAGAGCTTGAGTCCGAGCCCGCCGCCGCCGAGGAACCCGACCAGCGCTGACACCCGGAGGTTGAACTCCCAGCGGAGCAGCGCGTAGCTGGCGACCAGCGGTCGCACCTGCGGCCACGCTCCCCACAGGCTCCGGATCGGAGCGGTCGCGCCCGCGGCCTCCAGCACCTCGACGGCGTCGGCCGGCGCATCGTCGAGCGCCTCGGCCCAGAGCCGCCCGAGCACCCCGGCGGTGTGCAGACCCAGGGCCAGGACGCCGGCAAAGGTTCCGAAGCCCACCGCCACGATGCAGACCAGGACCCAGAGCATCTCCGGGATGCCGCGAAGCATCGCGAGCGCGGACCGGACGGTCGCGTGCACCAGCCGCGCGAGCAGGTCCAGCGCACCCGGCCGCCCCGGCGCACCGGGAGGGCGGAGCATCAGCCCACCGCTGGCCAGCGGCGCGAGCGCCGCCGCGATCACCATCCCGAGCAGCGTGCCGGCGCCCGCCACCGCCAGTGTCTGCAGCAGCGGCTCGCGCAGCGAAGCGAGGAAGCTCAGGGAGAGATCCGGAGGAAAAAGCTGGGCCGCGAATCGGCCCATCCGCCCGAGGAGGCCGTGGTCGGCGCCGCCGAGCAGCTCCGTGGCGTGGAACGACACCATCACCCCCATGACCGTCGCCAGGATCACCAGGCTCCGGGCAAGGCCGGTCAGCGGAGGCCGACCGCTGACTCGCGCGCTCCGGGTCGCCCGGCGGAGCAGCCGGCTCACCGCCTCGCCCGCGAGCATCAGGCCGAGCAATGCGAGGAGCAGCGTCGACACCTGCCCGTACTCGAACAGGCGCATCGAGATCTGGAACTCCTGGCCGATTCCCCCCGCGCCGACGAAGCCCAGGACCGACGCGGAGCGGATCGCGCACTCGAGCGAGTACAGGCTGTAGCTCACCAGCCCGGGCAACGCTTGCGGGACCAGCGCGAAGAGGACCAGGGACTCGCGGCGGCCCCCCGATGCGACGAGGGCCTCGGCCGTCGCGGGCTCGACGTCCTCGAGGAGATCGGCGTACATCCGGCCGAGAACGCCGGCGTACGAGACCCCGAGCGCGAGCGCACCCGCCCGCGGCCCGAGGCCCACCGCCACCACGAAGAGCAACGCCCAGAGCAGGTCCGGGACGGCGCGGAACACCCGGAGCGTCGCCCGGGCGGCGAGGTGGGCCGAGTACAGAACGACCGCCCAGGGACCGCGACCGGCGGCCAGCGCCCCGGGCCTGAAGAGCCGCGGGGTGGCGAGGATCCCCAGCGGGACCGCGAGGAGGAAGGCCAGCACCGTCCCGGCGATGGCGATGGCGAGCGTGCGTCCCACGGCGACCGCCACCACGCCGAGAAAGGCCGGCGTGACGTCGGGCGGGAGCATTCCGCGGACCAGCCGGCCCAGGCCCCGGAGCGCCTCGGGAGAGACCAGCGCACCTGGCGAGACGTTCGAGGCGGCGACGCTCCAGGCGAGGAACGCGGCCACCAGCAGAAGCGGCAGCAGCCGCGAGCCGAACAGCCCACCCGGCCCGGCTCCCCGCTCAGCGCGCGCAGACGAAGCCATCGGCCCATTCCCTTGCCGGAACCACGGGGGCTTCCGGTACCTCGCGCGGATACAGCGCCTTGAGGAGCTCCGGGGTGACTTGGGCCGCGGGGACGTCGAACAGGACCCGGCCGGCGCCGAGTCCCACCACTCGCGGGAAGTGCCGGATGGCGAAGTCCACGTCGTGCATCACCGCCACCAGCGTGCGGTCCCGCGCAGCGACGCCGAGGAGCAGCTCGCCCATCGTCTCCCGCAGCGCCGGGTCGAGCGAGGCGAAGGGCTCGTCGGCGAGGACCGCGGTCGGCTCCTGCACCAGCACCCGGGCGATCGCCACTCGCTGCTGCTCGCCGCCGGACAGCTCGTCGGCCCGCGCCGCCGCTCGGTGGAGAAGCCCCACCGCTCCGAGCGCCGCGTCCACCCGCTCCAGGTCCCGAGCCGATGGTCGGACCCAGGCGCGCATCGCGTCTGGGAACGACCAGTGACCCACCCGACCGAGCAGCGCGTTCTGCCGAACGCTGAGGGAGGGTACCAGCCGGGGCTGCTGGAAAACTGTCCCGATGCGCCGGCGAACCGCCCGTAGCGCGCGCGGCGAAAGCGGGGACACGTCCCGCCCCTCGAAGCGCACCATGCCCCCGGTCGGGCGAAGCGTGGTGTTGAGCACGCCGAAGAGCGTGGTCTTCCCCGCGCCGGAGGGACCCAGCACCACCAGCCGCTCACCAGGCGCGACCTCCAGCGTCACGCCGTCCAGCGCCGCGACGCGGCCCGCCCGGCCGTCGAAGGAACGCTGGACGCCGTGAAGCGAGAAGCTCACCGGAGCAACCCTTCGCGGATCGCTGCCTCCCGGAGCTGCGCGTATGCCGCCACGTCCACCCCCACGTACCGCCCCTTCGCCGAGAGCAGCTCGAGGATGGGTCTGTCCTCGGGCTTGCCGGGGTCCAGGGCGAGGAAGGCGTCGGTGAACTTCTTCGCCACCGCCGGATCCAGGTCCTTCCGGGCCGCCCACAGGTAGTCGACGAACGGCGGAGTGGTCCAGAAGACGCGGACCTTCGCCGGGTCGACCTTGCCTTCCTTCGTGAGCCGATCCCAGACCGCCTCGTCCAGGGCTCCGGCATCCGCGCGCCGCTCCGCCACTGCCAGCGCCGTCGCGTCGTGCCCGCCGGTGTAGATGGCCTGGTCGAGGACCGCCGCATCCACCCCCTCCTTGCGCATGAAGAAGGCAGGCATCAGGTGCCCGGAGGTGGAGTTCACGTCGCCGAAGGCGAAGCGCTTCCCGCGGAGATCGGCGAGACCCTTCACGTCCTCACGGGCGGTGATGAATTTGGAGTGGAAGGCGCGGTCCCTCTCGCGCTGGACCAGGGGGACCGCCCCGGCGCGCTTGTTGGCCTGGACGAAGGTGAAGCCACCGAAGTGCGCGACGTCGACCTGTCCCTGGACCAGCGCCTCCACGACCGCGGCGTAGTTCTGGGGGATGGTGAGGCTCACCTTCCGGCCCGTCGCCTTCTCCAGGCGCGCCACCAGCGGCTCGGCGTCCCGGAGCATCTTCGACGGATCCGTCGTGGGAATCATGCTCACCCTCAGCGGAGCGTCCGCCGCCCTTCCGGGCGCCGCGAGGAGGAGACAGGAGGCCAGCACGGCGCGAAATGGCGAGACGGTCATCGGAATGGCTCCCGACCGGAGTCCTGTGGGTGTGCGGCGGACTGTACCGGGCACGCACCTCATGCGCCACACGAGATGGTGGAAGTTTTCCGCGCTCGACGTTGCACCGCGTCACCCCCACCCGATCCCCTCTGGAACCCACATCAGGCCGCCGTGCGAAACGAGGCAGCCGGGCCGGAACGTCCAAAGGAGGAGAGGCGTGCGGAGACTCGTCGTCTGGATGGCGCTGCTCGTGGGGTCGGTGGCCGGATCTGCGCGGGCTCAGGACTGGTCCGCCATGTCGGGGCACACCCTCGGGAGCGGAGCGGGGATGATCTG
>JBKPMY010000319.1:0-9043 GCA_046732375.1 Myxococcota bacterium
AGATCCAGCCCTCCCCGACCCTCGCCCTCAACGCCCGGGCCAAGGCCCTCGCCGCTGCGGGGAAGGACGTGGCCGGGCTGTCGGCCGGTGAGCCGGACTTCGACACCCCCGAGCACGTGAAGGAGGCCGCGGTCCAGGCGCTCCGCGAGGGCTTCACCAAGTACACCGCCACCCCCGGCATCCCCGAGCTGCGCGCGGCCATCTCCAGGAAGCTGCGGGAGGAGAACGAGCTCGACTACGCCGCGGACCAGATCATCGTCACCAACGGCGGCAAGCAGGCGCTCTACAACTGCTTCCAGGCGCTCCTCTCGGACGGCGACGAGGTGGTGATGTTCGCGCCCTACTGGGTGAGCTACCCCGAGCAGGTGCTGCTCGCCGGGGGCCGTCCGGTGGTGGTGCCCACACGGGTCGAGGACGGCTTCCAGCCCGATCCGGACCTGCTGGCCAAGGCGCTCACCCCGAGGACGAAGGCCGTCATCTTCAACAGCCCGAGCAACCCGACCGGGGCGGTCCTCCCGAAGGAGAACCTCCTCGAGCTGGCGGCGGTGATGGCCGTCCACCCGGACGTGCTGGTCATCACCGACGACATCTACGAGCACCTCCTCTACACCGGGCACCGCTTCAACAACATCGCGAACATCGCCCCGGCGCTCCGCAGCCGAACGATGGTGGTGAACGGGGTGAGCAAGGCCTACGCGATGACCGGCTGGCGGATGGGTTACGCCGCGGGGCCGAAGGCGCTCATCACGGGGATGCAGCTGGTCCAGGACCAGTCCACCTCCAACGTGTGCAGCATCACCCAGCGCGCGGCGCTGGCCGCGCTGACCGGCCCCCAGGAGCCGATCCAGGTGATGGTGAGGGAGTTCCTCCAGCGGCGGGACCTCCTCCACGGCGGGCTGAGCCAGATTCCCGGCGTTCGCTGCGCCCGGCCGGAGGGCGCCTTCTATGCCTTCCCGGACGTGAGCGCCTGGGTGGGCAAGAGCTGGCGGGGCAAGACGCTCGGCTCGGCGCACGACATCTCCGAGCGACTCCTGGAGGACCTGCTCGTCGCGGCGGTTCCGGGCGAGCCGTTCGGGGCGCCGGGGCACCTCCGGTTCTCCTTCGCCGCGTCGCGGGCCACGCTGGAGAAAGGGCTCCAGCGGCTGCGGGACTTCGCCGCCGCCCTGAGCTGATTGGCTCCGCTCGCCGGCTGGCGACGGCTCGCGCTTCCTGTGCCGGCGCTTCCGGGCAGGGAGCGGTGGATCCTTCCGACGAACGTGTTACAGGGACCCCTCCGATGCCCAAGCGAACCGATATCCACAAGGTCCTGGTCATCGGATCCGGGCCGATCGTCATCGGCCAGGCCTCCGAGTTCGACTACTCCGGCACCCAGGCCATCAAGGCCCTCCGCGAGGAGGGCGTTCAGGTCGTCCTGCTGAACAGCAACCCGGCCACGGTGATGACCGATCCGGAGTTCGCGCACCGGACGTACATCGAGCCCATCACCGTCGAGGCTGCCGAGCAGATCATCGAGCGCGAGCGCCCGGACGCGCTGCTCCCCACCATGGGCGGCCAGACGGCGCTGAACCTGGCCAAGGCCCTGGCGGAGACGGGCATCCTCGAGCGCTACGGAGTGAAGCTGATCGGCGCCTCGCTCCAGGCAATCAACAAGGCCGAGGACCGGCAGCTGTTCAAGGCGGCGATGCAGAAGATCGGCGTGCCGCTGCCCCGGAGCGGCTACGCGACCTCGCTCGACGAGGCCAAGGCCATCGTCAAGGACATCGGCTTTCCGGCCATCGTCCGCCCCAGCTTCACCCTCGGCGGCACCGGCGGAGGCGTGGCCTTCAACTCCGACGAGTTCGAGACCATCTGCCTCCAGGGCCTCAAGGCCAGCCCCACCTCCACGCTGCTGGTGGAGGAGAGCGTGCTGGGGTGGAAGGAGTTCGAGCTGGAGGTGGTCCGCGACACCGCGGACAACGTCATCATCATCTGCTCCATCGAGAACCTGGACCCGATGGGAGTGCACACCGGGGACAGCATCACCGTGGCCCCCGCGCAGACGCTGACCGACAAGGAGTACCAGCGGCTCCGCCAGGCCTCGCTGGCCATCATCCGGGAGATCGGGGTCGACACCGGCGGCTCGAACATCCAGTTCGGCATCAACCCCGTCGATGGCCGGATGGTGGTGATCGAGATGAACCCCCGGGTCAGCCGCTCCAGCGCGCTGGCCAGCAAGGCCACCGGGTACCCCATCGCCAAGGTCGCCGCGAAGCTGGCCATGGGCTACCGGCTGGACGAGCTGAAGAACGACATCACCCGGGACACGCCGGCCTCCTTCGAGCCCACGCTGGACTACGTGGTGGTGAAGATTCCCCGGTTCAACTTCGAGAAGTTCCCCCGCTCGACGCGCGCCCTGACCACCTCGATGCGGAGCGTGGGCGAGGTGATGGCCATCGGCCGGACCTTCCGCGAGGCGTATATGAAGGCCCTGCGGAGCACGGAGTCCGGCGCTCTGGCCTCCTTCGAGCCGCTCGAGCTGCCCGCCGATGCGGAGGCGCGGACGGAGAAGATCCGCGACCTCATCCGCGTGCCGCGGCCCGAGCGCCCACAGGCGCTCTTCCAGGCGTTCCGCGAGGGGATGGGCGTCGAGGAGGCACACCAGCTCAGCGCGATCGACCCCTGGTTCCTCCGCAACATCCGTGACCTGGCGCTGGAGGCCAAGGCGCTGTCCGGCACGAAGCTGTCGGACCTCGACGACGCGCGGCTGCGGCGGCTGAAGGCGGACGGCTTCTCCGATCGGGTGCTGGCCTTCCTTCTGGGCACGACCGAGGGAGAGGTCCGGGCCCACCGTCACCGGAAGGCGATCCGCCCGGTCTTCAAGCGCGTCGACACCTGCGCCGCGGAGTTCGAGGCCTATACCCCCTACCTCTATTCCTCCTACGAGGACGAGGACGAGGCGCCCCCGACGGACCGGAAGAAGGTGCTGATCCTCGGGAGCGGTCCGATCCGCATCGGCCAGGGCATCGAGTTCGACTACTGCTGCGTCCACGCCGTCTTCGCCCTGCGCGCCGCCGGGTACGAGACGGTGATGGTGAACTGCAACCCCGAGACGGTGTCCACGGACTACGACACCTCCGACCGCCTGTACTTCGAGCCGCTCACGCTCGAGGACGTGCTGGAGATCGCCCACCGGGAGAAGCCGATCGGGGCCATCGTGCAGTTCGGGGGGCAGACGCCGCTGCGGCTCTCGGTGCCGCTGGAGAAGGCGGGCCTCCCCATCCTCGGCACGACGCCGGATGCCATCGACCGCGCCGAGGACCGCGAGCGCTTCGCCAAGCTCATCGAGAAGCTGGGGCTGAAGCAGCCGGAGAACGGCGTGGCCCGCAGCCCGGAGGAGGCGCACGGCACTGCCCAGAAGATCGGCTACCCGGTGATGGTGCGTCCTTCGTACGTGCTCGGTGGGCGGGCGATGGAGGTGGTCTACGACGGCGAGAGCCTCGAGCGGTACATGCGCGAGGCGGTGAAGGCCTCGCCCGAGCACCCGGTGCTCATCGACCGCTTCCTGAAGGACGCCATCGAGGTGGACCTGGACCTCGTCGCCGACCGGACCGGCGAGGTGCTGGTGGGCGGTCTCCTCGAGCACGTGGAGGAGGCGGGCATCCACTCCGGAGACGCCTCGGCGACGCTGCCCCCGCACTCGCTGTCACCCGACCTGGTGGAGCGGATGAAGGACCAGGCCACCGCGCTGGCCCGCGAGCTCAACGTGGTGGGTCTGATGAACGTGCAGTTCGCCATCCAGGGGAAGACCATCTACGTGCTGGAGGTGAATCCACGCGCCTCGCGCACGGTGCCGTTCATCTCCAAGGCCACCGGGGTGGAGCTGGCGAAGATCGCCGCGCTGTGCATGGTGGGGAAGACGCTCCGCGAGCTGAACGCGCCGCGGGAGATCGAGATGAAGCACGTGGCGGTGAAGGAGTCGGTGTTCCCCTTCGCCCGCTTCCCTGGCGTGGACGTCATCCTCGGACCGGAGATGAAGTCCACCGGAGAGGTGATGGGCATTGCCGACGACTACTACTCGGCCTTCGCCAAGAGCGAGCTCGCTGCGGGCTCGGCCCTGCCCAGCTCGGGGACGGTGTTCATCTCGGTGAAGGACGACGACAAGCCGGCCATGGTCGACCTGGCCAAGAGGCTCAAGGCGCTGGGCTTCCGCATCGTCGCCACCGGCGGTACGTACCGCTACCTCGAGAAGAAGGGCATCGAGACCGAGCACGTCCTGAAGGTCACCGAGGGTCGTCCGCACGTGGTGGACAAGATCGTGGACGGCGAGGTGGACCTGGTGATCAACACCACCTTCGGGAAGAAGGAGATCGCCGACAGCTTCAGCATCCGCCGCGAGTCGCTGATGCACTCCGTTCCCTACTACACGACGGTACAGGCGGCGCGGATGGCGGTGGGGGCGATCGAGCGGCTGGTCCGTGGGCGCATCCCGGTGACGGCGCTCCAGGACGCGCTCAACTTGAAGCGCTGAGCGCCGCTGGTTAGGGTCCGCCCCCCTGTATGAGCCGCATCCCGATCACGGCGTCCGGTCTCCGGCGCCTCAAGGAAGAGCTGAAGCAGCTCCAGACCGTGGAGCGGGGCAAGATCTCCAAGGAGATCGAGGTCGCCCGTGCGCACGGCGACCTGCGCGAGAACGCCGAGTATCACGCGGCGAAGGAGAAGCAGTCGCACATCGAGGGCCGCATCGTCAGCCTCAACGACTGGATCGCCCGGGCCGAGGTCATCGACGTCTCCAGGCTATCCGGCGACAAGGTGGTCTTCGGGGCAACGGTGAAGCTAGTCGACGCGGAGAGCGAGAAGGAGGTCACCTACACCCTGGTCGGTGAGCTCGAGGCGGACATCAAGCGCCGGCTCATCTCCGTGACCTCCCCGCTGGCCCGGGGGCTGATCGGCAAGGCGGTGGGCGACCTGGTGACCGTGCAGAGCCCCGGCGGCGCCCGAGAGTACGAGGTGGTCGAGGTTCTCTTCCTGGAGCTCGACGAAGCCTAGGAGCCCTCGCGGAGGGTCGACCGGGGGCCCGCGGAGTAGGCTCTCGCCCCCGTTCCCAGGCGATGCCCTCCGCGCCCTACCTCCAGCCGCTGGTCGCACCGCTGCGCTTCCTCGCGCAGAGCGACTTCGTACGCCTGTCGACGGTGAAGGGCCTGGAGGGCCTCGTCCGCACGGCCCTGGAGGGCGCGCGCGCCGCCCGGTCCGGCGCGGATGTGCAGCTGCTGGAGAGGGTGGCCCGGGCGCTCGAGCCCGGGGGACCGGAGTCACCGCAGGACGCGCTCCGGGCGCTCGCTCCCCGGGTCCGCGATGCCGAGACGGGACGGGGCGAGCCGCTCCCGGCACCAGCGGCTCCCACCGGATCGCTGCCGGCCCCGTCGCGCGCGACGACCGCGATCGCCGCCGCCGCGAACGCTAAGTCCTCGGAGATCGAATCCACGGCAGGAACCCGTCCCCCGGCGCGCCGCCGCGGAGCACGCGCGCAGGGGAGCCTCCTCGAGGAGCCTCGCGGGAAGGACCGCCGTCGTCGCGCGGCGCGCAAGGCCGAGGAGGCCGAGCCAGAGGAGGAGGTGGCCCGTCCCATCTCCGCGGCCCCTCGCCGGGGACCGCTGGCCCAGCCCATCGGCGGAAGCGGGATCCGGGTCCCTCCCCGACTCGTCGAGGGCCTGAACCGGAAGGGGCTGGAGCGGGTGGGAGACCTCCTCTTCCTGTTGCCGCGCGCGTACGAGGATCGGCGCCGCCTCTCGACGCTCCGGGAGCTCCGGCCGGGCGAGCGGGGCGTCGCGGTCGGGACGGTGCGGATGGCCAGGGATCTGATGATCCGTCCCGGCAAGCGCGGGTTCCAGGCGGTGCTGGCGGACGAGACTGGCAGCATCGCCCTGACCTGGTTCCAGAGCGGGCCGTGGATGAAGTCCCGGGTGCCGGTGGGAAAGCGGCTCATCGTGTCCGGCGAGCTCCGGGCGACCGCCGGCGGCCGGGAGATGGTGCACCCGGAGATCGAGCCCGCGGACGAGGGGAGGGGCCCGTCGCTCCACACCGGCCGCATCGTGCCTGTCTATCCAGGCTTCGAGCGACACGAGCAGCGTCAGGTGCGGGAGCTGGTGGCGCGGGTGGCCGCGGCCCACCTCGCCGCCGTCGAGGATCCGCTTCCTCCGGAGCTCCGCGAGCGGCTCGGCCTCCCCCCGCTGGCGCAGGCCTTGGCCCGCATCCACCAGCCGGCGCCGGACGACGATCTGGAAGCGCTGGACCAGCACCGGAGCCCTGCGCACCGCCGGCTCGCCTTCGACGAGCTGTTCCTCCTGCACCTGGGCCTGGCGCTCCGGCGGCAGGGGGTGAAGCACGAGCCGGGCATCGCCTTTCGGGTGGACGGGGAGCGACTGGCGCGCGCCCGCGGGCTGCTGCCCTTCACGCTCACCCGCGCCCAGGCCCGGGCGGTGGCGGAGATCGGCCGGGACATGGCCCGGCCGGAGCCGATGCACCGGTTGCTCCAGGGCGACGTGGGGTCGGGGAAGACGGCCGTCGCGGCGGTGGCCGCGGCGCTGGCGGTGGAGGACGGCTGGCAGGTCGCGCTGATGGCGCCGACGGAGATTCTCGCGGCGCAGCACCACGCCACCTTCGCCCGGGTGTTCGGGCGGACCGACGTGGAGGTGGTCCTGGTCACCGGGACCGGGTCGGGAGGTGAGAAGCGCCGGGCACGCGAGGCGGTGGAGTCGGGGCGGGCCCGCATCGCGGTGGGCACACAGGCGCTGATCCAGGAGGGCATCGCCTTCGAGCAGCTCGGCCTGGTGCTGATCGACGAGCAGCACCGCTTCGGGGTGCTGCAGCGGCAGGCCCTCGGGCAGAAGGGGCGCCGTCCCGATGTCCTGGTGATGACCGCGACGCCCATCCCCCGGACGCTCGCGATGACGCTCTACGGGGACCTCGACCTCTCGGTGCTCGACGAGCTCCCGCCGGGGCGGACGCCGATCACCACCCGGGTGGCCACGCCCCCGAGGCACCCCGAGGTGTGGGAGGCGGTGGAGCTCGAGCTGCGCAAGGGCCGCCAGGCCTACGTGCTCTATCCGCTGGTGGAGGCCTCGGAGAAGATCGACCTGGCCGACGCGACCCGTGGGGCGGAGGAGCTCCAGGTGCGCTGGCCCCACCGGCGGGTGGAGCTCCTCCACGGGCGGCTGAAGCAGGAGGAGAAGGACGCGGTGATGGAGGCCTTCCGCACCGGCCGGGTGGACGTGCTGGTCTGCACCACCGTGGTCGAGGTGGGCGTGGACGTGGCGAACGCCTCGGTGATGGTGATCCAGAACGCCGAGCGGTTCGGGCTCTCCCAGCTTCACCAGCTCCGGGGCCGGGTGGGGCGGGGCGCGGCGGCCTCCTATTGCTACCTGTTGCCGTCCTTCGCCGGGGGGCCGGACGCCCGCGAGCGACTGGAGGTGCTGGAGCAGAGCACCGACGGCTTCGTCATCGCCGAGAAGGATCTGGAACTGCGCGGACCAGGGGAATTCCTGGGAACCCGGCAGAGCGGCCTCCCCGAGATCAGCGTGGCCAACCTGGCGCGGGACCAGGCGCTCTCGGCAGTAGCGGCCGAGGAGGCGAAGGCCATCGCTGCGGCCGACCCCCGGCTGGCCCGGCCGCAGCACCGAGGTCTGCTCCGGGCCCTGGAGGAACGGTGGGAGGGAAAGCTCTCCCTGGCCAGAGTGGGGTAGCCAGGCCCGCGGCGAAGTTTTACGTTGACGCCGGCATGGAGGATCCGCGCCTCATCCTGAGCTTGCGCCGGAGCGGCATCCGCGACGAGCGTGTGCTCGCCGCGATGACCTTGCTCTCCCGCTCGGACTTCGTGCCCGAGCGGCTGCGCGACATCGCCTCCCAGGACGAGGCGCTGCCCATCGGCGAGGCGCAGACCATCAGCCAGCCCTACGTGGTGGCCCTGATGAGCGAGGCGCTGGAGGTCCGTCCCGGGGACCGGATCCTCGAGATCGGCACCGGCTCGGGCTACCAGGCGGCGGTGCTGCACCTGCTCGGTGCGGACATCTACAGCGTCGAGGTGCGCGAAGGGCTGGCCAGGACGGCGGCCGAGCACCTCCACCCCTACGCCGGGCCCCGGCTGCACCTCCGGGTCGGCGACGGGTTCGACGGCTGGCCCGAGGCGGCACCCTTCGACGCCATCGTGCTGACCGCGGCCCCCGAGCGGCTGCCGGTGACGCTGGTGGAGCAGCTCGCCCCCGGCGGGCGACTGGTGGGACCGATCGGCGGACAGCACGAGGGACAGGAGCTGGTGCGGCTCCGCAAATCGGACGACGGAACGCTGCAGAGTGAGCGGCTGATCTCGGTGCGGTTCGTCCCGATGACGCCCGCCCCCCTTCCGACCTGAGGCCTCGAGACGCGTGCGCCCCTGTCCCGTCTGCGAGGCACCGGTCACCGGCTGGCAATGCGAGGTCTGCGGCAAGCAGGTCGGGACATCCCCGGCGGCGGCCAACCTCAACGCGCCGCTCGAAGGCCTCGAGCCCACCATGCTGCCCACCGAGGTCCTCGGCCTGCCGATCGAGGTCGCCCCGGGGCTGGAGCCGACCTCCGCGGGTCCGGTCCCCGACGTTCCGGGTGATCCGCTGCTCGGCTGGGAGGTGCCGCAGGTCGCGAGCGCGCAGGACGTCGGCGCGGGGGGGCTCCAGGACCTCGACTCGGGGCGGGTGGCGCCGGATGGACCGCCGGCGGTGGCGCCCACGGTGGCGACCTGCCGGTACTGCCGGAACGTGCAGACCTCGGGCCTGTTCTGTGACCGATGCGGCATGCGGCTGCCCTGGGCGCGTCCGTCCTCGGCGGCGGTGACCGCGGCGCCGGACGAGAACGACCGCCGCGTCTGCAAGCGATGCGGTGAACGGAGCCCCGCGTCGATGGAGCGCTGCGGTGCCTGCGGCAACCTGCTGGTGAGCGAGGGCTGAGCATCGGCGGCGGGCACTAGCCAGCCGCGGGCCCGCTGCCGTAGGGTCCGCCCGCTTGCAGACCCAATCTTCGACCGAGCTCACGCCCGAGG
>JBKPMY010000320.1:0-3644 GCA_046732375.1 Myxococcota bacterium
GCCGCGGTCCTCTCCGAGCGGCCGTCGCGACCCGGCCCCGGCCTGGGGGACGCGCGGCGGCCCGTGGCGACCCTGAGCGCACGGTCGGACGTGCTGGAGCAGATGGAGTCCCTCGGCTCCGGGGAGCGAGCACGCGGCGGCGCCGCGCAGGCAGTGGCGCGCACCGCACGGCAGCTCTCGCGCGCGCTGCATGGCCGGCACCGAGCTCCGCCTGCCGACCGCGAGGACGGCCTGCTCCTCGCGCTCCTCGCCGGCTTCCCCGACCGCGTCGCCCGCCGCCGAAAGCCTCACGCTCCGGAGCTGGTCCTCTCCGGAGGAGGCAGCGCGGTGCTCGATCCAGCAAGCGTGGTCCAGGAGCCGGTGCTCCTCCTCGCGCTGGATGCCGAGCAGCGCACCGGCCCCCGCGGCCCCGAGGTGCGCGTCCGCGTGGCCAGCGCGATCGAGCCCGAGTGGCTCCTCGAGCTCTTCCCCGAGCAGCTGACCGACGAGGACCGCCTGGTCTTCACCGACGATTCGGGGCGGGTCGAGCGATTGACGCGGCTGGCCTATGGCGCGGTGACCCTCGAGGAGCGACGCATCCCCGCCGAGCCCTCGGGGGCCACCGAGGCGGTGCTGGCCGATGCGCTCAGGTCCCGCGGGCTCGCCGCCGCCATCGACACCACCAGGCTCGATGCCCTCCGTGCACGGCTCGAGCTGGCGCGCTCGCTCTTCCCGGAGGCGCACTGGCCCGAGGTGGACGAGGCCGGGCTCGCGACGGTGCTCGCCCGGGGCCGGAGGAGTCTCGCCGAGGTGCGCGAGGCCGACCTGTCCTCCGAGCTGCTCGCCGCGCTCTCCCCCGAGTCGGCTCGCCTCCTGGCCCGCGAGCTGCCCGAGCGCGTGACGCTTCCCGGCGGCCGTTCGGTCCCGGTCCACTACCTGTCCGGTCAGCCGCCCTGGATCGCCTCCCGACTCCAGGACTTCTTCGGAATGGGCGAAGGACCGGCGCTCGCGCGCGGTCGGGTGCCTCTCGTGCTGCACCTCCTCGCTCCGAACCAGCGAGCGGTCCAGGTGACGCAGGACCTCGCCGGCTTCTGGAGCAGGCATTACCCTTCCCTGCGCCGCGAGCTCGGGCGCCGCTACCCCCGGCACGCATGGCCGGAGGATCCGCTGCGAGCCTCACCTCCGGCGCCCCGCCGAGGGTAGGGGAGTCGCTTGGACGTGAACGCGCGCGGAACTGGCGACCTTCGGCCCGGAGTGTTAGTGCCGCCCTTGCACCTGGACCCCCGATGACCCGCCGCATCCTCCTCGCCTCGCTCAACGCCGGGGGCGGCCACCACGCACTGCGCGACTCCTTCGCCGCGGCGCTGGCCCGCGTCGACCCCGAGCAGCAGCGTCTCGAACCCGAGGTGTGGGGCTCCGCCGACCGGTTCATCGACTGGTTCTACTCGGTGTGCGTGCGCTACCTTCCCCAGTTCCAGGGGAAGATCGTCGAGCTGAGCAGTGAGCCCTGGGCGCTGAGGACCGCGATGTTCCTCAGCCCGCAGCTACCCACCGAGGCCCTCGCGCTGCTGCGGCGCCAGTCCTTCGACCTCCTGGTCACCACCCATCCGATGCAGTCGATGACCTTCGCCCGGGTGCGGCGCGAGCTCGGCCTCGTCACGCCCCTGGTCCTCGCGGTCCCGGACTACGGCGTGCCCGCCACCGGCTACCACCCACCCCTGCCGGCGCTCCGCTCGGACGCGCTCATCGTGATGGACGAGAGCACCCTCGAGCACTACCGCTCGCTCGGGGTGCCGGAGGAGCGGCTGCACCTCTCGGGGTTCCTGACGCGCGAGCCGTTCGTCCGCGTCGGCGCGCGGCTTCGCGCGGAGGGGCGGGACACCGCCCGCGCCGGGCTCAAGGCCGAGGTGGCGGCCGCGCTACCCGAGTTCGCCCGCTTCGACCTCTCTCGCCCCACGCTGCTCTTCCTCGGAGGCTCGGCGTGGACGGTCAAGACCGAGCCCGTGCTGGAGGCCGTGCTCGCCGATCCGGCGGTGCGCGAGGCGGCAAACGTGGTGGTCGTTGCCGGCCGGGACCGGACGTTCGAGACCCGGCTCCGCGCCCGGGCGGGCGACGGCTTCCATGCCTTCGGCTTCGTCGCACCCGACGTGCTCGCTGCGCTGATGGGGCTGGCCGACGTGCCGGTGCTGGGGAGCCTCGCACCGGCGACGCTCCAGGAATTGCTCGAGGTGGGCCTCGGTCCGCTGCTCCTCTTCCACTTCATCCCCGGAAGCGAGCGGGCCCACGTCGGCTACATCGAGAGCCAGCGGCTGGGGCTCTACGTTCCGGCGGCACCGGAGATGCTCGACCGGATCCGCGAGATGCTGGGCCTCGCGCCACCCTCCGAGCAGCTCGCGCGCGCCCGCGATGGCTTCCGCGAGCGCGCCCGGCTCCTCCGCTCCAGGAGCGTCGAGCGGGCGCTGCAGCTTCCACGCTTCCTGGAAAGAATGCTGGAGACCCCCGAGGTCAGCCGCGGGGGGGCGCGCGCCGTCGGCTAGGCGGAGCGGGCGCCCACCGCCCGAGACACGGCGATCGCGCCGACGGGCCGCCTCACAGCTTCTTGTGGGCCTCGACGTGGTCGATGCCCGCTTCCTTGAAGACCGCGCCGACCGGCCGGTAGCCGTGGCGCTCGTAGAACCCGAGCGAGTAGAGCTGAGCGTGGACCAGGACGCCGGTGAGTCCTTTCCGGCGGGCCTCGCCCTCGAGCTCCTTCAGCAGAAGGGTACCCACTCCGTGCTTGCGGTGCGACTGGAGCACCGCCATCCGTCCGATCTGCCCCCAGGTGCCCTTCTCCCCCTTGGGAGCTGTGGGCAGGACCACCAGCCGCCCGGTGCCGATGGCGTGCCCCTCGGCGAAGACAAGCAGGTGGTGCGCACGCGCATCCTCGGCATCGCGCTCGATCGTCTCCGGAACGTGCTGCTCCTCGATGAAGACGACTTCGCGGATCGCCAGCGCCTGGAAAAGCTCGGCCTCGTCCTTGATCTTCGTGATGACGAGCTTGATGTCCGCAGGGGCCGTCATTCCGGGAACCGCAACCTACCGCATCCGGCTGTCGTCTTAACGGCGCAGCGCGCGCGGCGCCCGGTGCGAAATGACCTATGCACCGACCGCGCGCTCGACGACGCGCACACCGCGCGTGGACGCGGCGGGTGGGCATCTGTTGCGCGGCTCACCAACCGGATGGTCGTCCCGACTGCAGGACTTCGCGCCGCCCGTCCTGTGAGCGAGCCCGCTCGGCACGGAGCTTGATTCCACGCGTTTGGCCATGCAGCCCGAGCGTGTCGACGCACCGCGAAGTGATTCGCCCTCCGTGCCGCCCCGAAAGCGATTCGAGGAGCTGCTCCGGGGCCGCATCGAGCGATGTCGGAAACCACCCGCTCCGCCGCGCCAGCAGCGGACGTCGACGCGGGCACGGGTCCCCCCGGTCCCGGCGCGGGTGGCGCGAGCGAGCAGCGAGCTGCGCACCCAGGCTCGTCAGGAGATGGACACCTCCGCTCGCCGGCGCGTCGTGGAGGGCACGGTGGCCACCGACCAGGCGACGGGTCGGCTCGAGGCACGAGCGGCGGATCTTCTGAGCACCGCGCTGCGGGCCGAGGAGACCGCGAGGAGCGAGCGCGCCCCCGGCA